>CAZXSA010000194.1:0-9643 GCA_964642815.1 uncultured Planctomycetales bacterium | reverse complement strand
AGTTGTTCGAGCAGGCCGTCGATGTCGTGCTCGAAACCCGCCGAGGCAGCGTCAGCCTGTTGCAGCGCCGGCTGACGATCGGCTATTCGCGGGCGAGCCGGTTGATCGAGGAGATGGCCGCCGCCGGGATTGTCGGAGCCTACAAAGGTAGCCAGGCCCGAGAAGTGCTCATCACCTCCGACGAATGGCAAGTCCTCAAGGAGCAGCAGGCCAACGAACTGCGGGCCCGGGCCCTCGAGGGCGATGGCGTGCCCGATATGCTCTACGATGATGATCTTTGATAGCGGCCAGCATTTAGTAGACAGCATTCAGTAGTCAGCTTTCAGCGATCAGCCTTAACCAGCCCGCAGCGCGAGCAAGGGAACTCCAACCCGAATCGCAAGCCAGGGAAAGAGTTAGCGAGGGGGAAAGTTGATCTTACGCCACCACCTTTTCTGTTCTGCTCAACTGTTCATGCCCATCCGTTCCAGGCACGTTTGCCTGCCCGGATCATCCGCATGTTTTCTTAGTAGTAAGTACTCGTATTTATGAGTTGGTTGGCCGGGCTTTGTCCGAACGATTCGGGATGCCGTGGAAAGCGGAAAAAGACTAAACGAAGCCAAGGATAAAAACACGACAAATGATTTTGGTATAAGGAATTACGAATGGGCTGCGGCATGATTCATGGATCGATGGAACGAAAGGGGCCAGATGCGGGTCTCGATACACATGGCTTTGGCCACCAGCCGGGGTAACAGGTCAGCCATTGGAATAATCATCCAGATTTCGAAATATCGGATGCCCTCGTTGACGTTGGCCGGAGAATGAATGTCGGCATTGCGGACCTTGGCATCGGCCGATAGGATGACGCCGTCGGTGATGGGTAAGTTGTCGGCCTTGGCGGAGAATAGCGCACCGTTGGGGTCGACCCTGTCGCTAGGCCGTTAGAAAGTCGATGAACGGCAAGATGCGCTGGGTAACCATTGAGCCTTCAAGGAAAGGATGTAGTAATGAACAGGAACCATATTATTCTGGGCGTGGTGGGTCTGATTCTACTGGGGGCTTCCGGTTGTTCATACTTTCCATGGTTGGACATCCCGTTGGGTGTCCTGACCGAGGATTTCGAGAGCGAATGGCAAATTGGGGCCGACGTACCCGAAGATCCGAACTGTCCTGGTCGGGAGGTGGCCTGGGCTGTTGATATCAGTGATGACCGAGCCAAGGGAGGCAGTTATTCGGCCCGTTTTTATCTTGATGGACGCCAGGATGACGGTACCATCTGGATGACCCGCTCCTTCGGCACCGGTACCGCCGGTATGATGGTGGAGGCCGAAATCCAATTCGATCTCTGGAGTGAAAGCGCCAGCGACAACACCATCGGCAAAGTGGCATTCTATACCGGTGCTGCGCGGCCTCAAGGCGAGGCAGACTTCGATACGAGTCAGGCCGCCAATCAGACCGCCGGCTGGAAAACCTACACATTGGTTCAGCAAACCCAAACCGGGGCTGACGGTCGATTCTGGGTGGCCTTCGGCATCAGCGCCGTCTGGGAAACCGAGATGACCTATTATGTCGATAACGTGTCGATCACCATTCGGGCGCTGGAATAATCGACGGCCCGATTCGATTGCCGATGTTTAAGCCGAACCCGAATTTCCTTCAAGAAGAAGGCTTGAATGGAGTCCGTTGATGCTTGCGCGCAACTTGTGGCTTGTTGTGTCGGCTTTACTGTGTCCTCTATCGCCGGTGTACGGTCAAAACGCCTCGGCGGTCCCCGACGATTTTCCCCAGTTCATGGTTCCCGGCCACGAGCGGGAAATGGAGAGTCTGCGACGGTTGTTCTGGCTGCATTATCAGCCGGCGGGCCCCTTGATCCCGCTTTGGGACGAGTGGATGTCGATGTCGACGCTGTGGCCGGCGCGGGGTAGCGGACGCGAGTTGGAGTCGATGCGCATCCGCTGGGCCAAGGCCCTGGCCGGCCGGGTCATGAATAGCGAAGGCTATATGCATACCCATCAGCATGACGGCCCGGCACACGCGGAGGGCTGGCCTTTCCCTGTCTGGGCGCAAGCGGGCGGGATCGGTTGGCATTTTCGCGGGACCGGCGTGCAGGGTTATGACGCGCCGCCGGCCACACCCGACGGTTGGACGCTGACCGGCGCAAAGGGCGGCGAGGTAAGCAAGCAGGGTTGGATGATCGATCTGACCGAGCCGCGGGCCAAGGCCCAAACCCCGCCTTTTTCCATCAACGCCCGGATCGCCCCCTGGCTCCGCCTCAACTGGTGGGCCGAAGGTCTTCAAGGAGCAAACTGTTACGTGGAATGGACGACTGCGGAGCAGCCGGAGTTCAGTTCACAACGCCGGATGTATTTCTCGCCCGCCATCGGCGGAGCGACCGCCGCCGAAACCCGTACCATGATTCCGGTGTATCGTCTGCCGGAGTGGAAGGGGACCATCACCGGCCTAAGGATCGGGTTTGACAATCCCGGACCCGCCAAGTTAATCATCAAGTCGTTCCACACCGCCTGCGACACTCGGCATAACATCAACAACACGAACTTCATCCGCGGCGGCCGCGACTATTTCATGTGGTCGAAAGATATCACGTTCCTTCGGCAACAGATCGGGCGGATGCGGACGGCCATGCGGTTCATGATGCGCGAGTTCGATACCCGGAACCGTAAATGCGTGTACACCACCTGGCCGGGGCATGAAGGCCGCAGCGGGGTCCGTTACGTGGATGGCAAAAAGGCGATCGTTCGCGGCGAGGGTATCGGCAACAATTATTGGGATCTGCTCCCGTTCGGCGGCGAGGATGCCCTGGCTACCATTTACTATTACGATGCCCTGCTGGACCTGGCGGAATTGGAAGAACATATAGCAAGCCATCCGGAATGGGCGATTGCTACCGTCGCCGACGCCTTCGATCCGGCCGATCTGCGTCGCCATGCTCGCGAGGTCAGGGATTATGGCACCAGCCGCTTCTGGAACAAGCAGACCGGGCGATTCGGCACGGTCGATCTTGACGGTCAGATGCACGATTTCGGCTGGACCTTCCTTAACAACGAGGCGATCTACTACGATTTTGCCACTCCTGAACAGGCCCGCTCCATTCGCGATTGGATCAGCGGCCGGCGGACTGTCGAGGGCGATACGTCGCAGGGTGCCGATATTTACCATTGGCGATTTGGCCCACGGTCCTCAACGCTACGAAACCTTGACTACTACGTTTGGGGTTGGTCGAATCCGGAAAAGATTCCCTGGGGCTATCAGGTGCAGGACGGCGGTAGCGTGCTCGGCTGGTCATATCACGATCTGATGGCTCGCCTGTTGGTGGATGGGCCGGACGACGCGGCCGGTCGATTGAAGGAAATCTGCGTCTGGTTTGACGAAACACAGGCCGCCGGCGGGTACCGCGCCTATTACAGCGACCCGAGCAAGGGGACCATGCAGGGGGGCAACGTGGCGGGTGGCTTGGGGCTGGACAAGGAGTTCTTCGAGTCGATCCTTGTTCCGCAGGTCATGCTCTATGGGTTCCTCGGATTCAAGCCGACGGTTGAAGGGTGCGAGATTTCGCCGCGTCTGCCGAGCGATTGGCCCGCGCTGACCATGACCCGGATCCATCTGCATAAAAAAGTCTTGGATATTACCGTTCAGGGCAACCAAATCCGGATCAAGGATCAAACACCCGACGCGGAGGCAATCGCGATCAAGGTTGCTGAAGGTTGGACGGTGATCAGCGGCGAGTAATTACTGAGCATCAACCCTTCGGGTTTCCTTCCGCGTAAAAGCTGTTATGTCCACGGTTGCCCCTTACAAAATGGCCCATTTATCAACGCGTCAATCGAGGGGATATTCAAAAGATTCGGTGCGGGCGGTTTTCAGATACTCATTGATGCGCGCGACAACTTCCGGATGATCCACCGCCACGTCGTGCTGTTCACCCACATCGGTCGCCAGATCGTAGAGTTCAAAATTCTTTCCCAGATCGTAGCGGACGGCCTTCCAGTTGCGCCAGCGCACGGCCTGCTCAAACTTCTTTTCCAGAAGCTCCCAATACAGAAAGCGGTCGGCTGTCTCTTGTGGTTTGCCGAGCAACGTCGGAAGGATACTGAGGCCGTCAATCCCGTCCGGCGTTTTTGCCTTGGCGATTTCCGCGGCGGACGGCAGAAAGTCGGCGAAGTACCATACCGCGTCGCTGGTGACGCCCGCCGGAACCTTGCCCGGCCAGCGAACGATGGCCGGCACGCGGATTCCCCCTTCGTAGAAATCCATCTTGTAACCCCGCAACGGCCCGTTGGAATCAAAAAACTCCGCCACATCCTGGTATCTCTGGCTCTGACTCGAGCATGGCCCATTGTCGGAGCAGAAGAACACCACGGTATATTTGTCCAGCCCTTCGTCCTTGAGCGTTTGCATCACCTGGCCGATGCCCTGGTCGAGATGGGTCACCATGGCCGCGTAGGTTTTGTTGTCCTCGTTCCATGACTCATTGGCGTAACGACCGAGGTTGGGGGCCGTGAGCGGGCTGTGGGGATTGATATACGCAAGATAGAGGAAGAAAGGCTTCGTCTTACTCGACTTGATGAAGTTTATGGCTTCTTGGGTACACATGTCCGTTTCGTATGTTCCCCGTTGTCCGTTCTGATTTCCTTCCACGTCATACAGTTCACGATTGCGGTAGCGTTTCTCTGGAAAGTAGCTCGGAATTTGGGTCGCCATGCTCTGGATCAGCCAGCCGTAAAACTCGTCGAACCCCCGGTCGAGCGGTCCGGCTTCTGGATGGTAGCCGTCCAGGTGCCATTTCCCTACAAGACCGGTGCGGTAGCCGGCCTGCCGCAACATCTGAGCGACGGTGACATCCTTTTCCGTTAGATGCATACGGCGGATGAGCTGGTCTCCTTTGTATCCGACGGTTCCGCCGCGCACGCAGATGTTGCCGCGCACCGTGGCGTGACCCGTATGTTGACCGGTCATGAGAACCCCACGCGAGGGCGCGCAGATGGACGAGCCGGCATAGGCCTGCGTGAAACGCATGCCCTCGGCGGCCAGGGCGTCGATATGCGGGGTCTTGATCTTCTTCTGGCCGTAACAGCCGACGTCGGCATAACCCAGGTCATCGGCCAGAATGAAGACAATATTCGGTGCTCGGCTTTCCGCGGCGGCCGTCGGCATCGTCGCCGTCGCAAGCAGGATCAATCCTACCAGGACGATGGGAATAAGCATTCGACAAGGCTTGAGAGTGGGCATGTGGTTACTTCCGATGATGGTGGATATATTTCCTGTTTTCGGCATCTACGCTTTCTTCGATCAGAATCCCACCAACCATGAATGGATGCTGAATAGTGTATTTCATTCTGTTGCCGAAGTCTCCATGAAAAGTGAAGATCTTCGGCTGACGGTGACCATCGATTCATCATGATCAAACCGGAGGGGCGTATACAAGTCCATTTGGGGATACCTTGGGTAGCGTTGGGGGTGTTGCATGGGAAAGTTTCACAAGAGAAGTAAATTGAATTGGATTCGTAATTATGGCCTTGATAGTTTAAGATAACGGCCATTGAAGAGCTGCCCCCTGGATTGACAGGATCGGCCTCTAAGGTCATATTGGAAGGTCGGGATGCAACACTGCCCGGGGTTCCGCCTGGTGTCCGGCCGGTTTCCGTGGACTGTATAAAAAGGGGGGTGTCTTAGGATGGTCGCCCGGTAGGTCCGCCGGAAATACGGGTCGGCACGGTACAACCAAAATTGGGAGGTATGTCGTGATGCGTATTCGTCCAGCCAAGGCTTTACGAATGGCGCCTTTTGTTGGAGGCGCGTTCTTTGTTTTGCTCGCCCCGGTCCAGGTTGCCCTTGGCGGTCAGTTGACCGATCAGCTCAAGGTGATTCATCAGCAGGCGGAGACCAACAGGCAGCTTTTGCAGTTTAACGAGGTGGAGGCCTTGCGCATCCAGCGGAACAGGATACTGGGCGCGGCCACCCGCGAGGAGGGGAACCTGACCCAGGAGGAGAAATCCTGGATCGAGGACTTCAAGGCTTACCGGGCGGCCGAAGAACTGATTCGAAAGCTCGAATACAAGCCGGCCTTTGATCTGTGCAAGGAGCGCTGGCGGCGTTTCGCGGCGGCCAAGGCCGGTGCTCCGGCATACGGCGATCTGGTCATGAAAATGGTCGAGGCGGCGATGGCCTCGATGGTTATCCAGGAAAAGCCGATCGTACCGTTCGAGGAGCTGAAAAAAGCCCTGATCGAAGCGGTGGATCGCGACCCTTGTCAGGTGGAGGCCCAGGTGGTTCTGGCCTATCTGGAACGGCCGAATCCGCGGGAAGCCTTCACCCGGGCGGAGGTGCGGACCTCGCTGACCAACCGAAATCAGCGCTTGCTCAATCTTTCGTACGACTTCACTACCGCCGGACTGGATGAGACCGCGGGGGCGGGTGGTTATCGACCGCCATCCCCGCCGCCAGGCACGCCCGGTGCTCCCGAGGCCCCGACGGCCGCGCCTCCAGCGATCATGCCTTGGCATGCCCCGGTCGAGTTACTCAAGGCCGAGAGCATGGCGGTCGTGTTGCAGGATATCCTGTATACCCAGACCTTTTTAGCCGGCGAGCGTCTCGAGGGCATCGACTCGCGTGGTGCCCGCTTCGTGCTGTTGCCGGAAGGCATCTACATTGAGGACTATGATCGTCGCGGACGGCCCGGTTGGGCTTTGTTGGCCCCCGAACTTCGGGGTCGGAGAATCATTTGGCGCAAATATTCGCTGTACGTGCTTCGGGACGCCTCGGCGGCGACGAGTGATAAGTTGGCGGGGGCGACGGGTAATGTACCGATGTCGCAAACGCCGACCGGTCGCCCCGCTCCATACGGTACCGAGCAGACTCGAAAGGAACCGACCCCCCAGGAGCGTATCAGTAATCTGCTCGCTCAACTCGATACCAGCGAACCACTCTGGACCGAATGCGACGATGTCTCCTTGTATGGTGTCGAGAATCTTGGGTTTGATGATATTTTACTGGTTAAGGATCGAATCGGGCTGAGGAGCCAGCAGGTCCTGAAAAAAGAGCTGACGCGATTGGGCCGTTTAGGCAAATCGCGGGACCAGCGTACCGATCGGTCCCGCTCGCGTACCGACACCGGCGGTACGGGTTCGGTCACCGAGGAGCAGATACAGTTATTAATCTCCGACCGGCAGATCGTGCAGAACCTCACGTCGTTTAGCGAGGGTACCGGCAAATCCGGCGGCGACCAGGAAACCCGCGGCGCGCAGGATGTGCAGATGACGATTCAGGGGTTGTGTCTTATCCTATGCGATCCCACTGTCTATAAACCGTATTTCTTCTATGACCAGGAGCGTTCTTTTCTGGAGTTAAGCAACGGGTCGCGCATCTATTTTGACGAGCAGACACAGTCGTTCAAGGCCGACGACGGGGCGGTTACGCTGGTGCATTCTTTTTCACCGGCCTATCTGCCGATTGCCATCTTGCGTAACCTGCTGGACAAGAAGACAACCACCGGGACCGACGAGGATCCGCGTTTGCGGAAGTTGATCGAATCCCTGGAAGAGACGAAAAACACGCCCGGCCGCGAGAAATCGCTGGAGTCGCGAGTCTTGCAGGCGGCCGACAGTCTGGCGGCGATGAACCTGCCGGGCCGTTATCTGATCGAGGGACGCGGCAATTATATCCTGAGCGTCGATGCGCTACCGAATGCGCAGATGTCGGGAACGCCGCGGCCCGCACCGTCCTACGGCCAAACGGGAACCTCTGGTTTTGGTGATTACGTCATGATTGACGGTCGCACGGGGCGGATTCTCGATGATCCGGACGTGCGTTACACCGTCCAGGACTACACGGACATGGCCACCAATATCGCGAACGTCTTTATGCCCCGAACCTATTTTCTGCGCCCGTGCGTACCTGTGTCCAGGGCTTACGAGATGTTTGGCGAGCGTTTCGGCCTGCAGGCCGGGGAACTGGGCAGCCTTCTGGGGTTCCAGGGCGGGGCCTTGAATCGTCCGACTCCTCCTCCAATGGTCCCCGGCCAGCCGTCCGCTCAGAACCAGCCGGTAGCCAAGAGCGATCTCGATCTTCGCCGAGAGGCGGGCGATATGAGTCAGTGGCGAAGCCTACTCCGTCGACAGGCGCTGAACGATTTGAGCGCAGGCCATTATCACCGGGCGATGCTGAATTATCGGGATTTGCTGGATCAGTTGGGTACCGAGAACGCCTTGGAGGACAGTTTCTTCATCGAAGTGCCGAACAAGGAGCGGATCGATCAGTTCGCCGGCCAGTTGAGCGTCTACATCCTGTCGCTGCAGGAAAGCAATTTCATTGAAAACGAGTTAGCGCTGCTTCTGGATCGCGTTGATTATCTGAAGGAATCGGCCCATTTCCTGCGTCGCGGGATGGTGGATCGATTTGAACTGTACACCTTGCCGGTGATCGAGGAGGCCATCGCCTACGCCCAAAGTTACGGGTTTTCCCCTCCAGCTCAATTGACCCAGGCCCAGCAGGAATTGAAGCTAGCGATCCAGGGTATTCAACAGATGGTTGGTCGCCAGGAGGATCCTCCCACCTTCATCAGTGGGGCGTTTAAGGCGAAAAACGGTCCCAAGGTGGATCGTGGCGTCAAAACGGTGCTTCAGGCCGGCGTGATCCGCAAGCCGGGAGCGGAAATAACCTCCACCGAGGAACAGGACCAGCAACAGGACGAGGAGGAGAAACAAAATCGGTATTTGTTTACCGTGCTGGACGAGGTGTTCAGCGGAGAATTGTCCCTCCAATCCTGGCTCCAGATCAAGGAGGGTCTGGCCGGCAAGGCTACCGGTCTGCTTTGGCGTTCAAGGCAATCGGAAGAGTCGGTGGCTCGACGCGTGGCGGTGAATCTGGTTCCCGTTCAAAAGTATGATAATGACAAGGGATTGAACGGCGACGTAGCCGGCCTGATTACCAAGGAAACGTTCGCGGCCATGCAAAAATGGTCCACCTTGTCCGCGGAAAAGCGACTGGCCGATCCCCATGCGGGGGAATATCTGTTTATCCTGGCGTGGTATTGGCTGGATCGCGGCCAATGGCATCATGCCCGCGAGGCGTATATTCATGCCGCCCGCGTTTATCAGGACCAGGTCAAGCGGCTGGCCGGCGCTCATGCTGCTGTCGCGGATGGCAGGAAGGCCCTGGCCGAACTGGTCGCCAAGCGGAACGCTTTGGTGATGTTGGTCGCGGCGGCGGGTATTACCCGCGACACGCCACCCGGAGCCATGACCATGGGGACGGCGTATGTGGCGGATATTCGGAAACTCGCCCTGATGTGGAAGCGTCGCTGGAATTCGGCCGGCTTGCCGCAAAGCCATGCCGCGCGACAGACAGAGATGGTCGATCTGCGGATCAATATGATTCTGGCTCCCCAGGCCGAGCTCAAGGATCCGCTGCGTCGTTACTTCTGGTTCGACTACGATGCTTACCTATCGGTACTGCTGGCCGAAAGCGCGGCGCCCACCAATCCCGGTCAAGCTCCCGTAGCGCCCTGAGAGGCCATTTTCACCACGGAGACGCGAGGAATACATAATAAGAAGCTTGCGGACGTTGCGATAAAAAAGGCGGAGTGGGCGAATAAGCCGAATTCTGTTACCCCTCTCCCGCGAATCGCGGGGCAGGGGCGGCGATC
>CAZXSA010000193.1:0-9644 GCA_964642815.1 uncultured Planctomycetales bacterium | reverse complement strand
GATCAGCTTGTCACCCTTGGTCAGCCGGAAAATCTTGGGCAGCGGCCAGGCAGGCTTGTAGCTTTCCAGACGCTGTACGGCTCGCGGGGAGAGGACAAGCATCCCGTGGGCCGCTTCGCCGCCCAGACACTTCTGCCACGACCAGGTGATCACGTCCAGCCGATCCCACGGCATGGGCATGGCGAAGACCGCGCTGGTGGCATCGCACAAGGTCAGGCCGGCGCGATCGGCGGGAATCGCCAGATCGTCGGGGCACTTCACCCCGCTGGTCGTGCCGTTCCAGGTAAAGACCACGTCGCTGTTCCAATCGACCTTTTTCAAGTCGGGGATCTGGCCGTAGTCGGCCTTCATGACCGTCGCGTCGAGTTTGAGCTGCTTGGTGATATCCGTGACCCAGCCGGCGCCGAAACTTTCCCAACTCAGGGCGGTTACGGGCCGGGCGCCCAGGAGACTCCACATGGCGCATTCAAAGGCCCCGGTGTCGCTGGCCGGTACGATACCGATCAAGTGGCTATCCGGAATGCGGGCCACCTCGCGGGTCAAATCGATGGCCTGCTTGAGGATGACCTTGCCTTCCTTGCTGCGGTGCGAGCGGCCGACCAACGACTCGGCCAGCACTTGGGCATTCCATCCGGGACGCTTGCAGGTCGGTCCGGAACTAAAATTCGGCGTACTGGGTTTGGCTTGCGGCTTATTCACACTATTTCTCCTTCGTTTTTGCCAGGTAATAAATGACCATAAACAAGGGTAATTAATGTAGTGAAATCAGGCTCATTCTTCAAGATGGGCAAAATACCCCAACCTATCACCGTAAACGTCGCTTTTATCGGTGGGCCCAGCGGAATCTTGCCGAAGCGCTTCGGGGGTTATGGAAACGCTCGGTCGAGTTTGGTCGAATCGGCTCGGCACAAACGGCACTGAAATAACCGGCGGCAAGCCCCTCCTGAAACACCTTCTCGACAATTTGGTCCTCGCCGCCGTGAAAAGTGATAATGCCCAGGCGGCCGCCGGGGCGGAGGCAAAAGGGGGCTACCCGCAAAAGTTGGCGCAGGCTGCCCAACTCATCATTGACGAGGATGCGAAAAGCTTGAAAGGTACGGGCGGCGGGGTGGAGCGTACCCTGCCGATTGTTGGCCTGCTCCCGCCATTGTTTCTGGGTGATACCCTTGGCCTCGAAGATAATCTGCTTGAGATGAGACGTTTTCCGAATTGGCCGATCGGCGCGGTTCTTGACGATCAACCGGGCAATCGCCCGATGGTCAGGCTCGTCGGCAAGATTTTCGAGGGCGTCCGCTATCTCCCGCTCGGATAAGGTCATCAGCAGATCGGCCGCGTTTTTGGGGATACGATCGTCCATGCGCATGTCCAGCGGTCCATCGAATTTGTAGCTGAAGCCACGGCGCGGGTTGTCCACCTGCATGCTGGACACGCCCAGGTCGGCCAAAATGATATCGAAACCGTCGATATGGGCCTCGCTCAACACCTTGGGAATGCCGGCGAAATTGCGTCGATAATAGTGGACCCGCTCGCCATAGGAGGCCAGGCGTTGGCGGGTCTTCTCCATTTCCCGGGCATCCACATCGAAGGCAAAGACCCGGCCGTCCGGCTCGATCCGTTTCAGGAATGCCTCCGTGTGTCCGCCATAGCCCAACGTACAATCGGCGACGAGCTGGCCCGCTGCCGGTTGCAGGGCAGCCATAATCTCCTCCACCAGCACGGGAACATGCGTACCCGCGAGCGTACCCCCACGGTCGCGGACCTCGTCCACAATCTCGGGATAACGCTCGGGAGCAAATTCCTTGTAGCGGTGCTCGAATTTTCGGGGATGCGTACCGGAATAACGGGGACGCCGCCGATGCGGTTGATCCGGAGACGGTTTGGAATCTTGAGGACTCATGGCCACCAATAATAACCTACTTTCATGAAATGTTCGCGTTAAATGACCGGAGCACAGCGGCTTCTTCCAAAATCTTTCGATCATCGAGGCGGATTGGCCATCTGGCCAACAAAAGAATATTTATCAAAAGCATCGCCCTGCCCCAAGACCCGGGGGTCCTTCGTTTCCTTCAACTCCTTCATGAGTTGATCTTTCAGCTTCCTCAACGTCTCGGCATACGCCGGCTCGTCAGCGACGTTTTTTAACTGGTGCGGATCCTTGCGCAAATCGTATAACTCGTCGGCGGGGCGTAGGGCGGCGCAAAGATCGTAATACTTTCCAATAGCCGGATCATTCCTGCGTTCGAGGATATAGGTCTTGGTCGGACTGTTATCGATATCGCCCAACGGCGGGCCAAAGACACTGGTCCGCGGGTCGCCGGCCGGCCAGCGATCGGGTTTGAAATTATGGATATAGAGATAATCCCGGTTACGCAGGGCACGCATGGGGGTGCCGTGCATGTTGTCGGCCTGGGCGGGCGCGTGGCGTTCCTTGCCGGTCAATACATAATCGCGCGTCGGATCGACCAGACCCGAACGCGGCGAATCAAATAGATTCATCAGGCTGCGCCCGGTCATTTCCGCGGGCGGCCGGATCCCTGTCGCTTCCAGAAACGTCGGGGCCAGATCGGTGAAACTCACAAAATCCTCAACTACTCGCCCCTTGGCGATTTTGTTGCCCCATTGGATGGCCAAGGGGACATGCACGCCCAGATCGTAGAGATTGCTCTTGCCGCGCGGGAAAGGCCAGCCGTTGTCCCCGGTCATGACCACGATCGTGTTCTCCAACTCACCCATTCGTTCGATCAGATCGAGGACTTCGCCCACCTCGCGGTCGAACCGTTGCACTTCGTTGTAATAATCACAGATATCCGTGCGGACCTCCACGCTATCCGGCAAGCAAGGCGGCACCTGCACATCCTCAAGCTTCATGCCGCTTTTCACGCCGGACTGCCATTCGTAAGGGCGATGCGGGTCATGCGCACCGAACCAGAAGCAGAAGGGCGCGCCGGCGGGCCGTTTTTGAAAAAAGTCCCGGGGACTGGCATAACTTCTTCCCGCGACCGGCCGCTCGCGGTCCCGACCAGGCCCGAAGGCCTTGCGAAAGGTGCCGACAAAATACCCGTTGTCCTCCAAAATATTCGGATAGGTTTGGGGACCGTCGGGAAAAACACTCCACAAGTTGCCGCCAGACCCGAGACGCCAATGATACTGGCCGGTAAGCAGCGCGTTTCGGGAAGGCGTACACGAGGGCGCGGAAACGAAGGCATTTTGAAAGAGGATACCAGCGGCCGCGATCCGTTCGAACGTCGGTGTTTTCACCACCGTATCGCCATAGAGCGGCGAATGAGGCCACGACCAGTCGTCCGCGATGCATAAAAGGATGTTCGGCCGCCCCTCGACCGGCTCGGCGGCATGGACGAATGAAGACAAAACCGCGACAACCACGATTCCCAGGCTTACTCGAAGTCCATACACGTTTCACTCGCTTTCCATCGAGGTTGGCATTAATAACAACATGGAGAATTCTTTTATAATGATGAACGCGTGGTTTGCAAGAGAACCTATCAACCGGGCGCGGAATCAGGTCAGTCGCATCATTCCTGGGCCTGGCTCCGGGCCTGTTGCCGGTATTGGCGCGGGGTGCAGCCGTAACGCTTGCTGAAAGCATGATGCAAATGGCTGGCGTCGCGGAAACCCCACTGGTCCGCGATGGTTTTCAACCGGTCGTTTGTACGAATCAACTGGGTGGCCACCTGGCTCAGCCGATAGCGCATGGCGAACTGAGCGAAATTGATACCCATGAACGATTGGAAATAACGGATGAAAGAACGGGTGCTCATGGCGCAGGTGGCCGCCGCTTCCTTGACCGGTATGTGCCGCTGGCTGTCAAAGACCAATTGAACCACGCGATTCAGCCGTTCGGAAACATCGGAGGCATGGGTCGGCATGGCGGGACGATTTTGCCAGCCTTCGTATAACCTGACCAATCCCTCCATCAGTAAAAGCCGCTCGCGAATGCGCATACAGCCGGAATCCGCGCCCTCGCCCTCAATCACCTGGAGCACCTGGATGTTCTTCTTGATCTCCTGCCCCAATTCGTACATCCGCTTTCGGTCGTCATCGGCGATCTGGGGGCGTTCGCGCGGCGGGAGCGTGAAAAGGGACATGAAGTTCACCCCCGGCGCCTCCTCAAAGCAAAGATTGGATATCATCGGCGGCCAGATGACGTAGAGGACGACACTGAAGGGAAATTCCAGAATCTCCGTGCCATGCGGCTCCCACATGCCGTGCAACCAGATCTGCCCGGGACCAAGCTCCATCTGGTAATCCGGATAGTCCGGATAATGGCGCCGAAAACGCCCATCGAGGACAATGCCGAACTCCAGATCGTATTGCATCGTGAACCAGGAATCCTTGCCGCTGCGCGGATAATGCAAGTAAAGACTTCGAAAGGGGATTTGCTCGGATAGTTGAAAATCCATCCGAGTGATCGGCATCGCGGGTTTCGACTTTCTTGCCACAGTGGTCTCCCGTAGGGTTCCCCACCATCCCCATCGGCCGGCCCGGTCCCCGACCTTATGTTATTATATACAATTATTTCTTTTCGTAAACCCTAAAATCCCGCCATAATTGGGACCATAACCAGAATAGCCTGGCGCAGTTACACAAGCCATGACCCCATCCGCGAGCAGAGAGGCATTCCCGGCCGGCCCTTTGCCCGCTATTCAGAGATAGAACGCAGACTCCATGGCGGGACCATGCCGTATCGTATCCATGACCGCGCATGGAGCGGTCGTTTAGCCGGAAGGTCGAGGATTCCCGGCAGCATGTCTTATTTCCTGTCACCGCAAGAAGCGTCCTTCGATGATCCAATTTCCAGGCCAGCCTGCAGCGTCACATGCCACCCTGCCCCTAAATTTCGGATGAACCTTGAGCCTGGTCCCATGTGTTAAGCGGTTTGACAAATCCGCGGGCATGGCTATACTCCTGTCCCATGTGCGTACACGCAGCTTGTTAGCGCACGACCCCCGACCCTATTCATGAGCGCCATGATGTCGGTGATGTACCCGCGCAACGGGTCGATCAACCGTCCCTTGATCGGATGCGCAATAAACCGCATTTCGCGTCATGGAGCAGAACCAGGAAACCAAACCATGAAAAACACCGAGGAGTGCAGTTGGATGGCAGGGAAAAATCCACCGTGGCGGGCCCTCAATCCTCCCACGGATTTACAATGTGTTTTGAACGCGGCCCCTTACGTACACGTGGCGAGCAGTACGGAAGAGTTGTTTGCCCTGGCCTGCGGAGGCACGGATAAGGATTTTCTCGAGGTGGCTTTCGATCTACCGGATGGGAAGCGTTTTGTTGAAGCCGTCGTAGCCCGCGTCCGCAACGGCATCGTGGTTAATTACACCGAACCCTACATGCGGCGACGCGATCCGGACACCATGATTGTCGCCGACGATCAACCTTCGGACAAACCCCGTTTTGACAAGCTCTTCGGTCAACCGTTCGCGAACTTGCGACAACAGACCCTGGATTGGCTCGGACAACAAGAGTTGGCGATTTTCGCTTTCCGAACCGGCTGGCAAAGGCTGGGGGCCGAAGCCTTGGCGGTCGCCCCGGCCCAAGCGGCTTTTTTCCCGTTGGCCCTCGCCCTGCTCCAGGGCATTCTGCCCTTGAACACGTTGCCCACGAACTTCTCCCCCAGCGTCGTTATTTATGTCGCTCCGCCTTTTCGGCACACTTTCTTTCACGGCAAGCAGGTCGTGGTCCATAACCGACGCGACACGCTGTATGAGATGTTCTCCTACAACCTCTATCCGGGCCCCAGCGCCAAAAAGGGCATTTACGGCTCCCTAATCCATCTGGGCGAGGAACAGGGTTGGATCGCGCCGCACTGTTCCGCGGTGCAAGTCGTTACCCCATACGACAACGTGGTTACCATCATGCACGAAGGCGCGAGCGGGGGCGGGAAAAGCGAAATGCTCGAACAACCCCATCGGTTACCTGACGGGCAACTACTCAAAGGGACAAACCTGGTTACGGGTGAAAAACGTTATGTGGAAATTCCCCGAACTTGCGATCTTCATCCAGTATGTGACGACATCGCCCTATGTCATCCCGCCATTCAGCGGAATAATGGGAAGTTATGGATCGTGGATGCGGAGGAGGGGTGGTTTGTTCGCGTCAACCATATATGCGAATATGGGACCGATCCCAACCTGGAGAAACTCACGGCCCAGCCGCCTCGACCGCTGTTGTTTCTGAACATCGACTCGGTTTCGGGCGGGCGGGCATTGATCTGGGAACATATCGAGGATCAACCGGGAACACGTTGTCCCAATCCAAGGGTCATCATTCCGCGTTCGGTTGTCCCGGGAATCGTGGACGAGCCGGTCAGCGTGGATATTCGTAGTTTTGGCATTCGGACACCCCCTTGCACCCGAGAACACCCCAGTTATGGGATCATCGGACTGTTTCACGTCTTGCCCCCGGCGCTCGCCTGGCTTTGGCGTCTGGTGGCGCCACGGGGATACGCCAATCCAAGCATCGTGGAAACGGAGACCATGAGCAGCGAAGGGGTCGGGAGCTATTGGCCTTTCGCGGCCGGACGCATGGTGAAGCAGGCCAACCTTCTGCTGGATCAAATTCAGCAGACTCCGCGTACCCGATATATCCTGGTACCCAACCAGCATATCGGTGCCTGGGAGGTGGGTTTTATGCCGCAATGGCTGGCCCGCGACTACCTTGCCCGCCGCGGTAGCGCAAGATTCAAGGAGGACCAGGTTATTGAGGCACGCTGTCCATTGCTGGGGTATGCGATTCGCTCCATGCGTATCGAGGGAACACGTGTCGCGCAATGGTTTTTGGAAGTCAACACCCAACCGGAAGTCGAAGACGAGGGGTACGATCGCGGAGCCGCGATTCTAAGAGAATTTTTCCATAAATATGTTTCCCTTTTCATCGAGCCGGACTTGTCTGCGCTGGGGCGTCGGATTATCGAGTGTTGCCTTGATGACGGCAAAATCGTGGATTTTGAAGCCCTTCTGGGGAAATCAGCATGAGCACCGCCGCCCGTCGGTCAAGGCCCGCGGTGTTCCTGGATCGCGACGGAACCCTAATCGAGGATCGCGGCCACCTGGGACATCCTTCCCAAGTGGCATTTTTCAACGAGACGGTTACCAGTCTGCAAAAATTACAAGAATATTTTGCTCTGTTCATCGTGACCCATCAGCCGGGGGTCGCCTTGGGACTCATATCCATGCAGGCCGTCGAGAGCGTCAATGAGTACATTGACCGGTATCTGGCCAAAAACGGCATACGGATCACATCCATCTACGTCTGCCCACACGGCCGCGACGAGAACTGTCCCTGTATCAAGCCAAAGCCCTTTTTTCCGATAAGAGCAGCGGAAGATCATGGCATCGATCTAAAACGTTCCTTTATGGTCGGGGACCATCCCCACGATGTGCAAACGGCGACAAACATTGGCGCCCAAGGCATCTACGTTTTGACAGGCCACGGAATCAAACATCGAGACCAAATCCCTCAAGGCGCCTGGGTTGTCTCCGGAATTCGGCAGGCCGCCGAACTGATCGTCGAGCAAGCACTCCTTCGTCCAGCGGAAATATATAACAGCTAACGACTACGCCGGGCGCATGGCACGTTCAATCACGATACAGGTCTGATCGTCGGCGGGTTGGAGGGAACCCTCGCGGAGATCGAGATGGGCGGCCAGACCGGCGGCGCAGGCCTCGGCCGGTCGTCGCGCAAGCTTGCGGAAATCGGCGGTGAACTCAGCGGGCGCCCCGCCGTCCGGGCCACGATCGAGGATAATATCCTCCATGCCGTCGCTGTATACGATCAGTTTCTCGCCAGGTTCGAGGATCAGACGCGCGCTGGGAAACGCCTCGTCGTTGAAGACGCCGAGCAGCCCCCCCACCGTGTGGATTTCGGCACAACGACCGTCCGCGCTAACGTGAATGGGATGCGGATGCCCGCCGCGGGCAAAAACCACCTCATGCGTGCGCGTGTCAATGACCCCATAGCAGGCGGTGACAAACTGACAATTCGGCAGTTCCTGGTTCGCCAGGTCGCTGTTCAGGTTGGCCAGCACCTCGCTCGGCGGTACCAGGGTATAACCATCATCATAGATCCGCTTGCCGATGATCGAGTGCTTGATGAACATCGTCAGCAGACCGGCGGCGACCCCGTGCCCCACGGCATCGGCCACCAGAAAACCCACATGGGACTCGTCCAAACGACGCACATCGTAAACATCACCCGATACCCACGTGGCCGGACGATAAACCGCGGCGAACTGGATATCATCAATTCCCGGCAGATGCTTCGGCAGGAAATCCCGCTGCAACCGACTGGCCAGGCGCAGTTCCTGGTCCACCTCGACGAATTGTTGATTGAGTTTCTTGCCCAACCGCTGCATGACCGCCACCTGCTGATCCATCCGGGCCAGCAGCGGACGATAGTGCCGCACGGTCGCCAGACGCCCCCACAACTCATCCACGGTTATGTCCGGTGAAACATAAACGAGGGCGTCGTCCTCGCAGGGCACCACCCCGAATGTGTCCGGCGACAGAACGACGCCCGTCAATCGATGGGCCGTCAGGGCATCGGCAAAAAGTTGCTGTTCACCCGCGAACGCGGCTCGCCCTTCCGTCGCGCAGAGCAGTACCGCATCCACGCCGCTTAACAAAGCGGGGTCGCGGGCCTGCCGCTGGGTGGGCACATGCTTCACCTCGAGATCGCGCTGCGCCAGTAAAGCACGGACCGGACCGGGAAGCCCTTCCTCGGCCCCCACTACCAGCAGGCGCAATGGCCGGGTTGTCGCCTGGACATCCTGTACCGATAACCGTGACAGCGTCTGAACTCCCCAACGCGATAAAAGGACAAGACTTATGGTTCTGGCGTCCGTGGAGAGTTTCGACCTTTCAAGGCGTGCTCTTGAGAACCGATTGGGGAATTTCCACCTTGTCTCCGGCCTTGATATCCAATTGCTCGAACAAGCCAGCCGACACCTCCAAGGCGTAAAGGGCTGGTTCCCCCGAGGGATAGGGTTGGGTTTCCATGGGAGCCATGGTATAGGTGCGCACAATCACTCCGTCGCCGCGAATATAGGCGATGTCCAACGGGATAATCGTGTTATACATCCAGAAGGATAAAGGCCGCTCGGATGAAAAAATGAACAGCATCCCCCGCCCGGCGGCCCCGGGGGGTGGCGCCATCCTCTCGGCCGGCACTTGCATCAATCCGCGTTGTAACTGAGCCGGCGTGCGGGCCAGCCAGACTTCAAAAGCGTGACCTCGAACCAAGACCCAGGCTTTCTCCATCCGATCCAATCGGTCGAGACCCTCCTCATTACCGGTCGTCGAAGTTTCCGAATCACCCGAAGGGATCACCGTGCGGTCGCATCCCGAAACCATGGCCGATAACATCAACCCCACCCCCCCAAGGCAACGCAGAACAGTCCGACCTCGACACCCTGAATGAGACAACGACCGCTCCTTATAGAAGACCTTTAACGTCGACCGACCGCCATTGACAACGGATGACGGTCGAACCGGCCTTCGGCATATTGCAGGGCAGTATAAAAAGCCTGACCGGATTATACAAACCGGCGGGTTTTCGCGCAGCGGCGAAGAATAGTCTTCGGGGCAGTTTTTCTGCGGGGCGGAGTGCACGGG
>CAZXSA010000192.1:0-9680 GCA_964642815.1 uncultured Planctomycetales bacterium | reverse complement strand
CCAGCCCTGATGAATAGGGGATTCTTCGCACCTCGGGGGCTGGCTGAGGGGCTCGGAGGCCGATGAGGGAGAGGAGAATCGGGGGGAGCGCGCATCCCGACCAAAATCGAAAATATTTTTTCTTCGCAGGCGGTTTTTTGTTGACAATATCGGATAAGTGGTGTATCTTATCCGTAATGAGGATCCCCAAGCACCCCACGCTGATTCGGCGAATGCGGGACGCCCGGGTCAAGCAGTTGGCCGCCGAGCGGCCGGTCCTGGGCGGCTCGCTGGTCCGGATTGCCAAGCACTGCGGGCGGCCGGGTTGTCACTGCCAGACCGGCGAAAAGCACGTCGGCTGGTACCTGACCCGGCCGGTTCAGGGGAAGACCCAGACGACCTATGTTTCCCAGGAGATATTGGAGGAAGTCCAAGGATGGATTCAGGAGCACCGCCGACTGAAGAAGTTGATGGCCGAGATCGCGGAACTCAATCGGGCGTTGATCCGGGCGTATGTGACGGAGCGCAAGCGCCGGGGGACAAGGTCGTAGCGATCGGCCGGGTCCTGGCCCAGACCGTCCGGCACTTCTGGCCGGAGTTTTTCCCCCTGGCTGGATAGCCTCCCCGACACCCGGTTCCAGCCCGTGGTTACCTACTCCCGCCGATTCCTCGTCTGGTGGGGGCTGCTGCTGTTCCTGTGCAAACTGGGCCGGGTACGGCAGTTGGACTATCAGTTGCGGGACGACGAGACCTTCGTTCTGGCCAACGTCAACGCTTTGGCCCACGCCCATCAGGACAGCCTGCCGGTCTGCGGGACGCTCTCCCATTTCCTGGGCCATGTCGGCTCGGAGGCCCTGGGAAACCTGCGGACCCGGATGATTCGCCAGTTGATCCGGAACAAGGTCTTCGACAACGACCGGCTACTCGGGGCCCTGGTGGTGGTCATCGACGGCTCGGGTCACGTCTCGTTTCGCCTGCGCCATTGCCCGCATTGCCTGACCCAAACGCACGGGGATACGACCTACTACTTTCATGAGGTGCTGGAGGCCAAGCTGGTGACCTCCGCGGGCCTGGCCTTGTCCATCGGCAGCGAGTTCATCGATAACCACCACTTCGAGGCCCTCACGGGTGTCGGCAGGGAAACCCAGAAGCAGGATTGCGAACTCAAGGCCCTCAGCCGTCTGGCCCCCCAGCTTAAACGCGACTTTCCCCAGCTCCAGATCTGCCTGAGCGCGGACGCCCTGATGGCCTGCGGCCGGTTCTTCCGCCTCTGCCAGGAGAACCACTGGCATTACGTGGTGACCTTCAAGCCCGGGTCGCTCCCGGCGGTCTGGGAGGATTTTCAAGGCCTTCTGACGCTCTGCCCCCAGCAGGTCCGACGGCTCCGCACCCCGGATGGACGAGAGCTCGAATACCGCTGGGTCAACGGGCTGTCCTACGTCGACGACCAGGGCCAATCCCACATCTTCAACGCCATTCAGTGCATCCAGACGCAGGATGGCCGGCCATCCACCTTTGCCTGGATCACCGACTGGCTGGTCACCCCGGAAAACGTCATCGCCATTGCCCAACAAGGAGGACGAGATCGCTGGAAGATCGAGAACGAAGGATTCAACACCCAGAAGAACGGCGGGTATGAACTGGAACACGTCTACGGCCGGAGCGAAGACCTGATCAAGTGCTTCTACTTCCTGCTGCAGATCGCCCACATGATCCTGCAACTCGTCGAGAAGGGCAGCCTCTTGCGACGGGTCGCCGACCGGTACGGCAAGACCGTCATCGGCCTCTACGGCAGCCTCCGCAACATCGCCCGAAGACTCCTCGAATGCCTCCGATACCGACTCATCCCTCCAGAGGCCTTCGATCCCAACCCCCCCATCCAGATCCGCCTCAACTCCTCATGACCCTCGGGGCCGCAGGCGTCTCCAACCTCCTCACCCGCCGTTCTCCGGGTACAACACCAAGCACTCGCCCCAGAACCCGTCGCATGTCTCCGGACGGGATGCCCATCCTATGCTTGCGTCAGACCCCCTCCCGTGCACTCCGCCCCGCAGAAAAACTGCCCCGAAGACTATTCTTCGCCGCTGTTACCAGGCATCGAGGCTTTCCATCGCCCTCTGTTTTGGATACGATAGGGATTCAAGATGTCATCGCTAAAGGATCAGACTATTTCCACCGCAACCGCCATTGCTCTGTTCGACCGCCAACGAGACGCCTTTCTGGCCGACCTGTTCAGCTTACTAAGGTTTCCATCCATTTCCACCGACCCGCGACATCGCGCCGACATGCAGGCATGCGCCGAATGGCTTGTTGGACAACTCAAGACGGGCGGTCTGGATGCCAGGATCATGCCCACGGGCGGGCACCCGGTGGTTTTCGCCGACAGCGGGCCCGTCGAAGGGAACGCCCGCGAGCCGGTTGTACTCTGTTACGGCCACTATGACGTACAACCGATCGGCGAGCCGGCATTATGGCGATCGCCGCCATTCGAGCCAACGGTTCGCGAGGGAGTAATTTACGCGCGCGGCAGCGCCGACGATAAAGGCCAGTTAATGACCCATCTGGCCGCCGTCCGCTGTTGGAAAACAGCCGTCGGAAAACTACCCATACGCATTAAGTTTCTCATCGAGGGCGAGGAGGAAATCGGCTCGCCGAATCTGCCCGCTTTCCTCCGCGAACATCGGGATGTGCTGGCTTGTGACGACGTGCTGATTTCCGACACCTCCAAACACGACGCGGACACCCCCGCCCTGCCCTATGCCACCCGCGGTCTGCTCTATAAACAAATCGTCGTGGAAGGCCCCGCTCGCGATCTGCACAGTGGGCAGTATGGCGGAATGGTCGCCAATCCGGCCCATGTGCTGGCCGACCTGCTTGCGTCGCTGCGCGACCAGCAACACCGCGTAACCATCCCCGGTTTTTACGAGGATGTCGCCCCCCTGAGCGACGAGGAACGCCGCCGGCTTAACCGTCACGGCCTGACCGATGCCAACCTGCTCGCCCAGACCGGATCTCCCGCCCCCCAAGGCGAAGAGGGTTATACTTCTATCGAGCGAGGCACCGCCCGCCCCACGCTAGATATCAACGGGTTGACCGCCGGTTTTGCCGGACCGGGATCGGCCACGATTATCCCAGCCCGGGCCTCCGCCAAGGTATCCATGCGACTGGTAGCCAACCAGAACCCGGAAAAAGTATCCCAGGCTTTTGACCAGGCCCTTCGTCAGCACTGCCCCCCGACCGTCCGTTTGAAGATAGAGACCTCGGCCGCCTGCTCCGCCTACTTGCGGCGCCTCGATTCGCCCGTTATCCGGAACGCGATCACCTGCCTTACGGAAACCTTCGGCCGCGAGCCGGTCCTGTCCCGCGAGGGAGGAACCCTGCCCATCCTGCCCTTGTTCAAGGAGATACTCGGGGCGGAAAGCCTTATGCTTGGTTTTGCCATGCCCGACTGCAATTTGCACAGCCCAAACGAATTCTTCCACATCGCTGATTTTGAACGGGGAATCCGCTGCGTCATACGATTTATCGGAAGCCTCGGCGGATCGCCATAATGTATTATAGAATATGGACTTATATGATTTATCTCACCGTCGTCCAAGTCCCATGATTCCGCCATGCCCACGCCTGTGATTTTTCAGGTCAACGACTTATGGCGGCTGGCCGATGAATACGTTAAGGTATAATAACCAGCGTTGATGTGCGGCAATTTCAGGGTTTGTCGCGAGCTGGTCCAACCCGAAAGGTTGGGGAGGCCCCGAAGGAACGAGTGAGTAGAGTATGCGCGGCGATGGCCGTGTTGTACCCGGCGTTTCATGACAGGGAGATATCGCGTGATTAAGAGGCTAGTCGGCAAAGCGGTCTGGATCATGGTGTTGGCGGTTTTTACTCCCGCGGCGACGGTCCAGGCGGGCATCTGGAAGGACGTCGCCCTCGGCCTGAATCTGTTTGACCTCAACATTTCCGGCGAAAGGAACCTGCTTGGTGACGGCTGGACCATCAACGCGAATGCGGTCTACAACAACCGCGAATTTGACATGGGTTGCGCCGATTTGACCTTGAACGGTATTCTCAACGCCTCGGCCGGCTACACGACACGTTGTTGCCCGGAGGGCAAGTTCTCCTTGAATACCGGCAACACACCCTTAACGTACAAATTCGTGATCGACACCGGCGCCCAGAATTTCTATGCCGAGGGCAGCGTGTTGATCAACATCGATACCAGTATCAACATGCTGGGTTTCTACGATCAAACCCTACAAATTTCAAACCGTGGCGTTTACGGCTTCGAAGGCTGGGCGGCGAACGACGAAAAGTCGATGGATTTCGACGTCGGGCCGATCGATGTTTCCGGAAACATCTTTTTGGACATCCTCGCCGCATTGACCGAGCCGTTTTTCAACTCCATGGGCCAGGGGAACCCCTTCTCCAAGCTCAGCCAGATGTCGGCTAAAAGCGTGCAACTGCTGACCGAATCGGAAGCACTCCAGGCGCGCCTGGCCGCCGGTGAGCAACTGACCGACCAGGAGATCGCCACGATGGTTAATAACTCGATTCTGGCGGCGTTTCTGGGCGGCCGGCCAAGCGGTGATTGGTCCGCGACCCTTGCGGCCCTTCCGCAAGATCTGGGCGGAGCGACCGGCACGACGAATTTGAACAACCTCGAAAGCCGTGCGGTCCCCGAACCGATCAGTCTTTCCCTACTCGCTTTCGGAATGCTTTTGTGCCTGCCTGTTCGCAGGCGAGCCTGAAGCTACCGTGGCGTTACCTTGATCGTGTCAACCTGGATTCGCTAAAAGAGTGAATTCAATTGCGCGCTTCCCATTGGGAATTGCCCCGCGCGGCGTCTTGCTCCGGGCCCTCACCCACCGCAAAATAGTTACATGCTGACTCTTCTTTGCATGATTTTGTTTCAAACGCCCGCGCAGACTCCGTGGTCGATGCTCGGCCGCTACGAGCTGACCTGTCCCTGCTGTGGGCAAGTATTCACCGCGGTCAGCTGCACGCAGAGCAACACGCGGGGGGGAATCGATCGCGATCTGTTTGCCCGGGCGGCCGGGCCTCAACCGGAGTATTACCGCGTCGCCACCTGCCCGCGTTGTGGTTACAGCGGGTACGACGCGGATTTCAACCCCGGCGTCACTCTTCCACCTGATGTCCGCGAAAAAATCCTGAAAGAGCCGCGCCTCTCCTTGCCCGAGGAGTTTACACCGCAAAGCGATCCCCGCGAACTGGATGCCCGCGACCGGTACGACCTGGCTATCCAGTGTTACCGGTGGCGGGGCAAGTCGGATGAGGCGTTAGCGTGGTTGAATCTGCGGGCTTCGTGGATCGCCCGAGATTCCGGTTCGGTTCTGCCGCCGGACCCCCGCTTGCGGCGGGTCATGGAATTCGCCGAGCGATGGCGGCCGACAATGCAGGCGACCGATAATCAGGCGGATGTCGAAATGCGGATGGCCACGCACATCGCGGAGGCCTTGGCCGCCGGCCGCTTCAATCGTTACCAGCGGCCCTACGTGGAACTGGCCTTGACCTTGATCCTGCGTCAGCACGGCGAGAATCGCCATGCCCTCCCGCGACTCGAAAGACTGGCAAAGGATACACCTTTCGAGGAATCCCTACGCGCGGGAATCACGCGCATGAAGGAATCCGTCGAGCGCGAGCGACAGTACCAGCGCGAGGCGGCCCAGTATTTCGAGCGGGCGTTGCTGGCCAGGCAGATCTCCCCGGCCAACCGGGGGGCGGCATGTTATGTGTTGGGCGAGATTCTTCGCCGACTCGGCCGTGACCGCGAGGCCATCGACTGGTATGAGCAAGCCCTACGGGATCCCCAGATCAAACCCGACTTGCGTGCTTGGGCGGAAGAACAACGTATTTGGTGTGCGCTGACGATCAAGGCAAGCACGCGATAGCGGCAATGATCAGATCAATCGGATGAATGGGCGTTGATTTTGCCGGACTCGGCGACCTTCTGGGCAAGCCGGCGGTAGGCCTGCACGAAATCACGACAGATTAGGTCCATGCGCAGATGTAAATCCTGTCGCTCCTCGACGATCCGCCGGGCAATACGGCGAGCTTGACGATAACGGCGGCGGTGTCGACGGGCCGCGCGTTCGGACTCGGCGGCGGATTCCACGAGACAGGACAGGTCGGCCAGATCGAACGGCTTGACCAACAACTCGGTCACCTTCAGACGAATCGCCTCCCGGGCGTCGTCGAGAGTAGGCTGATCAGCCAACAGAATGACCGGGCAGGAATTGGTCACCCGTAACTCCCGAACGAAAGTCAGACCATCCGCATCCGGTAACATCAGATCGGCAATGACCACCTCATGCCGGGCGGTCAACTCCTCGCGCATGGCCTCGTCCGCCGTCGGGCAGTGGGTTACTTCGGACCACATCGCCGCCTGAAGATGCTGACTGATCATCTCGGCCAGTTGAGGATCGTGCTCAACCAGCAGGATTTCTACCGGTCTTTCCGCCATAGCTTTTCCCATTTCCGGATAAGCACCGGAACCAAATTCCCCAGATAAAAAAGGCCGGCGGGAGTTTCGGCCGCGAGAGCGAGGAGGAGGAGGAAGAGGAGGAGGCCTACGCTACCCGCCCGGCCCGGAATCGTGTCCAACCCCTCAACAAACAATCATAAGGCTACCCCTTGAGAGACGCGGATACGTGGATGGCGGCGGTCGTTCTAGCCGGCCGTCGGAAGCTCCACGAAAACGGTCGTGCCCCCGTTCAACTCGCTGGACAAGCGGATGCGTCCTCCGTTGATCTGGGCGTAACGCGCCGCCCGCGACAAACCCAACCCGCGGGCACGGCCGGCCGGACGATACGAATAAAAAGGCGTCATCGCCTGCTCGGCCACCTCGGGACTCATGCCACATCCGTTGTCCTGAATACCTATCACGATTTTCTCATCGGCTAGAT
This sequence comes from uncultured Planctomycetales bacterium, assembly GCA_964642815.1. Lineage (GTDB taxonomy): Bacteria > Planctomycetota > Phycisphaerae > UBA1845 > PWPN01 > JAAYCU01. The sequence goes on along the minus strand of CAZXSA010000192.1, from coordinate 2,778 downwards.
CGATGCGGCAATTGACGATCAACAAAGGTTCCTCGACGCGCTGCATGGCCTCGACGGCGTTGCGGATGACTTCGTCGAATAACATCCTGATTTGCGCGGCGTCGGCCCGGATTTTTGGCATGCCGTCCGATAGCTCCAGACGAAATTGTCGCGGCTGGATTGCGTTTTTTTCGAGCCATTCCCGACGAATACAGCCCAATAACTCGGTCGGATCGATGACCACGGGTTTGGGCGACGCGGGCTTGGCGAATTCCATCAACTCCTCGACGATCGCGCTGGCCTTGTGGGCGTTTTCCTGAATAAGCGTCGCGGCCCGGCGGACCTCCTCGGGCAGATCGGGACGGTTGATCAACTGGGCACGTCCGGAAATCACCGCGAGGGGGTTATTCAGTTCATGGGCGGCCCCGGCGGCCATGTCCCCGACCATGCCCAGGGAACGCATACGAGCCAGTTCGGCTTGCGAGACGGCCAGTCGGCGATTGATCTGGGCCAATTCCTCGTTAAGTCGTTCAGCGGCGGCCCGAGCCTCGGCCACGTTGAGCCAGACGGCAATCCCGTCGGCCAACGCGGCGAAAGAACCGTCCGAAGGAGGCATCTGCCCACCGGCCAGCAGCAAGGCTCCGATAAACCGGCCCTGATGACGGAGTGGGTACCACCAGCGGACTGGCTCGTTCAACACTGCGTTCAGCCGATCCAGCAAAGCGCCGGGCAAGCAGGCAACGTCCTGCCAGAACGGCTCGGTAGAGACAACCTCGACCAACGCCGTAATCGAAAAGGATGGCCAGACTTCCACGCGGAGATCTTCGGCTGATTCGTGGCAGGCCGCGAGTATGCCGATAGCTCCGCGAACCGGAGAGCAACCCACTACCGCGGCCGCGCCGGCACCGGCAGTCATTTGCAGCGCGCGGCAGGCCGCCTGCACCACTTCCTCGTGGGTGGTTTCCGGGCTGAGCCGGTCCCCGAACAAACGCAGGGCGTTGAAACAGCGGCTCCGTTCCGAAAGCTGCCGGTTGGCCTGGACCAGGGATTCATTCATCCGGGCTAGTTCCGCATTCGCCTCGGCGAGAGATTCGATATAAATCTCTTTCGAGGTCAGCCGCTCCAGGCCGACAAATGTCGCCCGCTCCGCGATCCATTCCGGCAAAGCGTTTTCGACTTTCGCCAGAGCCCCGGCGGATAGGCCAAGAGCGGCGGCCAAATCCGTCGGTGGGCTATCGGACGCATGATTACCCGAATAACCAATACGCAAGCCGCGGACAAGCCGATCGGCCAACTGAACCAGCTTTACGGCTTGAGAATGAGAAATCTGGGCGGGTGTAACGGTCGGCGTATGATGATGCAACCAGATACTTTCCTGGATCATCGTCGGCAATTTCCAGCGGGCCGCCAGCCGTTTGCCGGCCAAGGTGTGGTCAAGACCGAAAACGTCGCGTTCGATTTCCGTGATATCCCCGCGCATGCTCTCGGCGCGGGCAATCACCCGGTCATAACTTTTCGGGAAACACGCCCCAAGCACCCATTTGCCCAGATCGTGGAGCAGGCCGCAGACAAAGACGGATTCCGGATGCACCGGCTCGACTTTCGTTGCGTCAGGATTCCCTTGCTCGGCCAGCAGGCGGGCAGCGCAACCCACCGCCAGGCAATGTTTCCATAAACCGAGCCAATCGAGCCGACCACCGGTTTGTTGCAGGCGTTCGGAAAAGGTGTCAAAAATCTGCATCGAAAGAACCATGTTGCGGATCATGTCGAAACCGAGCAGCACCACCGCCCGTTCAACCGTATTCGCTCTGGCCGCTATATCGGAGCGCCGCAGCAAGGCGAGGATCCGGGCCGATAAACTCGGATCGGACTCGATCACCCGGGTGACTTCCGCGGCACACGAGCGATGATCGAGGGTAAGTTCAAGCAGGCGGGTGGCGACGGCCGGTAATGTCGGTAACTGATCGATACGCGCGAGAATCAGTTCAACCTGCGCAACAGGCTCGGTCGCGGTATCCGTCGATGATGACATTTTCTCCGAGGTCATGGCCAAACCCAAACAAACCACCCGGAACCGGACCCGCCGATTCCTCTCCGCCGAGCGATTGCGTTATCGGCCGCACGCGAAAAGCCTATCCCGCCGACCACTGCCTTAGACCTGGACCAACTGCAGGATTCGGGAAATCAACTCATCGATTTGAAAAGGTTTTTTCAGAAAATCGTCGGCACCGGCGGCTTTCAATTCGGCGATTTCATCCGGATCGGCTACACCGCTGATAATGATGATTTTGGTTCCGATATAACTCGGATTTGCCCGGATGGTCTGGCAAACCTTGTTTCCGTCGATATCCGGTAGTTTATAGTCAAGGACGATGGCATCAGGCCTGAATTCGTGGGTCAGAATCCCCGCTTCATATCCGCCGCGGGCCACTTTGACTTCGAAGCGACCGTCTCGCTCAAGCAGTTCGAACAGCATCTCCAGGATCGCCTCGTCGTCATCGACTACCAGAATGCGTTTTTTACCGGTATCGACGTGTTCCAGGGGGATGTCGTTTTCCTTCATGAATTGCAGAAGACTTTCGCGCGGAATACGCCGAAACCGCGAGCCCGGCACGCGAAACCCCTTGAGCTTCCCATTATCGAAACAACGAATAACCGTTTGCTGGCTGATCTTACAAATGGCCGCCACTTCACCCGTGGTATAAACGCTTTTCATGGCCACTTTCCTCCCAAGTCAATGGTTGGTGCAATTAGCCCAACCTCACTAGATGATATCTTAATTCCATCCCCCTTAGTTGA
>CAZXSA010000191.1:0-9714 GCA_964642815.1 uncultured Planctomycetales bacterium | reverse complement strand
GCACGATGCAGAACCCCGAAACGACCGTCGAGCAGCAATTGCGAAAACTCTGGGAGCAGGCCCTGCTCGAGGACGGAGCCGATCGCGACGTGACTTCGCTGATCGCCGTCGACGAAAAGGCCGCCGGTTCCGCCCGCCTGCTCGCCCGGCAGCCAGGAGTCTTTGCCGGACAAATCCTCTTCGATCTGTTGGCCGAACTTTATTCCGACTGGCTGATGCTCGATGCTCCCGCGCGGGACAGCGATCCGCTTGCGCCCGGCACCCTCATCGCCACCCTGACCGGGCCGCAGCGTTTTCTGCTGGGCATTGAACGAACCCTGCTCAACTTCCTGCAGCGGCTTTGCGGAGTCGCCACCCTTACCCGCCGCTATGTCGAGGCGGTGGCCGACACCAAGGCGAAAATCTACGACACGCGCAAGACGATTCCCGGCTGGCGACTGCTCGACAAGTACGCCGTCTATTGCGGCAGCGGAGAGAACCACCGCTTCGGCCTGTCCGACGCGGTGCTCATCAAGGACAACCATCTGGCCGACATTCCGCTCGACCAGCTTGCCGCCCGGGCCGCGCAAATGGTCGCTCAGGCCGAGACGCTTGATCCGCGCCCGGCGTTTATCGAGTTCGAGGTCGATCGGCTTGACCAGTTCGACGTTCTGCTGAACGTGCGCGGCATCGATGTCATTCTGCTCGATAACTTTTCCACGGAGCAGATGCGTGAGGCCGTCCGTCGGCGCGACCGTTGCGATTTCGCCAGCCTGATCGCCCTGGAGGCCTCCGGCGGGGTGGATTTGACCACGGTCCGGGCCATCGCCGAGACCGGCGTCGACCGCATCTCCGTCGGGGCCATCACCCATTCCGCCCCGGCTTTGGATATCAGCATGGAGTATCAATCAGGCAGGTAAGAATTGGACGGACGAACCAAGGTTTATCGGGTCGCGGCCGCCTCGCCGGTTTTAGCGCCGTTGGCACGCGGGCGGACCAAGGTATCGGTTTTTTTCCCGTTGCCGTTGTTCGCGAGAGCGGCGGTTGATCCGTTTCCGTTGCGGGCTCGGCCGCGGCCGGGGGTCTTCTTGGCCGAGGGACTCTCGAAGAAACTTCCCAGATTGCGCAGTCGCTCGTAACGTCGCTTCAAGAGCGTATCGATCCGCACCCGCTTCAGTTCGCGCAACGTGTCGCCCACGAAACGCTCGAAAGCGGCGAACATGGTCGGCGGGTTGCGATGGCCGCCCCCCAGCGGTTCCGGCAGAATTTCATCGATGATATTCAACCGCTTGAGATCCTTGGCGGTCAGCTTGAGCGACTTGGCCGCGACGTTCGCCCGTTCCGCGCTCTTGTAGAGGATGGCCGCGCAGCCTTCCGGAGTGATCACGGAGTAATAGCTGTGCTCGAACATCGCCAGCCGATCGCCCACCCCGATCCCCAAAGCGCCGCCGCTGCCGCCTTCGCCGATCACCACGCAGACGATCGGCACGCGCAGCCGGGACATCTCCATCATGTTGACCGCGATCGCCTGAGCGATGCCCCGCTCCTCGGCCTTGTCGCCGGGGAAGGCTCCCTGCGTATCGATCACGCACACCACCGGCAGGCGGAATTTCTCGGCCAGATGCATCTTGCGCAGGGCCTTGCGATAGCCTTCCGGGTGGGCGCAGCCGAAATGCCGGGCGATTTTTTCCTTGGTGGTACGGCCCTTGTCGTGGCCGACGAGCATGACCTTTTGTCCGCCGATCCGCCCGAAGCCCGTCACGATGGCTAGATCGTCGCCGAAACAGCGGTCCCCGTGCAGTTCGCAGAAATCCCGCACGCACCCGTCAAGGTAATCCTGCAATACCGGCCGCCGCGGATGCCGGGCCACCAGCACCGTTTCCCAGGGGGTGAGCTTGGCGTAGGTCCGCCGGGTCAGACTCTCTAGCGTGTTTCGCAATTCCCGAATGTCGGACGACAGATCGCGCTTGCCTTCGGTTTGGGCCGATTCCAACTCGGCGATTTCCCGCTCGATCCGGGCCAGCGGCCTTTCAAACTCCAAGGTAATATCCAAACCGGTCGGGGCGGCCCCTGCCGGTCGTATGTCAGGTTCAATACTCATAAAGGTTTCGTGCGTTTCCTGTTAATGGTTAATCGCTCCATGCCGGGTCAAGGGCCCGCGCTCCGGCCGCCCGGCAGTTCCTACATAGCTTAGCAAATAAAATCGCTCGATCAAGAAAATTTGACGCCCCCAAGGCTTTGCGGATACATTATAAGCAGTTGAAATCTGGGTATTTCCGTGCATAAAGTCTTTGACATAAGCAGGTTAGAACGAATCGCCGTCGTCGGCGTCGGTCTTCTGGGCGGATCGATCGGCTTGGCTCTGCGCGCCGCCGGCTTTTCCGGCGTCCGCGTGGGTGTCGGCCGGCGCGTTTCATCCCTCGAGCGGGCCCTGACCTGCGAGGCGGTGGATGAGGTCACTTGCGATACCGCCGCCGGTGTCGCCGGGGCACAACTGGTCATTCTCTGTACCCCTATCGGCCGTTTCGAGGGACTGCTTCGTGACATGAAGGCCGCTTTGGCCCCCGGCGCCTTTGTCACCGATGTCGCCAGCACGAAAACCGAGGTAGTCCGCGTGGCCCGTCGCCTGTTGCCGAAAAATGTGCATTTCGTCGGCTCGCATCCGATGGCCGGCTCGGAAAAAACCGGTGTCGAATATGCCCGCGCGGACCTGTTCGAGAATGCCCTCTGCCTGGTGACTCCGACCGCGCAAACTCCGGACGTCGATGTCCGCTGGATGCGCTCCTTCTGGGAAGCCCTTGGCGGATTGACTCTCACCCTGACGCCCGGCCGGCACGATGCCTTGCTCGCACGGGTCAGCCATTTGCCCCACGCGGTGGCCGCCGCCCTGGTCGGCCTGTCGCTGCACGAGTCGGCCATCGATCTGGCCGGCCCGGGGTTCGCCGATGCCACTCGTATCGCCAGCGGCGATCCGCAGATGTGGACGGAGATATTTCAAACCAATCGACGAGCGATGATCGCCGCCCTCGACCGCCTGATGGGCGAGCTGAACCGCTTTCGCGACCGCCTCAGTCGCAACGACACGGAAGCCATCCTGCAATGGCTCAGCCATGCCAAGCAGGCCCGCGATCAATGGCTGGCCGAACGCTACCGAAGAAAGGTCTTACCTCCATGAGCACTACCTCCACCGTCCCTCTATGGCGCATCCGCATTCACCCGAAACGCCGCGAACTCGACGCCCACGCCGCGGCCGTCCTGCGCGATATCCACGAACTCGGCCGGTCTCATGTGACTCAGGTCGATTCCGGTCGCCTTTTTCTGATTCAGGGAAATATTGCCGAGGCGGATATTCAGCGTATCACCGACGAACTGCTCGTCGATCCGATCACGGAAGTCGGCCGGATCGCGCCGGCCGAGAATGCCGCCGAAGAACCACCGAACCATCAGCACGCCACGATCGAGGTGCATCTGAAGGGCGGGGTCATGGATCCGGTGGCCGCCTCCACGCTATCGGCGATCCGCGATATCGGCATCCCGGCCGACGACCTCGAGGCCGCCACCGCCCGCATCTACGAATTACACGGCGTCGCTTCCCGCGAGGAACTTGAATTCATCGCCCGGCGGTTGCTTTACAACGATTGCATCGAGGAGGTCTATCTGTCCGGTTTCGGTCGCCACGATCCGCCGCCTGCCCAACTGCCCGTGGCCCCCGAAAGGCCTTTTGAAATCCGCCGTGTGCCGATCCGTGATCTCGACGAGGCGGCGCTTAGCAAACTATCCCGCGAGGGACACCTTTTCCTCTCGATCGAGGAAATGCGCGTTATCCGCGACCACTACCGCCAGTTGCAACGCGACCCGACCGATCTGGAGCTGGAGACCCTGGCCCAGACGTGGAGTGAGCATTGCGTCCATAAGACCCTCAAGAGCGCGGTTCGCTATCGCGGCGCGTCCTTGCCCGCGGCCTCGGCCGCCAAGCAAAACCGAATCGACCCGCAAACCGTCGAGTTGCAATACGACAATCTGCTCAAGGAAACCATCGCCCAGGCCACTCACGAACTGATGGAAAGCGGCCGCGTCGACTGGTGCCTCTCCGTTTTCGAGGACAACGCGGGGGTGATCGTTCTCGACGATCAGTATGGCCTTGCCTTCAAGGTCGAAACCCATAACCATCCGTCGGCCATCGAGCCTTACGGCGGGGCCGCCACCGGCATCGGCGGGGTGATCCGCGACGTGATGGGTTGCGGGCTGGGAGCCAAGCCCATCGCCAATACCGACGTGTTTTGCGTCGGGCGTCCCGATTTTCCCATGGACCTGTTGCCCAAGGGCGTGCTTCATCCGCGCCGTATTCTAAAGGGCATCGTTTCCGGCGTGCGCGATTACGGCAACCGCATGGGTATCCCTACGATCAATGGGGCGGTGCTCTTCGATGACCGCTACCTCGGTAACCCGCTCGTTTTTTGCGGATGCCTGGGGCTGATCCCCCGCCGCTGCATCCAGAAAGAGCCGCAAACCGGCGATTTGATCGTGGTCATCGGCGGGCGCACCGGCCGCGATGGTATCCACGGTGCAACTTTTTCCTCCGCTGAACTGACCGATACCCACGCCGACGAATTTTCCCACGCCGTGCAGATCGGTAACGCCATCACCGAAAAACAGGCCCTCGACGTGATGATGCGGGCCCGCGATTATCCCGGCGGCTGCCTCTACACCGCCACCACCGACTGCGGCGCCGGCGGGCTCAGCAGCGCTATCGGCGAAATGGGGGCCAAGCTGGGGGCCACCGTCGATCTGGAAAAAGTCCCACTCAAATATGCCGGACTGCGCTACGACGAAATCTGGATCAGCGAGGCCCAGGAGCGCATGGTGCTCAGCGTGCCGCCGGCCAACTGGGAAACCTTCCGGAAAATCTGCGTGGCGGAAAACGTCGAGGCTACCGTCCTCGGCACGTTCCGCGACGACGGCCGCCTGCTGCTTCACTATCAAGGCCAAACCGTCGGTGATATCGATACCGCGTTCCTTCATGACGGTATCCCCCGCACTCGTAAGGAAGCTATCTGGCAACCGCCGGTCGCTACCCATGATGTGCGGGACACTTTTGGCGGTCTTGTCGATCGATTGCTGGGCAAGCTGGCCGAGCTGAACACCGCCAGTAAGGAATGGATCATCCGTCAGTACGATCATGAGGTGCAGGGCGCCAGCGTGGTCAAGCCGCTGGTCGGTCCGGGGCTGGGGCCTTCCGACGGGGCGGTGATTCGCCCCTGTCTGGACAAACCGGCCGGTGTTGCGCTGGCCAACGGGTTATGCCCGGACCTCGGCGAGCAGGATCCGTATTGGATGGCCGTCGCCGGTATTGATGAGGCCGTCCGCAATATCGTTTGTGTCGGCGGTAATCCGAATCGCACGGCCATCCTCGATAATTTCTGCTGGGGCAACTGCGAGGATCCGCAAACGATGGGCGCCCTCGTGCGGGCCTGTCAGGGTTGCCACGACGCCGCCCTTGCTTACGGGACGCCCTTCATCTCCGGCAAGGATTCACTCAACAACGAGTTTGCCCTCGATCCGACCGACGCCGGCCGCCTCGCCGAGCGCATCCGACTTTTTAACAACCGTATCCGGATTCCTGAAACTCTTTTGATTAGCGCGATATCCGTCATCGACGATGTAAGCCGCTGCGTCACCATGGACGCCAAACGCCTTAATGCGGATCCGACCGGCTTCTATCTGGTGACGCTCCGGGCCGAACGGTGGTCGGACGTGGATATGTCGCAAGCGGCCGCCCTGCATCGCGGTGTCGCGGAACTTATCGGCGCCGGACGTGTACTCGCCGTCCACGACGCCGGCAGCGACGGCTGGCTGCCCGCGTTGGCCGAGATGGCCTTCGCCGGTTGTTGCGGTATCGAAGTCGCCCGCGTTGATCGCGGGCCTTTCGCGCCGTTGACCAGCGCCTATATCATTCAAGCGAGCAAGTCCGCGGAGTCAGCTCTTATGAGCCTGGCCGACAATGATAACGGCATCATTGTTTACCCCTTGGGCGTTTCGATCGGCGAGCCGAAAATCGCCTGGAAAGGTGATGATGGGCAGCCCTGCTCGATTGGCCTCGAAGAACTGGCCAAGGCCTGGCGATCAAGCCTGAACTGGTAAATTGGTGCTGAACCAATATTTACAACGATGCGGAAATCGTCATTATTTCATTTTTATCATAATGTTACAAATCTATTTTGGTATTGTCATGGTTGTTTTTTTATATTTTCGACACATGGGCTGCATAGCAAATTTTTTATGCGCCTAACCCTAGACGAATCAGATAGATATGAACATGTTGACTTTATTTTTAGGTCATATTGATAAAAACGCCGATTTTTTGCTTGCCGACGGAAACCCGGCGTGTTATTATTTATTATCGAGGTTTCGAGAAGGTCGATAATGCAAACGCCGACAATATGGTTTTTTCGTGAGTATTGTCGGTTGGTGGCTATGGGCCTATAATGAGGCCTTGAGGTTTGGGGTTTAGAAGCACGTCATGGGCGAGGACGCCCTGTTCGATATTTCGCCGAGGGCCGGCGGAAACTCACCGGGATAAGAAGCATACCAGAGCCAGAGGACTGGCATCGTCAGCGTGGAAGGCGTGATGGTGTTACATCGTCATGTTCAACCAGGCATGCACGAAAAGATTCGGGGATTAAGAAGCATATAACGACAACCAAGCGGCTCGGGAGCGTTTCTCGGGACCGATTCATCTGGTCAGGGGATAAGAAGCGACTGGATGAGGGAGCGGTTATATGCAATCGATTGGGAAGGGTAAGGTATCGTTTTCAAGATCAACACTGGGTATTGTTTGCGTGGTGGGTTTGCTTTGCGGGGTGGCAGCTTCGAGCGTTGAGGCGACGCCGATCATAACCACTGTTGCCACGTTCTCGGATCCGGCGGCCAACGGCAGCACGCCGTTGTTTACGTTGACAGGGAACGCGACAACGATAGGGTCCACAATCAGCGGTGGATGGAACGGGACGGGGTTAAATCTGTTTATCCCGTGGACTTCCACTACTTACCCGGATGCAACCTTTACCATGGATCCTCTCACGGTTACAGCACCATACGTCCTCTCGGGCGGTCAGATTAAATTCTTCGACAACCTGAACAATCCGATCCTGCAGATTGACTTTGATAGTGCGTCGCTGTTTGCGCCCGTTGGATTCGGGGCCAATACATTGGAGGGTAATAATGTGTCGTTCTCCGGCCCCGCGATTTCTCCGTTTTCGATCTTTGGCGAAGAGTCTTTCGCGTTCAGCTTCGCTAACCAGGTTATTAAATCATCATCCCCCCTCGTTAGAACGTATACCGCGGCGTTTACCTCGTCCGCGTTGATTCCGGAGCCGGCGACCCTCGCCTTGATCGTCTTTGGCACACTGGCCATGACCTTCATCAGGCCGCGCAAGCACTAAGCTACGGCCCGGCCGTTGGTATCATTTTACAGATAGATTAGGATGAGCAATCCCGGTGTACCGGGGTTGCTCATTTTTTATAAGGAGGCTCTTGTGACCCGCAAACCGATCGTCACTATTGCGACTGCCGGCGTCATGGTCTGGATGACTTGCCTGCCCCCCGCCGCTTACGCCGCCGAACCGGCCTCCCGGCCGAACATCGTGCTCATCATGTGCGACGACATGGGCTTTTCCGATATCGGTTGTTACGGCGGGGAAGTGCAAACGCCCAATCTCGATCGCCTGGCCGCCGAGGGGTTGCGTTTCACCCAGTTCTACAACTGCGCCAAATGCACCACGACCCGGGCATCGGTTATCACCGGCCTGCACCCCCGCCCCATCGGCACGCTGCTTAAATCAAACATGGTGACGCTCGGCGAAGCCCTGGGGGTCGCCGGCTACCATACCGCGCTCTCCGGTAAATGGCATCTCGGTCGCGAGGACGCCGTGCATCCTTATCGTCGAGGGTTCGAGGAATACTACGGATTGCTCGACGGCTGCTGCAACTACTTTGATCCGTCTCGGCCTGATCCGGACTTCAAGGGCGGGCACACGCGTTTTTTCGGCCACAACGATCGGCGCATTACCGAGTTCCCCAAGGATTTCTACACCACCGATGCTTTCACCGACCACGCCATTACCACCATTCGACGCTTCGCCGCCGACAAGCAGCCCTTCTTTGTCCACGTATGTTACAACGCTCCGCATTACCCGCTGCACGCACGGCCGGAGGACATCGCCCGTTATCGAGGCAAATACATGATGGGTTGGGACCGGATGCGCGAACAGCGTTTAGAACGTCAGCGCCGGATGGGTTTGGCGGAACCTTCGTGGAAATTGTCCGGGACCGACACGCGGGCGTATTCCTGGGCCGACGCCGACCACGAATTCGAGGATCTGCGCATGGCCGTCTACGCCGCCATGATCGATTGCATGGACCGCAACATCGGCCGCATCATCCAGGCGCTCAGAGAGGTCAACGTCCAGGACAATACGTTGGTTCTATTTCTCTCGGACAACGGCGGTTGCAGCGAGGATCTCGGCGAGCGTGACCCGGCCACTCGCCGCCCCGGCCCGGTCGACGACTATGTGGCCGTCGGACCGTCCTGGGGATGGGCGCAGAACACGCCGTTCCGTCGCTACAAGGCATGGGTCCATGAAGGGGGTATCTCAACCCCCTTGATCGCTTGGTGGCCCGGCCGCATCCAAGCCAACACGATTACCCGCCAGGTCGGCCACGTGATCGATTTCATGCCCACGTTCCTCGAACTGGCCGGCGCGGATTATCCCAAGCGCTACAAAGGAAACGATATCCTTCCCGCCGACGGCCGCAGCCTGATCCCGATCTTCGCCGGTCTTCAGCGCCAGGCCCATCCGATGCTGGCCTGGTACTGGTCAGGAAACCGCGCGATTCGGCAGGGCGATTGGAAACTCGTGTGGGACAAGAACTATAAACACTGGGAGCTTTACGACCTGTCCGCCGACCGCTGCGAAACCAACGATCTGGCCGCCGCCTTCCCTGATCGCGTCCAACAAATGAGCGAGGCCTGGACCCACTGGGCCCGCGACACCGGCAACCTGGAGGACGCCGAAGCCAAGGCGAGAGTGAGCAAGTGAGCGAGGTAGCAAGACAGCGAGGGGGAACCAATTACCAGCCCGCAGCAGTTTACCTCGCCTTGGCGGGCGAGCAAGGGACATTACCAGCCCGACGCAGTTTACCCGCTCGCCAAGGCGGAGCCTCGCCTATGTGGGCCTCGCCCGTGGCGGGCGAGCAAGAGAAGGAATACAAGGCAGTAGGCAGAGGGCAGGAGGGGAAACCGAATACCAGCACCCGGGCAAGGGCACATTACCGGCCAGATTTTCGGCAAGGCCGGTCCCGCGATACCGGTAACCTCGGCAAGCTGGAGGAAGCCGATACCAAAGCCCGGCCGGGAATTCCGTACCTGACCGGAATCCCCCCGGCCAGATCCCCCCAATCGCCAGCATTTCTTGCGGCGGAAATTTTATTGATAATTCAATATATGATATATAAAAGTACCCAAATTTATTATCAATAATTACATATTTTCCTTGCATTAAAAAATGTGGCTTTTATAATACCTCCTAATGCCCCTCTTGAATTATAGCAGTGGGCACGTGGAGGTGTTTTTTTACGTCTGGCAAGTCACATTTTTTGGGGTGGAGGAACAATCATGCTCAAGGGGACCAAGGCTGCATTCGTAATGGGGCTCGGCCTTTCATGCGGGTTGATGGC
>CAZXSA010000190.1:0-9750 GCA_964642815.1 uncultured Planctomycetales bacterium | reverse complement strand
AGGCCGGAAGTGTAAGGGTAGAGATACCTTCAGCGGACCGGTACTAATGGCCAAGGGCTTGATCGTATGAATGATGTGCTGTTAAAAGCCACATCAGCGACAAGGCACTTATAAGGAAAACAAACCATCGGTTTAACACCACGACCTGCATCCACATAGCGATTGAAACCCCTCCGCCGGAAGTCCTGAGACGACCGGCGGTTTTTTTTGCGCTGGCGGAATCGGGCCGATCGGTTATAATTCCATCACGGTTCCGCCGACCCCATGCCTGCCGGTCAACGGCACATTTCCGGGTCGGCGAAGTTCTTCAGTTTACAAAACCCAATAACAGGCAGGTTGGCGCACATGACCGAGAAAAAAAAGAAATCGGGATGGATGGGTCGAGTGATCGGTTTGCTGATCGCGGTCGCGGCCGTGGTCGCGGTTTTCTTTATGGATTTCAAGACCGAGCTGGCGGCCCCGGAGCCGTTGGTTCGCCCCGTCAAAACGATCGTCATCAAGGATCCTTTTGTGTTTTCGGGGCGCAAATACCCCGGCAAGGTACGGGCTTACGACGAAGTGAATCTCGCCTTTCAGGTTTCCGGACAGTTGATCGAGCTGCCGATCAAGCGCGGCCAACAGGTGAAGGAGGGGGAATTGCTCGCCCGTCTCGACCCGCGGGATTTCAGTAATACGCTGGACGCGAAAAAGGGCGTACTGGCGAACGCGAAATTCAACCTGGATAAGGTCAAGGAATTGCGGGAGGTCAATGCCGCCACCCCGGATGAACTGTCCAGCGCCCAGTCCGCGCTCGATGTGGCCGACGCGGAGATGAAAATCGCCGCCAAGGCCCTGGACGACACCACGCTTCGTGCCCCCTTTACCGGCGTGGTCGCCAACCTTTCCGTGGAGAATTTCGAGAACGTCAAGGCGGAGCAGCCGATTCTAAGTCTGCAGAACATCGCGCAGGTCGTGGTCGAGATCAATGTGCCGGAAGAACGCATCTTTCGGGTCAAGGAGGGAGAAAATCGTCTACGCTTCACGGCCTCTTTCGATTATCTGCCCGACCGGGAATTCGAGGTCACGATCAAGGAATTTGTCACCCAAGCGGATGCGGCTACCCAAACGTATGCCATCCGCTTCGCCATGGATCGCCCGGAGGAGGCCACAATCCTGCCGGGGATGACCGCGACGATCCAGGAATATCTGAAACCGTCCGGCAAGGCGGAGCACGCCCGTTACAGCGTACCTATCGAGATCGTGCCCGTGGATGACGCGGGGCGACATCATGTCTGGAAACTGTCCCAGGGTGAAGGAACTGTATGGACGGTCCATCGGGTGGAGGTCAAGGTAGGTGAAATGTTGGGAAAGGAGATCATCGTGCAGGAGGGCATCCAAGCCGGTGATCGCCTTGTGGCCGCCGGCGTTCACCTGCTTCGCGAGGGGCAGCAGGTCACCTTACTCGATGAACAGAAGGAGGTTACGTCACGATGAACATCGCTGAAGCCTCCATTCGTTATAGAATCATTACCCTGACGCTGACTTTCGTAACCATCGGCGGCGGGATCATCGCTTATCAAAAGCTGGGGCGGCTGGAAGATCCCGAGTTCACCATCAAGGAGGCCCAGATCTTCACGCGCTATCCGGGGGCCACGGCGATGGAGGTGGCCGAGGAAGTCACCGACGAGATCGAAACGGCCGTCCAGCAGCTTGGTCAGCTCAAGAAGGTTACCAGTATTTCCGAGCCGGGTCTCTCCACCATCCGGGTGGAAATGAAGGACCAATACGACCGGAGTTCCCTTCCACAGGTGTGGGACGAACTGCGCCGCAAGGTCAACGACGTGCAGGCCAATTTGCCTCCAGGCGCTTCGACATCGATCGTCAATGACGATTTCGGCGACGTGTACGGGGTATTTTACGCCGTCTACGGCGATGGATTTTCCTATGCGGAGTTGAAGAAATACGTCGACCTGCTCCGTCGCGAACTACTTTTATGCACCGATGTCGGCAAGATTACTCTTTACGGTGCGCAGCCGGAAACCGTGTATGTCGAGATTTCCCGGGCCCGGCTGACACAATTGGGCATTTCGCCGATAGTCCTTTTTCGATCCCTGGCCGGGCAGAATCTGGTCGTTTCGGCGGGGAAGGTCCAGGTCGGCGATCAGTATATTCGCATCCAGCCGACGGGCGAGTTCACCTCCGTCGAGGACATCGCCGACCTGCTGATTCTGCAGGACGACGCGACCGCGAGTAAGCTTTATTTGCGGGATATCGCCACCATTCAACGGGGCTATGTCGATCCGCCTCAAACGATGATCCGCTTCAACGGCCGGCCGGCCATCGGCCTGGGTATTTCCACGGTGCTGGGGGGCAACGTGGTGACCATGGGGCAGGCGGTCGAAAAACGATTGCGCGAACTCGAATCCGAAACGCCGGTAGGCATGGAGATCGGGGTCATCGCTCACCAATCGACGGCGGTGACCTTGGCCATCAGCGGTTTCATGATCAGCCTGATCGAGGCGATCGCCATCGTGATCGGCGTACTGATGTTGGCCATGGGCCTGCGCAGCGGCGTACTGATCGGGGTCATTCTTCTCCTGACGGTGCTGGCCACTTTTATTCTCATGAAAATCTGGGGGGTCATGCTCGAGCGGATCAGCCTGGGGGCATTGATTATCGCCCTGGGCATGCTCGTCGATAACGCCATCGTCATCGTCGAGGGGATGCTGGTGGATATTCAGCGGGGCATGGATCGCCTGCAGGCCGCCGGCCGCATCGTCAAGCAGACCATGTGGCCGCTGTTCGGGGCCACCCTGGTGGCGGTGCTGGCGTTCGCGGCCATCGGGGTTTCCCAGGATAGTACCGGCGAGTATTGTCGGTCGCTTTTCCTGGTCATTTTGTTTTCCCTCATGATGAGTTGGGTGATGGCCATTACCGTCACCCCTTTGCTGGGATTCATGTATATCAAGGCCGCGAGTGCCGATACCAGCCGGGATCCTTACGGCGGCCTGTTTTTCCGTTTGTACAAGGCTTTTCTCATGGGGTGCCTGCGCGCCCGCTATATGACGGTGGGGGTACTGGTGACCCTCATGGTTCTGGCGATTTACGGTTTCGGCTTTGTCAAGCAAAGTTTTTTCCCACCCGCCACGCGTCCGCAATTCATGGTTCATTACTGGCTACCTCAAGGCACCCACATTACGCGTACGGAAGCGGACATCGAGAAGATCGAGCAGCACTTGCTTAAAACCGAGGGCGTCACCAACGTAGCTTCCTTCGTGGGCCAGGGTTCGCTGCGTTTTCTGTTGACCTACACCCCCGAGGAGGCCAATAGCGCCTACGGCATGTTGCTGGTGGGCGTGGATAATTATAATCGAATCGAGGATTTACGGCCGGTCATTCAGGAGTATCTCAACGCCAATTTCCCCGATGCGCTGGCCTTTTCGCGTCCCTTTGTTCTCGGGCCTGGCGACCCGCAGAAAATTCAAGCGCGGCTGCGCGGTCCGGACCCGGACGTTTTACGAATGCTGGCCGCGGAAATCCGGAACCTCATACGAAACGAACCGACCGCCACGGATGTGATGGATGACTGGCGACAGCGCGTTCCCCTGATTCGTCCCATCGTGGCGGAAACCCAGGCCCGCAACGCCGGCATCACCCGGGCGGACATCGCCCGAACTTTGCAGTCGGCTTTCGAGGGAACACAGGTCGGGATTTATCGCGAGGGCGACGACCTGTTGCCCATCATTTTCCGCGCGCCTCCCGCCGAACGGAATGATGTCCGCAATATCCGGGACATACCCATCTGGAGCCCGGCGGCCGGCCGCGCCATCTCCGTCAGCCAGTATGTCCTTGATTTCGAAACCCAGTCGGAAAATACCATCGTTCGCCGACGTAATCGTCTGCCGACGATCACGGTCAAATGCGACCCCAAGGTTGGCGAAGCCAGCGAGGTTTTTGCCTGCTTGCGACCCCAGATCGAAAAACGCTTTGAGCAAATGGTCGCGGAAAAGCAACTGGCGGGATATTCGTTGGAATGGGGTGGCGAGTACGAGGACTCGGGTGACGCCCAGGCCGCCCTGATGGGCAAGCTTCCCTTGGTCGGTTTGCTGATAGCATTGATTGTTATTTGCCTGTTCAATGCCATCCGGCAACCGTTGATCATCTTTCTGACCGTGCCCCTGGCGGTGATCGGAGTGTCGGCCGGCTTGCTCAGCACCAAGCAACCTTTCGGTTTCATGGCCTTGCTGGGATTCATGAGTCTGGCCGGCATGTTGATCAAGAATGCCATCGTGCTGATTGACGAGATCAACCTCCAGCTTCGCGAGGGCAAGGATCCTTTTGTCGCCGTCGTCGATTCGGGGGTCAGCCGAGTGCGGCCGGTCTCCATGGCCGCCTTGACCACCGTGCTGGGCATGGCTCCCTTGCTGACCGACGCCTTTTTCGTATCCATGGCCGTCGTGATCATGTTCGGGCTTACCTTTGCCACGATTTTGACGCTGATTGTCGTGCCCGTCCTGTACGTGATTTTCTATCGCATCTCCGAGGGGCAATCGGCCGGCTGATTGGGATGGAGGAACAAACCGAGGGAAACATCGGCCATCCCAGGAGAGGTCGATATGAAAAGACGATTTCATGTGGTTCTGGTCTTGGCCATCGGCTGGCTCGACGCACAAGGCTTGATGGCGGCCGAACCGGCCCAGCGTATTGACGACGCGCGAGTTCAGACGATTGCCGGGATACTGTCGGATCAGCCGACGGGGCTGGGGCGACCGATCGAGGATCGGGCGGCATGGGAGCGGTTGCTCGGTGGATCTTTCCATAAGGAAGTGATCAAACGAGCGGAAGGTTATATCGACGCCGCGATTCCCGATTTGCCCGACGAGCTTTACCTCGAATTCTCGCGAACGGGCAATCGCACGCACTACGAAAGAGTATGTCAGGAACGGTATAACCGGGTGAAATGGCTCACCCTGGCGGAAGGCCTGGAAAACCGGGGCCGCTTTCTGCCGGCCTTGAATGCTCTTATCCGAGCCCTGTGCGCGCAACGCACATGGTTGTATCCGGCCCATGATAGCGATCTGGCAAATTTCAGAAGCGATCGAACCGATATCGATTTACTCTCCTCGCGGATGGCCGCGGAACTGGCAACGGTACGTTATCTATTGGGCGATCGATTGGAGAAGGATGTCGGCCATCTTATTGAAGAGAATATCCGGAACCGCGTTCTGATACCGTTCGAGGACATGGTTAAAGGCCGGCGCCCCCCGAACTGGTGGTTCCGAGGTACGAATAACTGGAACGCGGTCTGCTTGGCGGGGGTAACGGTAACGGCCCTGACCGCCTTGGATTCGCGGGCGGAACGAGCCTTATATATCGCCGCCGCGGAACATTATTCGAACAGTTTTCTGCGAGGATTCACCGCGGACGGCTATTGTTCGGAAGGCATCGGCTACTGGGGATACGGTTTCGGCCATTACCTGCTGCTGGCCGAGATGATTTTCCAGGCGACGGGCGGGAAAATCGATTTGCTGAGTCGGGAAGGGGTCGTCGCTCCGGCCCGGTATGGTTTTGAAATCGAGATCATCAATGGTGTTTATCCGCCATTTTCCGACTGTGCCATCACCGCCCGGCCGGAGCCGCTGATGATGAACTATCTCAGCCGCCGCTTTGGTTTTGGGTTTACGCGATGGGAGATCGAGGATACGGCCGACGCAACCCCCGGATTGTGCCATGTCCTGATGTATGCATTCGCCAATTCGGCCTCGACCCGGCCCGCGGCCAAATCCGCGGTTCGCGGCCTCGGTCCACGTATATGGTTCGATCAAGCCGGCGTGCTGATTTGTCGGCCGGGGGAAAGTAAAACCTGTCGTCTGGCCGTTGCTCTCAAGGGAGGTCACAACGCCGAGGAGCATAACCATAATGACGTGGGTTCCTATGTGGTGGTTTTGGGCGACGAAACGCTGCTGATCGATCCCGGGGCCGAGGTGTATACCCGGCGAACCTTCAGCCCCCAGCGCTATGAAAGCAACCTGTTGAATTCGTACGGCCATCCGGTACCGCGGGTAGCCGGCCAGTTACAGCGCAAGGGCAGGGAAGCTTGCGGCCGGGTCGTGTATACGGAGTTCACGGACGATCTCGACACCGTGACGTTTGACATGAAATCCGCGTACGAGGTGGCCGCGTTGCACAAGCTGGAGCGAACCTTCACCTATTCACGGCGGGGTGATGGCTCGTTCACGGTGACAGACGAGGTCGAGTTTTCCGAAGCACGGAGTTTTGAGACCGCGTTGATAACCACTCGACCACACGAGGTCTTGGCGGACGGCTCGGTAAAGATTTCCGGCGACAAAGAGGCCGTTCGCGTCATAATCGGCGCGCAAGGTGGCGAGCATGAAATAGCGGTCGAGGAGATAAAAGAAGAGGTTCGAACATTGCCTTGTCCCACCCGCCTGGCCATCCGGTTGTTACAACCGGTCGTTCAGGCGAAAGTCACCATGCACGTGGTGCCCGACAAAAAACACCCCACCCCCTGAAAATCCAAACGCCCCGCCGTCGCGGTCCATTGCTTACTTTTGCCGGGTAGAAGTAGAGGCGTCAACCGGGCCGAAACGCGGGCCCCACTGGCGAGCCAATGCGGCCCCCCGGGCGGCCAGCTTCTCTCGCCGGGTATCGTCCAGCGGGCGATGGTCGCGGAGGGCCTTAATGGCCAGGCGCAGTTCCTCGAGGGATTTCAACCCGATCACGCAGGTGCTGACCCCGGGAATGCTCAAGGCGTAATCCACGGCGTCCTGTCGGGTGGCTTCGTCCTGAGCCAGACGGCCGGGCATGAGTTTTCGATATCCCCCCCAAACGTCGTCACCACTGACTCCGCCGTAAACCTTCATGCCGACGATGGCGCAACGATGCTTGCGGGCGACGGGCAGTACGCGCTGCTCGAAATTGTAGGTATGCACATCCACGAAATTCATGGCCAACATGACCAGATCGATTTCGTCCGTTTCGATCAACGGCGCGAAGCGATCGACGCGCAGATGCCCGCTGCAGCCGATGTAACGGGTCCAGCCGCGTTTCCTCGCTTCCAACATACCTTCCAACGCCCCGCCTTTGCCAAGCACCACTTCGGTCGGCCAGCTTCCCGCATTATGGATGTGACAGAGATCGGCGCCATCCACGCCCATGTTCTTGAAACTGGTTTCCAGCGAGCGCAAGACCTCGTCGCGCGTGGGTTTCATGGCCTTGGTTACCAAAAACACTTCCTTTCGCCGTTTGGCCAGGATGGGTTGCAAGCGTTTCTCGGCCACGTCGTAGACGAGGGCCGTATCAAGGTAGCACACTCCCGCATCGATACACGCGTTCACCACCTGCTCGAACGGTTCGGCTTCGTAGAGAGCATGCCCCATCGCCGCGGTGCCGAGGCTGAGCGGAGCAACGTCGATCCCCATTCGGCCGAGCTTGCGTTTGGGCAGATCCTTGATGGTGCCCACCTCGGTTGGTTGTGTCCGCGGCCGCTCTGCTCCGCGCAACCAAGGGACCATAACGGCCCCACCCAGCACACCCGTCCCAAGGCCCTGCAAAAACCTTCGTCGTTTGATTACCGGTTCCATGTTTATCCTCGCGAATCGCCGCGTCGTTACCCTCTCGGGCCTTGCATGGAGTTTCGTCGCGGGTCGCCATCGCGGACGGATCGGGCTTTATCTCCAGAGAAACCCTTGGAATATCTTAGATGCAAGTGGTTGCCACGGCCATACGCTAAACCACGGAAGTTCTCCGAGGGGATGCATCCGAGGCAATGTGCTACGCAAAAAATTCGACTTAATTGCGATTATTCGTTCCATGCTCCTCGGCCTTAAAATCACGGGCAAACCCTTATCCGGTTACGGGACGACAGAAACCCGCCCATGCCTCCCTGCCGGCAAACCGAAATCCTCCGGGCCAGTTTTCCCTTGGATTTACCCTAATTTGCGCTAGCAAACGTGGGGCTCTTGGCCCGTCGTGTCCGCTGGGATACAATCGCTTCCGCCTTCATCGCGGAACCCCTCGGCGTTTACGAGGGCATCCGGAAAACCGGCCAACACCCCGGCGGGACGCCGGGCCACAAGGGTTCAGGAACGTATTCTTTAGGACCATTTAATCTTTACGGAAAGGACACCCCACCATGAAAAAGCGGATGGCCCTGCTGACGATTACGGTTGTCGGTTTTTCCTGCCTGGCCGCGACGACCCAGGCGCAAGTCAAGGAAAAGAAATTGACTCGCCAGGAGTTACTCGGCGAGAAGTTGCCGGACGGCTTCGTGCGCGGCGACGTGGTCAGTTATTCCTACGTGCCCATCCGCACCATCGGCCCGAAGGAGGGGATTGGCATCCTGCCCTATCTCTTCGAATACTACCTAATGAAATGGTCCGGCGATAAGCCGCTGGAATATCATCACGCGGAAAACATACGGCGGATCGACATTGCCGCCCAATGGTCGACGGCCATCTGTCTCTATGCCCGCAAGGCCGAGTGGCGGGACGAAATGATCAACCTGATGATTCGTTGCTTCAAGCATAAGCAGTTGATCATTCTCCGCGACTATTACAATATGCGTAATCCCGACCAGCCGCAGTACCAGAATCTGCGGGCCATTCTGGATACTCTCTGGGAAAAACGCGATCAGACGCTGGTCAGCCCGGAAGGCGACAAGGCGACCGGCCGGCAGCTCATCAACAATATTCTGGCAGGTAAGCTCGGCGACGAGGGCGAATGCGGCCTTAAGACCGAGGGGCTTTTCAAGGCTCATGACGATTTTGATCGGAACATCCGCTTTTACGAAAAAGATGGGCAACAGCCGTTCAAACATATCAAGGCCTGGTACAACATGCTGGCCTATTCGGGATTCTGTTATGCCTCCAGCGAGGAGGACGTGAAAAACCACAAACGTGTCCGGTTACCCGCGAATACCCAGGCCATCGGGGTCGACGTGTATCATTACTGGCACCATCGGTTCAGCCCGTTCGATCCGGCGGATCTGTCCATCCCCCGCGAGCGGGTGCGGGCCCATTCGGACGAGTGGCAGAGAATTCGCACCAAGTATTACCCCGACGGGGTGAAAACCGGGGCTTGCGGCGATCTGAAAGACCCCAAGAACTGGACGCCGGAATGTTACAGCGACACACACGCGTTGATGAGCGGGATTGAGCTGGCCGGGGCCGAAGAGGCCATGATGTGGTACATCGGGGTTTGCGGCCAGCTCGGACCGGCGGGCGACGAGACGACCTATACCACCCCCGTCGAAACCATGCAGGCCTATTACGATCACCTCAAGGACGGTCCGTGGGTGTCGCTGAGCTGGTGGATATTCGACGAACGCGTGGGTAATACCCAAGGCGGGTTGGCCTACTACGACAAGACGCTGGTTCATTACACCCCGGAGAATCTCAAAGGCGTCCCCTACTCGCAAGAAATGCTCGACTACTGGCATGATGAATACATTCGAGTGAAAATGGGCATGTTCAACGACGTGGTATATAACCAGTATCGGCACCTGAACGGGCCGCTACCGGAAAACAAGGGTCGCCGGCAAACCAAATGACTATTTCCAGCAAGGGTAAAATACGGTTTTTTTGCCAACGGGGCCTTCAGGGCATGGCCATCGATTGTCTCTTATGGCATAATTGACTTTTCAAACCGGTCGTGGCGGATGAAATAAGATTGGGAGGATACGCATGTCGAACGTGACAAGACGCACTTTTCTGGGAAGTTCTCTGGCGGCCGTCGGCGGCAGCCTGTTGG
>CAZXSA010000189.1:0-9966 GCA_964642815.1 uncultured Planctomycetales bacterium | reverse complement strand
TGGGCAACCAGCGCGGCCGCATGATCAGCCCGGCCATCTTCGAGCGACACTTCGCGCCGCGGCTCAAAAAGTATTTCGATATGGCCCATCGCTACGGGGCCAAAACGATGATGCACATGTGCGGCTGCGTGGAAGCTTTCCTGCCGCGGTTGATCGAACTCGGCTTGGATATCCAGGACGTGGTTCAGCCCACCACGCCGGAAATGGACATCGCCGCTCTGCAAGCGAAATATGGCGACCGGCTGAACTTCTGCGGCACGATGTGCGTGCAGACCACGCTGCCGTTCGGCACCCCGGCCGATGTCGAACGGGAAGTGCGGCGCCGGATCAAGTTGTTCCCCAAAGGCGGCCTGTTCCTCGGCCCGACCCACGCCATCCAGGTCGGCACCCCGCTGGAAAACATCCTCACTCTCTACCGCGCCGCCGGCAGTCTTCGCGAGCGGATTGACGCTTCGGTCCTCGCCGTCGAGGGCGAGGACGGCAGCGGCCGCCCGAGTTTGTCGAAACTGTTTTGAAATACGGTGGTTTCCTCTTTCTCTTCGTCTCTCTGCCACTCCGTCGCTCTGTCCGCGTTCGTTCCTCGCTAGCCCGCCGCAACGGGTAAACTGCTTCGGGCTGGTAGAGACGATCCCTTGCTCGAACACCGGGCCGTCAGGAGTTACTCGCGTTCGTCCCTCGCTAGCGCTTCGGGCTGGTATCATTCGGACGACGTATTACCGGTACTCGGAGGATTTTTCAGAAGCTTTGGATCAAACCCCGTCCCGCACTCCGGGCAGCGCGGATCGATTTGTCCGCGCAGGTCATAGCCGCATTGAATACAGATCGGCACGCCTTTAGCGATCAGCTTCTCGCGCAGGAAACGCCGTTGCCGTTTACGCCAGAGAAAACAAGTGAGATATACAAGCAATAAACAGGGGATATTCATTAACACGGAAAATAGTATCGTGGCCAGATGTGGAGGCGACGAACTCGGAAGATACGCCGCTATAATACCGCTCATAGAGCGATTAAAATGTTCAACTATTACGATCGTTATTACCACCGCGCTCGCGCCGTAAAATAGAAACACAAGCATAAGCGAATAGGTTGGCCATCCTTTTCCTGACTTCTTGAGCATTCGCCATCGCTCTTTATCAGAATCGAAGAAATGCAACTCGGGGTACCATTTGTACCAGCGTGGATCGAATCTGAATAGCCTCGGCCATTTCATGTGAGCCAGTATACTCAACGATTTGTGTATTCGTCGAGCATGGTTCGGCTGGAACAGGCAAATCTTAAGGAAACGGCCAATCGGCTACCATTAGGCAGCGGGCGATTCGCGCGGTATGCTTGAATGGGTACGCTTCGGGATCGAGGATCGCGGTTGGAGCGGACTTGGCGAGAACAGGCGGGTCAGCCATGAGCGGGCACATATTCATTTCGGTATTATGTGGGTTGGGGTTTACCGTCGCGGCCGTCGGGGCCTGGGCGCGCCTGGGACGGCCGGGACGCGGGTTATGGGTTCCGGTCAATATCGTCGCCGGTATCGTCACGCTGATGATCGCAGGCTACCTGCTGGGCTCATGGTTTCGCGGCGGGGCGTTTGATACGTTTCAGAACGAGCATGGTTCGGCTTTGGTCCTGGCTTTATTGCTCGCTCTGGTGGGGATCGGCACCTATCGATCGGCCTCCTTGCGCGGGCTCGATGCCTTTCTGTTCGGGTTCGCCGCCGTCGTCGGCTGGATATCGCTGGGGTTGCGGCCTCGGACGGTCGGCGGGGTCATGCAGCATAGCTGGTTCGTCAGCCACATGCTCGCTCTGGCCATCGCTTTGGCCTGCTTCGCGATCAGCGCGTCGGCCGGGGCGGTGTATCTGCTGATTCATCGTCTTCTGCGACACAAGCAGCCTTCGGTTTTGCTGGGCCGGGTGGCCTCGCTGGAAGCGCTCGAGCGATTCGGCCGCTGGTCGCTGCTGATCGGCTTCCCCTTATTTACCTACGGATTGCTTACCGGTGTCTGCGGGTTGGCCCACCGCACGATACCCGGGGAGACGCTTTCGGTAAGCGAGCCGTTAATCGTGTATTCGCTGGCCGCCTTCGTGCTCTACGCGGCGATGGTCGGCTGCGTGTGGTTTGTACCGCGGATTCGCGGCCGGCTGGCTGCCGCTTTGGCCATTGTCGGCGTGGCCGCGATTGTCGCGGGTTTTGTTCTTGTGGAATTCGTGGCGCCTTTGCACCGATGAGAACGCTGGTCATAGGTTGTAATCATCGCACCGCCCCCGTCGATTTGCGCGAGAAGATCGCCTTCGACGATGGGGGTACCGTTCGCGCCCTGGCTATGTTTCGCGAGCGGTTCGCCGCGGCCGAAGCCGTCCTGCTTTCCACCTGCAACCGCGTCGAGTTGTACATCGCCCGGCCGGCGGGCGAGCCGCCGAGCATCGCCGAGGCCATCGCGTTTCTGGCGGGATGTCATGCTCTGGACCCTTCGCGGATCAGCGCTAGCCTCTACAGTTACGAGGACATCGAGGCCGTCCGACACCTGTTCCGGGTGGCCGGCTCGCTCGATTCGATGGTCTTGGGCGAATCGCAGATCCTGGCCCAGACCCGCTCGGCCTTCGATCTGGCTCGCGCGGCCGGCACGGTCGGACCGCGTCTCGAAGGGCTCTTTCAACAGGCGTTGGCGGTCGCCAAGGAATTGCATTCCCGTACGGAACTGGCCGTCGGACGACTCAGCGTGGGCAGCACGGCCGTCGATCTCGCCCGGCAGGTTTTCTCCCGCTTCGACGATAAATGCGTGCTGATGATCGGCGCGGGGATGATGGGCAAGCTGACCCTCCATCATCTGCTGGACATGCACCCGGGTCGCCTGCTGATCGTTAATCGGACCGAGGCCCGCTCGGCCGAACTGGCCCAACGACTGCGATTACGGCATGTGGGGTTGATCGAGGTCGTGCCTTTCGATGCCCTGCTCGATGCGATCGTCGAGGCCGATATCGTCATCAGTTGCACCGGGGCGAGCGCGCCGATCCTGACGGCCGAGCGTTTCGCCGGTGTTCCCGCCCGGCGGAGGTACCGTTCGCTCCTGCTGATCGACATCGCCGTGCCGCGGGATATCGAGCCGGCGGTCGGCGATCATGAGAGCGTTTTTCTCTACAACATCGACGACTTGCAGGCGGTAACCGAATCGAACCTCGCCCGGCGGCGGCAGGCGGTCGAGCAGTGTCACGCCATTATCGAAACCCACGTGATCGCTTTCGCCGAGCGGCGGGGTCGGGCGGATATCGGCCCGCTGGCGGCCGCCCTCCAGGAGCATTTCCAGCGCATCGGCCGCGACGAATGGGAGCGCATTCTGCCCAAGCTGGAGTCGGCCTCGCCCCACGATCGCGAATTGATCGAGCAGATGCTGCACCGCATCGTCCAGAAACTCCTCCACGACCCGCTCAGCCGCCTCCACGACCGCGCCGATCAGGGCGCCGCCTTCACCCAGGCCGAAACCCTCCGCGCCCTGTTCAACCTCAACGACCGGAACCAATGAATCAAAACGACCAGCCCGACGCGGTTTACCCGCCTGCCTCGCTCGCCTTGGCGGAGCCCCGCCCGGCTCCGCTGGGCTCCGCCGTGGCGAGCGGAGCCGGGCCTGGGCGGGCAGCGGCGGGCGAGCGACGGATGCGGACAGAGAGACGGAGCGACTGCGGGATGGAGATCCGCCGCTGGTGCGAGAATCCTTTCTCGCGCCCAAGGCCGGGCGAATCCTTTCGCATACCTGCATCCGCGGGATGGGAATCTCGCAAAGAATGGTATCGAGATCGGAATCTCGATACAGCGGTCTCCATACAACCACCGGGTGGCCCACTTTGTTACAAGTTAGGGGAGGGATGATGCGGGCGTGTATGCGTGATAAAAATCGGAACCGTTGACCAGCGGGTTTTTCATGCCGTCCCGTGGTATGCGGCGGTTTCAACCGGCCGCCCCCGGCCAAACCACGCTTTGCGGGTGTGGCTGATCACGTTTTTGCCCCCCCGGCCGTAAGAAAAAATTCTCATCTCCGCCTGTTTTTCATTTGACTGAATTGAAAACCTGAGGTATATTCTAATTCGTACGAATATATTCAAAAGGAGCGGATCATGGCCCGACCCCAAAGCGATCAACCCACGGATGTGGAACTGGAGATCCTCAAAGTCTTATGGACCACCGGCCCGGCCCAACTCGGGACGATCCGGAAGGCCCTGCAGGAGCAGCGCGGCAAGGAGGCGGTCAATACCACGGTGGCCACCATGCTCCAGGTCATGCTGGAAAAAGGGATGGTCGCGCGCGAATCGGGACCACGCGGCTACCTCTGGGCGGCTCGGCTCAGCGAGAAGGTGACGGCCAGGAAAATGCTGCGCAGACTCGTCAATCGCGTATTCGACGGCTCCGCCAAGCACGTGGTCGCTCACTTGCTCGAAGACGGAAAACTCAGCGACCAGGATCGCGATGAGATCGTCAAAATGCTCAACCAAAGGGGGAAGCAACATTTTTAAGGGGATGTAATCATGCTGACCGGAATGATGGAATCGCCGTGGTGGCTGGTCGCTGGCTGGACTATGCTCCATTTTCTATGGGCCGGCACATTGATCGGCCTGTTGGCGGCCGTCAGTCGATGGCTGCTCGGGGCCGCCGGTCCGAATGTGCGTTATGTTTTTGCCGTGGCCTGCTTTCTCGCTCTGACCGCGACTCCGCTCCTGATCGCCGTCCAAATCAAGTTGCCTACCGCGCCTCCGCCGGAACTTGCGGAGACACCGGCATATTCAAATAGGGAAAAAAACTCAACCATGATCCTGCCTGCCGGGCAACCTGTATCGTTGATGAGTGATGCTCCTGTCATTCGATCCGATTATCCTGTGGTGCCGGCTGAATCGGCCGATGCCCCGCAAAGTGATGCGATTTCTCAGGAATCCCACACCTTTTCCTTTGCCGGCGTGGTGGTGTATTTCCCTTGGGTCTGGCTGATCGGAACGCCGTTGACCTTCCTTATCGTCGTGACCAGCCTGCTCGGCGCTGAACGACTGCGCGGACAAAGCCAACTGCTGGACACGGGGCCGCTTCCGCGACGATGCGGGGAACTCGCCGCCTCGTTGCGAATCATGCGCCGGATCAAGGTGGGAATCTGTGATCGAATTGCCTCGCCGGTTCTGATCGGCATTTTGAGGCCGATCATCCTGCTGCCTCCGGCCGCCCTGGCCGGCTGGAGCATGGAACAGGCGGAGATGGTCCTTCTGCATGAGCTGGCTCATCTTCGTCGCTGGGACAACCTGGTTAACCTGTTGCAGCGGGTCATCGAATCAGTGCTTTTCTTCCACCCGGCCGTCTGGCTGGCATCCCGTTGGGTCCGGGTGGAACGTGAACACTGTTGTGATCATTTTGCCGTCACGCATTGCGGCCGCCCCCGTGATTACGCGGAGATGCTGGCCCGGATGGCCGCCCCGGGCACCCTGCCCGTCCATGCGGCGGCCATGGCCGAAAATAATCTGGTATCGCGAATCCGCAAAGTCCTCAATCTCGAGGATCAGGCGATGAAGTTGTCGCGGAAATTCGTGAGTTTCGTGGGGATCATGATGATCACATCGGTTTTTATGATGGCCCTTTTGGCGCAACAGGCCGCTTCGGAACAAGAACCTTCGGATAAATCCAACAAACCGGCGAACCGGATCATTCATTTCCCCGAGGATCGGTCCCTGGGAATACTCTACATACGGGATACCGGCCCCCATGAGCCCTCTTTGGGACCGTGGGAGCGATTTGCCGAAGCGCGGGGCGCCGTCATGGTACCGGCGGACAGACTACTGAGGCTCGATGTCAGCCGGGACGCAGTCTCGGATCTTTCCCCATTGGAGCGGCTTAAACCTGACGATCTCTTCGATCTGATGCTTTGGCGAACTCCGGCCGACGACGCGAGCTTGACCCATATTGCCGGCTTGACTGATCTAAAGGTTTTAACATTACGCTATACGCATATCACCAACGATGGGCTCAAGAATCTTAGGAACATGGATTCGCTATGGTGCTTAACCCTCGATGGGACAAAGGTCGGCGATGATGGATTAGCTCATTTGGCCGGATTGAAAAATCTTGAAATTCTGAGTCTTGGTCATACCCAAATTACTGATGCGGGACTTGCCCACCTGGCCGGAATACCTTCCCTCAAAACCATCTCTCTGAGATACACGGACATCACGGACGCCGGATTGGTACACTTGAGGAATTTGACCTCGTTAACCAACTTGTCGTTTAGCAACAGTGATATTACCGACCAAGGGTTAGCCTGCCTATCAAGTCTTACGGCGATGGAGGATCTGACTCTGGACGAATTGCATCTGACTGAAGCCAGTCTTGTTCATCTGAAGTCGATGCCGTCGCTTAAAAAATTGAGCATGCATGGCTTTAAGATCGATGACCCAGGCTTGGCCCATGTTAAGGAATTAAAAGCCTTGGAGGAGCTGAGCGTTGACCGCGGAACTATAACCCCCAACGGTCTGACCGCCTTGTCCGAGCTACCTGGACTAAAAAAGCTCAGCCGTCTTACCAACGATATCACCGAGGAGGAGCTTAAATGTATATGCAAGATCAAGACCCTGGAAGAGTTGAGAATCCTCGGCGACGGCGTGACCGATGCAGGGATGGATCATGTGGCCAAGATGGTTTCACTTAAGGATCTTGCGCTGAGCCATTGTCCGGTAACCGATCAAGGATTGACCAAGCTGACCGCTCTCAAATCTCTGGAACGTTTGTCGCTCAACCATACGAACACCACTTGTGCCGGCTTGGCTTCCCTGAAGGCCTTGCCAAAATTGAAAGATCTGCGGTTGTTTCGAATCGAGTGTAAAGAGGCTGGATTGGCTTGTCTTGCCGACCTGACTGATCTGGAATGGCTGGAGCTGGAGGACATGTCGTTGCAGGATGACGACCTAGTGCATCTGGCCAAGCTTACCCGCTTGAAAACTCTTTTCATCAATATCGACACCCTCAGCGATGGCGCCTTTGCCCACCTGGCCGGCCTGACCGCTTTGGAAGACATTACCGCATGTGGTCCCAAATTGACCAACAAAGCTCTCACCTATCTGACCGGTATGAAAAAGCTGGAAACTATACAAATAACCGGAGACTTTACCGATGAGGGCTTGGAGTCCTTGGAAATACTCCCTTCGCTACGCGGCCTGACAATTTCGGGTGAACGGTTGACCGATGCAGGACTAACGCGGCTCAGGAAAAAATTACCTTCACTGCAATATCTCGAGACGACTAAAAGCGAGCCTATAGCGAAAGCGCCCGAAATCGGCGATATTGCTCCACCCTTTGCCCTCCAGACACTCGATGGAAAAAACCTCAAGCTTGAAGATTATCGTGGCAAGGTGGTGCTATTGTACTTCTGGGCCACCTGGTGCAATCCCTGCGTAGCCTCCACGCCGGCGCTCAAACAATTCTACAACGATCTAAGCCGGCATAAGGATTTCGCCATGATCAGCCTGAGCTTGGATGATAAGGAGCAGGAGTTTCTACCTCGCCGCCATGCCGAACGCCATGGCCTGACCTGGCCGCAGGCGTGTCTCGGCCACGATTCCCAGGTGGCGGCTGATTATGGTATTCGTGGAGTGGCCTCTTACATTCTGATTGGGCCGAACGGCAAGGTTCTACTCAGCCGCGAGCGCGATTGGGACAAAATCAAGGAGGCGGCTGAAAAGGCACTCAAGCAAATACCCACCACCAGTGCATCTAATGTGGGGGACCGGATCATTCATTTCCCCGAGGATCGGTCCCTGGGAATACTCTGGATACGTACTCCAGAACCTTATCCGTACGTTAAACCAACATGGGCTAGCTGTTACTACGATGGATGGGAAAGGTTTTCTGAAGCCCGTGGTACGATCACTGTGGCGATGGATAAGCAATTGAAGCTCCAGGTCAGTCGGGACGCCGTGTCGGACCTTTCATCCCTGGTCCGGCTGGGCCCCGACGATCTTTTCGAGATCGATCTGCAAAACACAGCGGCGGATGATTCAAGCCTGAATTGCATGGCCGGACTCACCGGCTTGCAGGTCTTGAATCTGCTAGATACACGTATTACCGATGAAGGGCTCAAGCATATCAGAGGCTTGGTTTCCTTGCGGTCATTGGATCTTAAGCGTACTCAGATCGGCGACGAAGGGTTGGCTTGTCTGACCGGGCTAAGAAACCTCGTGTATCTGGATTTATTCAGAACCAATATCACCGACGCGGGGCTGGCCCATCTGACCTGCATGACTTCGCTCAAAGGTCTCAGGCTGATCGATACGGATATTTCCGATATCGGCCTGGCCCACCTGAAAAATCTGACCTCATTAACCGATTTGACGCTTGCCCAGAATGATATTACCGACGAGGGACTTCGTCATCTGTCGAATCTTACGGCGATGGAGAACCTGGACCTTTGGTCTCTCCGATTCATCACCGATGCCGGACTTGCCTACCTCAAGCCGATGCGCTCACTTAAGCGTCTATACATTACTGGCGGATACGCCATCAATGACGCGGGCCTCGCCCACCTGAAGGAGTTGAAATCCCTGGAGGTATTGTTCATCAGGCCCGGCGATATAACCGAAGAGGGCCTGGCCGCTCTGTCCGAGTTACCCGCTCTTAAGCGTCTGGGGCATCTTGATCGCAACATCGACGAGGGAGGATTGAAAATTCTGTCCGGAATCAAATCGCTGGAAGAGTTGGATATCGGCGGCGAGGGGGTAACCGATGCGGGCATGGAGCATGTAGCAAAGCTGGTTTTGCTTAAAAGCCTGTCCCTTTCCGATTGTCCGGTGACCGACCAGGGATTAGCCAAGTTGACCAGCTTTCTATCTTTGGAGGATTTATCTTTGTTTTATACGAAGACCACCGGTGCCGGACTGGTTTATCTTAAATCCTTACCGAATCTGAAAAGATTATGGTTAACGCATGTAGAAAGCG
The DNA here is from genome assembly GCA_964642815.1 of uncultured Planctomycetales bacterium. Lineage (GTDB taxonomy): Bacteria > Planctomycetota > Phycisphaerae > UBA1845 > PWPN01 > JAAYCU01. The sequence continues at coordinate 1,019 of CAZXSA010000189.1, read as the reverse complement.
GGGAGGCCGGCTTGACTCACCTTGCGGATATGACTTCCCTCGAATGGCTTGGCCTTCGTGATATTTCTTTACGGAATGATGACCTCAAACCGCTGTCCCGGCTGACATGTCTTAAAATCCTGGAGATTGACACGGATACGCTCAGCGATGGTGCGTTTGCTTGGCTGGCTGGCCTGACCGGGCTCGAACGTCTGGATGCGCAAGGTCCAAAATTGACCGACCAGGCCTTGACTTATTTGTCAAATATGAAAAAGCTGCGAAGTCTGCAGATAAGTAACGGGGATTTTACCGATGAAGGCCTCACATACCTGGAAGCGCTTTCATCGCTTGACTGGCTACAAATACCCGGCGATGGCCTCAGCCGCGAAGGATTGGATCGTCTCCAGCGGAAATTTCCTTCGCTTCACTATCGCGACGCCCATAGAAATAGCCCTATCCCCAAAGAACTCGAAATCGGCGCCGTAGCCCCTTCGTTTTCCGTAAACACAATCGATGGCAAAAGTTTTAGCCTGGAAAACTATCGCGGCAAGCTGGTCCTCGTGCATTTCTGGGCCACCTGGTGCGGCCCCTGCGTCAACTCCATGCCGGCGCTCAAAGAGTTGCATAAGGAACTGAGTCGGCACAAGGATATCGCCCTGATCAGCCTGAGCCAGGATCGCCATGAATCTGTGACTCGCCGCTTCGCCGAGCACTACGGTCTAACCTGGCCTCAGGCATGCCTCAACCAGGATCCCCAAATCGCGGAGGCGTATGGTATTAATGGCGTGCCCACTTACTACCTGATCGGACCTGATGGTAAAGTCGTTTTCACGTGCGGAGGAAGCGACTTTGACAAGATCAAGGAGGCAGCCGAAAAGGCCCTTGCGGCTGGCCCCAAGGCCGTTACTCAACGCCTGAGTGACCCGTCCCGGCACGACGAAACGGGGGAACGATAGCCGCTGGTACGACCTGCTGGTGCGAGAATCCGTGTCCGTTGAGCCAACCACACTACCCTCCGCCGCAGGGCGTAGGGCAGGGTG
>CAZXSA010000188.1:4503-10038 GCA_964642815.1 uncultured Planctomycetales bacterium | reverse complement strand
AGGCTGGAACACAAGCTCGGCCGTCGCCTCCGTCCGCTGCCGGTCGGAAGGCCGAGAAAGCAGAGGGACATCAAAAAGAAGACATAAATAGGTGACTGTCCCCTATTGTTCTATTGTTTCGGGGCCGGCCGCTGGCTTCGGATCGGCTGTTGTCCAGGCTGGAACACAAGCTCGGCCGTCGCCTCCGTCCGTTGCCGGTCGGAAGGCCGAAAATGCAGAGGGACATCAAAAAGAAGACATAAATAGGTGACTGTCCCCTATTGTTGTCCCCTATTGTTTAGAGTGCATCCTGAAACCCTGTTATGTCGGCCCTACCAGGCCGACGAGCACAGGCGAGACGCCCGTGCCACACCAGTTTCAGGACTCATTCTTTTTCTCTTGAGTGCGAGGCTTATTGCCATGCTCAGTGTTTTGGACGGTGTGATTATCATCGCTTATTTCGTAGCCACTCTCTTGCTCGGTCTATGGGCGACGCGGCGAGCGGCCAAGCAGTCCTCGCGAGGGTTCTTCGTCGCGGAAAAGTCCCTGCCCTGGCCGATGATCGGGTTGACCATGGTGGCCGCCAGCATCAGCGCCGAACAGATGCTCGGCGAGGTGGGGTACAGCAGCAGCGCGGGGCTGGTCGTTTCCAACTGGGACCTCAGCGTGTTCCCCGCGTTGGTCTTGATGGTTTTCATCTTTCTGCCGCTTTATCTGCGCAGCGGGATCACCACCATCCCCGAGTATCTCGAAAAACGCTACAACAGAACAACCCGCCTGCTCTTCGCCGTTTATACGGTGTTCAACAACGCCTGCGTGGCGCTGGTGATGGTCCTGGCCCTCGGGGCGACGGCCTTGAAATACTTCGTGGGCCTGGATATCCGCTGGGGGGTATTGCTCCTGATCGTCATGACCGGCGTGTACACCGTTTACGGCGGGATGCTCGCGGTGGCCTGGACGCAAACTCTGCAATGCGCGCTGCTGCTGGCCGGCGGGCTGCTGCTCTTCGCCGTAGGGATAAGCCACGTTCCCGACGGCTGGTCGGGTTTGTTCGAGCGGATGTACACGGACGGGCGGGGGCACTTGATCCGCCCCTTCGACGATCCCTACGTGCCCTGGCCGGGCTTGATTCTGCTCATGCTCAGCACCAACGTCTGGTATTGCTGCACCAACCAGTTCTACGTGCAATCCTGCCTCGGGGCCAAGAGCGAACGCCACGGGCGGATGGGCGTGTTGTTCACCGCCTTTCTGTGGCCGGTTTTGACCTTGTGTTTCGCTTTCCCCGGTTACATCGCCCATGACCTGCTGTCGGCGAACCTGATCGAACCTTTGCCCCTGGGGCCCGACGGACAACCCAACGCCGACGCCACCTATCCGCACCTGGTCGGACAATTGCTCGGCAGCGGCCTGCGCGGTTTCATGGTGGCGGCCGTCATTGGGGCGATCATGTCCAGCGTGGCCGCCATCGTCAACGCGACCGGCAGCGTCTTCACCCACGATCTATACCATCGCCTGATCGAGCCCGACGCCGACGAAAAACGTCTCGTGCGGGTGGCCCGGCTGACCGGCATTATCACTCTGCTGATCGCGTTCCCTCTGACCCTTCTGGCCACCCGCTACCAATACATTTTCACCTATTCGCAGAACGCCTGGTGCATCCTGGCCATTCCGATCATGCTGGTGTTCACCTACGGTGCTCTATGGAAACGGGCGAGCGCGACGGCGGCTGTCGCCACCTTTGTATTCGTCGCTCCCTTCGTGGCCGTTCCCTATCTATTCGGTAACCAGCAGGATAACTTTCTGACTCTCCCGCATATCAATGAACGCATCCATGTTTTCAATTTTGCCTTCGGCCTGTGGCTGGCGGCGGCGGTCTTCATGTTCATCGTCAGCCTGCTGACCCGTCGGCCGGACCCGAAAATAATCGGCCCACTGGTATGGGGTCGCCACCTGCTGCGTATCACGGACGATCCCCGGCAACCGAAAAACGGGGCCCGCCGTCTCGCCGCCTGGTGCATCCTGGCCGGCATCGTCTATCTGGTCATCTATATCAAATATCGATAGTTCACCTATCAGAACCCCGAGCGGTAGCGAGGGGTCGAAGGGGTGTACGACATGCCTTACACGAAGACCATCCAGGGCAGGGAAGAGCCACCTGTCAGGACGCTTCCAAGGTATCTGACCGAAATCCCAATAGGCATGATTTCACTGCCCTGTATGACGCGCCGGCAAACAGAGTGTTACTCATCCTCTGCCCCTCGCTCCCGCTCGGGGTTCTGATGCCCCGCCGACCGGCGGGGTGATTTCGTGATTTGTCCAGGACGCCGGGAGCGGTTATTATTCTTTTCGTTTATCAAAACGGCAATAGCATGAGGGTGTTTTTAGCGAGACTTATGCATGGATTCCGAGAAAGCAAAACTGGCCATCGAAGGCGGTCCACCCGCCAAAACCACTCCGAATATCCCCATGTACCCCGGCGGGTACGACATCGGCGAGGAAGAAAAACGCGAGGTCTGCGATACCCTCGATAAGAAATACATCTTCCGCTACTACATGCCCAAGGGGCTGACTTCCAAGACCAGCGCGTTTGAAAAAAGCATCGCGGACATGATCGGCTGCCGTTGCGCCCTGGCCACCAATTCCTGCACCTCGGCGTTGATCAGCAGCCTGACCGCCTGTGGCGTCGGACCGGGGCACGAAGTGATTGTCCCCGCTTTTACCTATTGGTCATCGGCCTCGGCGACCTTGTGCTGCCGGGCCGTGCCCATCGTGGCGGAGATCGACGAATCCTGCACGCTCGACCCGGACGATCTGGAACGCAAAATCACCCCGCGAACCAAGGCGGTCATCCCCGTACACATGCGCGGCTCGCCCTGCGACATGGACCGAATCATGGAAATCGCCCGGCGGCATAACCTGGCGGTCATCGAGGACAACGCCCAGGCCTGTGGCGGAACCTTCAAAGGCAAGTATCTCGGCTCGTTCGGCGACTGCGGGTGCTTCAGCTTTCAGTATTACAAGATCATCACCACCGGCGAGGGCGGGATGGTCACCACCAACGACGAAGCCCTTTACGTGAAAGCGCAGATGGTTCACGACTCGGCTGTCTGCTGGCGGCCGGACCGGTTCGCCCCGGCCCGCTTCCCCGGTGAATTATTCTGGGGCTATGACTTTCGCATGAGCGAGGTGGAGGGCGCCCTCGGGCTGGTCCAGTTCCGGCGACTGCCCGGACTGTTGGAACGTATGCGCAGCCGCAAGGCTCGGATCGTCGCCGGCCTGGAGGATCTGCTCGCCAAGGGTATTACCCCCCGGCGACAAAATGACCCGCAAGGTGACACCGCCATCTGTATCATGTTCATGCTGCCGACGGTCGAGTTGAGCGAGAAATTCGTCAGGGCCCTGGCCGCCGAGGGTGTCGACGTGATGCACCCTTACCATGAAGACATCCCCGATTGGCACGTGGCCCATCACTGGCGACACATGATCGACCTGGTGACGCCCACGCCGGACGGCTATCCTTATCGCGACCCGGCCCGGGCGGGTCAGCCGCCGAGCTACCGTGACCTGTGCCCCAAAAGCGCGGACATCCTGTCGCGCATGGTGCATATTAACGTCCCCCCCCAGATGACCGACGCCGATTGCGACATGATCGCCACGGCCGTCCGCAAGGTGGCCCATGCGTATCTCTAGAGCTTCCAAGGAGCCGATCCATGATTACCGTTGATGTCTGCATGGAAACCGTTTTCGCGGAGTTGCCTTTTCTCGATCGACCCGCCCGCATCGCCGAGGCCGGCTTTACGACCGTCGAACTCTGGTTTCCGGAAATACACATCAAGGATCGAAAATGGGAAAAGTTGCGTTCGGCCTGTGATTCCGCCGGTCTGAAAATCAATAACATCGTGGCCAACGCGCCGGACGGTTCCATCGGCGGCTCGCTGACCAACCTGGCGGATCGCCCGCAATACCTCGAACGCATCGAGGCATCGCTGCAAGTCTGCGCCGATCTTGGCGTCAACATGATGATTACCTGCACCGGTAACCTGCAGCGCCGGCCCGGCCCGCCCGTGCAACGGCAAAACATCATCGACGGACTCAAGGCCGCCGGCGACCTGGCCGCCAAGGCCAATGTCACCCTGGTCCTTGAACCTCTGAACTCGCTTGTCGATCACGATGGGTATTTTCTCGATTCGCCCGACGAGGGAGCGGCCATCATTCGCGAGGTTGACCATCCGAAGGTCGCCCTGCTGTTCGACATTTATCACATGCAGATCATGCGCGGGCATATTATCGAAACCATCCGGGCCAATCTCGATATCATCCGGCATTTTCACGCGGCCGGCGTGCCCGGACGACACGAGCTGGACACCGGCGAGCTGGACTACCCGCGTATCCTGCAGGCTATCGCGGATATGGGTTACACCGGTTGTTTCGGACTGGAATACATACCGGCCGAGGATTCGGCCGCCTCGTTAAAACGAATGCGCGAGCTTTTACCCGATCGCTATTGATTCAGGAGCGGAGTCATGCCCATCCCCCGTTTACGTTGCAACGATTACAAAGTCCTCAACGACGAACAGATGCATCGGATTCATCTGGGCGTCCTCGAGATCATGCAGGAAGTCGGCGTTTTCGTCGATCACGAGCCGGCCTTGAAAATCTACGCCGATTGCGGCTGCGCGGTGGATTTCGACAAACGCCGCGTCCGCGTGCCCGAGCATGTCCTGAAGCGGGCGTTAGCCACGGCCCCGCAACGGTTCACTCTTTACGGTCTAAGCCCGGAATTCGACGTACACGTGGACACGGCCTCGGTCTACACCATCGGCGGCTCCAGCGCCCTGAACGTGATCGACCTGGACGGCCAGCGTCGCCCGGCCACCATGCGCGACCTTGAGGACCTAACCCGCTTGCAGGATACCCTGCCCAACCTGCATATCATGCACGGTATCGTGAATCCGCAGGATATCCCGCAGGCCGGTTTCGATCGTCGGCTGTTCCCCGCGGTCATGAAAAATACCGCCCGCAACTATTATTCCCAGGGCACCGGTGGCTCCAGCATCCCCGACCAGATCGAGCAGGCGGCCGTCCTGCTCGGCTCCACCGACGCGGTCAAACGCCGTCCGCCATTTACCATCGTGCTCTGCATGATCAGCCCGCTGACCCACGACCGTTTGCGCTGCGAGGAATTGATCGCCTGCGCTGAAAACAACATTCCAATCTACGTCGAGGTCGACGCCCAGCCCGGCGGCACCACGCCGATCACCCTAGCCGGCACCCTCGTTGAGGAATGCGCCAACGTCCTGACCGGCATCACCCTGGCCCAACTGATCCGGCCCGGGCTGCCATGTACGTTCGCCATTGCCTCGGGCGTATTGGATATGAAGAGTACGCTTTACTCCGGGGCCGACCCACGGACCACGCTGTTGCACGTAGCCACCGCCCAGATGGCCCATTACTACAAATTGCCCTTCCAGGGCGGCACCGGCATCGACGCCCTGTACTCCGACGTGCAGGCCGGTTACGAGCGTGGTATGCAGGTTCTGGCCAACGCCCTGGCCG
>CAZXSA010000188.1:0-4403 GCA_964642815.1 uncultured Planctomycetales bacterium | reverse complement strand
GACGTGCAGGCCGGTTACGAGCGTGGTATGCAGGTTCTGGCCAACGCCCTGGCCGGCACCAATTTCATCCATCTGTCCATCGGCATGATCGAGCAGATGATGACCGCCGGCTATGAACAGTGCGTGATCGATAACGAGATTCTCGACGCCGCGTTCGTCATGGCCCGGGGGATCGAGGTCAATGATGAAACCCTGGCCGTCGAGGCCCTCAAGGAGGTCGGCCCCGGCGGCAACTTCCTCAGCCATGACCATACGGTCAAGCATTTCCGCCGGTTGAGCTGGTTCCCGAAGCTCACCGTCCGCGACCGCTACGACACCTGGAAAGCTTCCGGCGGCAAGGACATGCGTCAACGGGCCAACGAAACCGCCCGCAAGATACTGAAAGAGCATCACCCGGCCTACATCGACGAGCAGACCAAGGCCGAGCTCGACAAGCTTGCTCTCGCCCAGCAGAAGCGGGTGATCGAAAAAGAGCGGGGATAACTGGACACTCCAAAACCTATCTCATCATCCGGCATCGCGGGAGGAACCGAAAGTCGCCTCCGGCGAATGAAACTGGTTAATAGATTATTTCGCTGGCTCAAGCCGCAGGTAATCCACCAGAAATTCGTAGGTTTCGTGCGGGCTACTCTGATCCTCGGCCACGACCCAACTCAAAATGTTTTCACCCTTGGGTAGCTTGAAGGTGCCGAGTTCGACCTCCTCCATCGGCTCTTTGCCTTTGCTCGGCTTGTAGGAATCGACCAGAGGACCAGCCTTTTCGCCATTAAGCAGGAATTGCAGCGCGCCGTTGTCGTTTTCCTTGAACATTCGGACAAAAGCGCGGCAGGTTCCGCCTTCCACCAGGGTAAACGCCAGATCGAGACGATCACCCCGTCTGAGATCGTTTTGCCATTCCCGCACATATCCCTGACTGGCGGCATCGATTTCGCGTGGATCGGCTATGCCTTTGCGCGAACGAACGGTCATTTCCTCGACTTCGATGATGCCGGCCGGGTACCAGGTCCGGTAGGCCGGCAATAGGGCCATCCAGGTATCCTCCCGCTTGATCGGCTGGTATTCGTCCGTACCACCAGGCCGGGCATACCAGTAAGTCGTGACGGCCATGTCCACCGGCAGCGGATTATGCGACCACAATTCCATATCGAACCGGAAATCCGTGGTAAACGGAATGCGATCAAGAATGTGGAACCGGTTGACGCTGGTCTGCCCGTAGTTCTTTGGGCCATCGCAACGCGGCTGGTTGTGGTACGCATGGCTGAACAGATCCCAGCAACACCAGGCGTAACTGTAATAATCCTCGGTGCCGGTGCCGAAATGACTGGGGAAGGTCTCACCGTCCACATAGATTTTCTCGTCACCCTCGCCCCACCAGATTTTCGTTCGATTGGCGATGTTCATGGCCGCCCCGGCGAAAACGCCCTTTCCCTTGGCCGTCAGATAGTTCCAATCGCGGAACGGACGCACCGGGGCGTCGATTTCGATTCGCCATCCGGCATGGAAGTACATGGACCGCTCCGTCCAGGCGTAAGCAACGGTGGCCACCGATCCGCTGAACCGCGCGGACCGCAGCCCCAGGTTGGTGACTTCGATTTTCGCCGTATCGCGGAACGGCATATACCAATGGCTCCAGAGCTCTTTGTTGTGGGTCATGCCCAGAGGCAGCGCGGCGTAAGGATTGACGCCGGGGGCTGATCCGAAAAAGTCGCCCAACGGCACTTCGACGGTTTTCTGCCCGTCGAAAGTAATCTTGAGAATGACCTCGCGCAAGGCCCGCGCGTTCAGTTCCTTCACGTCAAAATGCAACTCGCAAATCGCCCCACCGCCGGTCAACTCCGCCAGGGTCTCGGTCCGTCCTGCGTCAACTTTGGCTTTCATTGCCGAGCGTTGCCGGTCCGCGGGCGGCCCGCCGCCCAGCCGGGGTGAATTCAGACGATCGGCAAGTTCGTTGATCTTCCGGGCGAGGGGCGGTAACTGATCCATGCTGAATGTGACCACTTTGGTGCCGGCCGGGTAGGTGCGATATCCGACGTGATAATAAAAGTTGCCTGAATCGCTGGTGATCTTGCAGTGTTTGGCATAGGGGATCGGGAAATAGAGGTTCCAGCCGAGCCCGCGCACACCGGCTAGCGGGGAGGGGATGCCCTCGACCCGACCGCCAAGCAATGCGTCCATCCTGGCCGCCAAGACGGGTTTCTCCGCGCCGTCCAGATAAATCCGCAGCGTGCCGCCCGGATTGGCCGACCAGATTCGCGCCACCGCGCCTGGCCCGGCCGCATCCATCATCACGTATTCCTTCCGCCCCTCGCGTTCCTCCACCCGCAGGTACTGCCCCGCGTCGGCGTTGGCGAACCAGTTTTCCTCCGTCGGGGAAACGGACTTGCGGTCGTAACTGGAGAATTGCTTACACGTATAGGCCGGCTCGGGAAACTCGCTTAAACTTTTCAGGTCGATCATATCCGGCAACAGCGACTCAAGGGTGATCGGTTCAGCCGCTCCGGCGAACTGGATAGCAAAGCATCCGATCGCCACCAATGAAATCAGGTGTTTGAACGTCGGCATGGGGTGACTCCTTCTATTTTGTTGCGGGTTAATAAGCGGAACATCCCCGAAGTCGACCGGGGCCACGGCAGTCAGGTGTTTTTATAAGGACACTCCGCCCGGTTGTCCAGATTGATTCCTCTCTTCCCAAATAACTGGGCCGGCGCTATTGACATCGCCGCCACGGGCCATTAGGCGTGTGGCTCATGGAACGATCCGCGAAAATGCGACGGCTGCGCCGCGTGTCGGCTGGGGTGGTGGCCTTGATCGCCATCATGGTCTGCGTGGCCTGGCTGATGTTCCAACACATCCCGGCATGGTATCAACCGATCGTTATCTCCGCTCCCGAGGATCTGGACCGGGTGCGGCAGGATTTGTCCGGCACTTATGACCGGCTGGACGCTTCCATTCTGTATGCCAATGGACCTGTTGAGTTCCGCTTGCGGGAAGATCAGATCAATGCGTGGCTGGCGGCCCGGGAAAATATTGAACCCGGAACAAAAAACTGGCTACCCGCGATGATCTCGGACCCTTTTATCCACGTCGAGCCTGATGGCCTGCGCGTGGCCGCCACCGTCCGTCGCGAGGAACTTAAAACCGTTCTCAGCGCTCACCTGTCTTTTCAGGCGGCCCCGGATTCCCTCTGGTTACGTATCAGCGAGGTTCGCACCGGACGGCTGCCGGTCCCCGAAAAGTGGCTGCGCGGCGTGTTATCCGACCTGACCAAACGGCTGCAATCCGCGAGAAACATCAAACCCGGCCGAAACCCAAACAAGACCAACTCCTCCGAGAGGAACGATCTGTATTCGGGAATCAATTTGAAAAACACCGTTGTTTCCGACTATATCAACCGCCCTTTCCGCATTGTCGGTCTGCGCTTTGAACCACCGGAAATCGTCGCCACCCTCGAACCTCTGCCTCGCTAGCCCTTAACATGAACAAACATCCAGACTTCGCTCATATTTTCGTTGCCAATTGATTTAATTAGTTTACACTTTCCATATAGCTGTTTTCCGGACAGTTCGACGCTGATCTGGTCGGGCTGTTGCGCGAGCAGAAGAAATTGACCACGGTCCAACCGGGTGACGGACCCACGGCTACCGGAAATCTGACCCTGGTAGTCAAGATAGGCGCGTCGATGATCAGCGAGCCTTTGAGCAGAGATCGGCTCCGCATCCGGGGAATGCGCCTTAACTATCGGATTTTGCATTAATTGCCACGTTGCCAGAGCTGGCCCGGCCTCGAACATCAAGTCCCAGTGTCGTCCGGTTCCCCGCACGTGTTCCAGCAGAACAAATTGGCCCGCCGATTCCAGCATTCGCCCATTGTATACCGATATTCACTTGATATCCCTCTATTCCAGGGGTACGATTATCCCGGCATGGAGGTTTTTCGCCGGTTTTCATGGAGGTAAGAATCATGAACCGTTCCGGTTTGTTTTCACGACGCGTGCTTGCTGGGTCGGCAATATTTGCGCTCATGGTGGGCACCTTGGTCGGTTGCGCGCCAAGCACCGAGGATCTGCGCGTATCGGGTATCGAGCAGTATCGCGGTCGCCAGTTCGTCGAATCGACGGCCACCATGCGTCAGATTTTGGAAAAGGATCCAAACGACGCGGAAGCCAATTATTACATGGGGCTGAACTACCGGGCCATGGCGGAGCGTAAATTCCGGGATGGCAACGTGGCCGCCGCCGCCCGTGAACTGGACACAAGCACCATGTACTTCACCCAGGCGATCAAGAGCTGGCCGAACTATATGTCCGCCATCGCCGCGAAGAATGAGGCCCTCGAGGCTCGCGGTAAATTCGAGGCCGCCTTGGCCCTCGCCGAGAAGGCCACCAGTAACAACCGCGGGATCGC
>CAZXSA010000187.1:0-10076 GCA_964642815.1 uncultured Planctomycetales bacterium | reverse complement strand
GGGGTTTGAGGCCGCCCAAACCGAAAACCAAATGATCCCGCCCGACATTGCTTCCGTTTTTTTTGGCCTGATTACAGCGGCCACGCCGCCACGGATTTCTGGATTTCGGGAATGTCCGGCGTAAAAGTATCCTTCCGCCCGGCGGCCTCGAAGATATAGATAGTCTTGCCCCGGATAAACAGGGAAACCATATACACGTAGTCGATCCCGTCCTGGTTGATGGAAAAAGTCATTTCCGAACCTTTGAGGCCGTGGTCATTGGCGATTTCCCGTCGATTATCGAGTTTGTATCCGCCAATTTCGGTCAGCCGCGTTTGGATTGCCTTTTCCCAGAAGGCCAGATCGCCGTTGTCCGGGTTGCCCTCCGTGCTCAACATCAAGGCCGACCCCTCGGCGGAGACGGCTCGGTACTTGGCGTTGCCCGGTGTGGGTGCCTGCACATAACCTTTGGGCAACGGATAATTGCAACCCAGCGAGAAAATCAACAAAACGGATAAGAGCCTATCCCACTTGGTGTGGCACCGGCGTCTCGCCGGTGCAGACACAGGCGACACCCGCCGGTGACGGGTGGCACAAGTTCCTACTGGGATACGCTCTAAGATAAGTCGGTACATGGTTTAATCTCCGATTAACGTCCCATCTGCAATACGCGTTCGATACCAAGATTATTGACCCAGGCAAAGGGAATCATCGGCCGGCGGTGGGATGTCTGCCCTTGGCCGGCCTGAATAAAAATCACGGTGATCGTGCTGAACTGCACCTGCTTTTCCAGGTTGGCCAGCCGTCCCTTGATCCGTTCGATCTCTTCGCTTAGCCGGGTAAGTTCTTTCTCGACGGCCAGTATATCCTTGACTTCGTTGGCTTTCTGCATGATGGCCAACAGCCGATCCCGGGCCGCCTCCAGGTTCTTCAGCCGAAGTTGCAGATCGACGTATTCATCGGTGATATCCTGCGCGTTGATATTCTTTTCCAGCGTCTGACCGAGTTTGTTGATCTGCTCCAGGATGGGTTGAAACTGCTTGGCCGGCACGCGAATCGTGATCGAGACATTCTGCAGAGTTTGCAGATATCCGCCGGACTGCTCGGCCATCCTCCGGACGGCCGCGATCGACGACTCGACATCCGCGACGGCCACGCTCAGGTTGGCGTTGTAAATGAGAATCCGTTCGGCCGCCGGCCTCGATTCATCGACATCGGCGGCCAATACAGGCGCCGCCATCTCCTTTGCGAGAGCTCGATCCGCGGGCATTTGGCGCGCCGGCGATGCCGCGGCATTCGAACTATCATAACTTGGTAGGTCGCGATATGCTGCTGCTAGTTCTTTCGGTGCGCTGTATTCGCATCCGGTGAGCAATAACAGAAAAATGAGGCCATAAATGAGTAGATCGGATATCCTGTTCATACGTCACCTCCAAGCTCTAAACTTTTACGCACAAGGTTCCGGACCTTGCGGGCGATAGCCACGGCCCGAGCGGCATCCTCGGCGTCGGCCGAAGAACCGGGATAGCGAATTTCGACGGCCATATCCGTCAGGACGTAAAGTTCTTCACGCAAGCTGATCCAATCTGGTTCGTATGGCAAAACAATAGTCAGAATGGCTCCTAAATCGTGAGTCTTTGGGAAATCGGCCTCCGCTTCCACCAATCGAGCCTTAAGATATTTTTCCACCGTTTGTTGAGCGTGAAAAGCCGCTGCGTCATAGTTTGGAAAATCAGGGGCCTGAAGCTCGCGCTGTGCCGTTACAAAATCGGACTCCGCCTTGGCGATCCATTCAGATGTGATCGGCTTCATAGAGCACCTTCCCGTTACGCATGATTTCCTCGATGAATGGATCACCTAAAGCGAGTCTTTCGCGACATTGATCGGGCGAACGAACGAGCAGGTCAAGAGGAAAGGTCGGCTTTACGCGGTTACGAATTTGGGCGGACATCTCCCAGCTTTTATGCCGGTAAGGCATGATGACCAGAATATCGGCGTCGGAATCGGGGTTCGGTTGGCCGCTAGCCAGAGAACCGAACAGGATGATCCGGTGAGGATGGAACTCCCGGGCGATTTGTCCGGCCAACTGCTGAATCGCTTTCATGGTTATCATGGCGATACCGTCCTCGCATCTTCTTTCTTCCCTCTATTGAACACCAAAGGGCTTCCCGATGCAACCGGTTGTCCCGGTCTTCCGGCGTTGACCGAATGCGTGAAACGCCATGCTGTCCTTGCCACAGGCGCCGGTTATCAACGAATACCGCTTGGGATATACGAGCAACACTAACGTTTCTCCGGTGTCGAGCAACACAAGACCTGTTATGGAGCGTAAAGCGCTTACCATCGACAGATGGCCTCCATGATTTGCGTCTCACCGTGCATTGCTCGTGCTTGCCGCCCAGTCGTCGGTGCGGAAGGGCGACGTCGGCAGGCCGGCTTCATCATACAGGTTGCACACCGGGTTGATAGCCCACGCATAACGAACCGCTACCGGATGAGGTACGTTTTTGTCGAAAACCTCGATAGTCCGTTCATCCACGATGGCGGCCTCGGCCCAGATAAATTTGCGATCCATGCCGGCAATGGCAAAACCCTTGAGGGGCTCGTTGTTTTTTGATACCAGCCGTCCCGCGACATTTTTGAAATGTAGACGGACCTTGCCGTCGGTAATGGTCATATATTCATAGAGAGGACCGGTATGCGGAACATCCTGCCCATAAGCGACGTTCATGGCGCACTGCATAAGCCGTTTGCCCACGTCCTGTTTATTTTTCGGGTGAATGTCGTTCGCCTCGCCGATATCGATGGTCACCGCCATGGCCGTTCGCGGCACCAGGGAAAGGGTTTGGGTCTGGGCTTCGCGCAGCTCCGCCCAGTTACTTTCGCCGGGCTTTGTGTCGGACGGCATGAAGTTGGCCAATTGCACGAAAAGAAACGGGAAATCCCCTTGCCCCCACAATCTCCGCCAGGAACGGATCATGTTCGGGAATAGCTTTTTATACTGTTCGGCTCGGTCAGCGTTGGACTCTCCCTGATACCAGATTGTGCCCTGAATCGCGTAGGGAGCCAGCGGGACGATCATGGCATTGTAGAGTGACGAGGGTTTGCGCATTTTGTTGGGGGCGAAAGGATGAACGGGCTTGCCGGGTGGGGCCGGTTTGCTTTCCACGCGGGCCTCTTCAACGGCTTTGCGCCAGGCGTCCAGGGCACGGTTGTACTTCAAGAGAATATTGGGATTGGCCTGGTCCTGATATTGATAACGTTCGAGAATGGGCAGATAATCGCGGTCATCTTCCAGTATGTCCTGCGGGATCCACATCTCCGCGGAGGAGCCACCCCAGCTACTATGGATGATTCCTACGGGAACGTCCAGTTTTTGATGTAATTCCAGGGCGAAAAAGTAGGCCGTGCCGGAAAAGCTTGGCACGGTTTGCGGAGAGCAGACCGCCCATTGGCCTTCCACGTTGTCGAGCGGTTCGCTGGAGGCGTTCGTGGCCACGTTAAACATCCGAATACCGGGGTGTTTGGCTTCGGCGATGAATTTCGCGGCGTCGGCGCAAGCGGACACCGTGAAGAACATATTGGACTGACCGGACGCCAGCCAGACTTCTCCGATCAGGACATTCTTAATCGTGAGGCTGTTCGTCTTGCCCTCGACCATCATATCCGTCGGCTGACTGGATACCGGCATGGGGGCAAGTCGAAGCGTCCACTTTCCATTCTCACCGGTGATCGTGCTGACCGTTTGTGAACCGAAGCGAACGGTTATCGGTTCGTTCAACCCTCCCCAGCCCCAGATCGGCACGGACATCCCTTGCTGGAGCACCATGTTATCGCTGAACAGGGCCGGCAGACTCACGACGGCGAAGACGGGAGCGGATAAAAATAGGATGACCGCGGTGACGAGGATCGGTTTTCTCATTTTCATGTTCACACCTTTTCTTTTATAAAAGAATCCAGGTCGGTTTGTTGTATCTGAAGGTTGTCGATAATCTTGGACGGACAGCGATACAACGCGTTTCCCGATTGTAAAGGATTGCCGTCAGGTCGGAAAGCTGGTAATATGAACCTGATGAGGACGATACTGCAAATGCTGCCCGGATCGCTCATGGCCATGCGCCGGCCCGCGTAGAGCGGGCCAATCCCAGGCGCTATCGGCATGTTCCCATTCCAAAAGATTCATGAGGCGGTTATATAAGAGCCGATGTTTGGCGAAGTTTGTGATTCCGGCATACAAAGTGAGTAGACGTAGGGCGGGCTATTGCCCGCTACGTGACCTGGCAGACGTAGGGCGGGCTATTGCCCGCCACCCAACGGACAGAAAAGTGAGCATACATTATGAGTGATCATAGATATCTGATAACCTCCGCATTACCCTATTCCAACGGCCGCCTGCACGTCGGGCACATCGCCGGTGCTTACCTGCCGGCCGATACCTATGTCCGATACCTGCGGGCGAGCGGCCGAGAGGTACGTTTCATCTGCGGCAGTGACGATAACGGCGTAGCCTCGCTGATTTCCGCCCGTAAGGAAGGACGCACCGTCGAGGAACTGACCGCTCATTACAACAACCGCCAGGCGACGGATTTTGCCGGACTGGGTATCGCTTTCGACATTTACGGCGGCACGCATCAGCCCGATTTCGTCGAGCTGCACAACCGCATCAGCCAGGATTTCTTCAAGAGCATTTTCGAGAAGGGGCATTTCGTCAAAAAAACGACCAAACAGCTTTACGACGAGCAGGCCGGTCAGTTTTTGCCCGACCGCTATGTCAAGGGCACTTGTTACCACAAAAAGGCTGACGGCACGCCCTGCGGCTATGACAGTGCATTCGGCGACCAGTGCGAGTCCTGCGGGGCGGCCATCGACCCTATGCTGCTGATCAACCCGGTCAGCACCATTACCGGCACTCGGCCGGTTCCCCGGGAAACCACCCATTGGTACATGCAATTGCCCCAGTTTGAAACCCGCCTTCGTCAGTGGTTGGAAAGTAAAAGAGAAACACGCGACGGAGAACCCGCCTGGCGCGAGGCGGTGTTGAATTTTTCCCTTGGCCAGATCAAGCAGGGCCTGCCCGAACGGGCAATGACCCGAGATCTGGACTGGGGCGTCCCCGTACCGCTGGATGACCCCGACGCCCGGGGCAAGGTGCTTTACGTCTGGTTCGATGCTCCGATCGGTTACGTATCTTTCACCGCCCGTTACTGCCAGCAGCATGACGGCGACTGGCAGGCCTTCACCCGCTGGTGGAAAGACCCCGATTGTCGGATCGTACATTTTATCGGCGAGGATAATACCGTCTTCCACGCCCTGACCTGGCCGGCCATGATGATGGCCGAAGGCTCGTATCAATTGCCCTGGCAGGTGGTGGCCAACGCCTTCCTGAACATCAAGTTCCCCGGCAAGGAAGAGGAAAAAATCAGCAAGAGCCGCGGGACGGCCATCTGGATCGAGGAGTATCTCAAAACCTTCGACCCCGACCCGTTGCGTTATTACCTGACGGCCATCGCTCCCGAGAGCCAGCGGACCGCCTTCGACGTGGACGACTATATCACCCGCAACAATTCGGAATTGCTCAACGCCTTGGGCAATTTCATCAACCGGACACTGACCTTCGCGGTGCGCTATTTCGAGGGCAAGGTGCCGGATGCCGGGCGGCGCGAGGCGGTGGATAACGAACACCTGGCCGCCATTGCCGTCCAAGCCCAAAAAGTCGCCGAGAATATCGAGGCCTTCCGTTTCAAGAACGCCTTGGGCGAACTGATGGCCCTGGCCCGCGCCGGTAATGTCTACTTCGACGCCAAGCAGCCGTGGAAGCAGCGTAAAGACGACTTGGCCGCCTGCGGCACCACCATCAACGTCTGTGTCCAGACGGTCAAGGCCTTGGCCACCCTGATGGCTCCGTTCCTGCCGTTCTCGGCCGCGAGGACGGCTATCATGCTCGGCCTGGACCTGAGGGGCGCGAGCGGGACCAACCCCTGCGGCCGAGCCATGAGCGAGGCCTTACCCTGGTCCGGCGCGACCCGGGAACTCCCCACCGGCCACCCCCTCGGCGAACCGGCCATCCTCTTCAAAAAGCTCGACGCCGCCGAACTGTTCGGCGAAAAAAAGTAGGTAATCCCGACAAAAGCCCAGCCCAACCTGTGGGATCGAAAGCTCACGAGTATCAAACCCGATAGGGCTGCAGGAATTGAACCCCGGCTAAAGCGTAGCGCAGCTCGTGGGATCGAAAGCCCATGAATATCAAACCCGATAGGGTTGAAGGAATGTAGCCCCGGCTGAAGCGCAGCGCAAGCCGGGGTAACGTAACCGACAACCCACCCTAAGCCCCCAACGGGGGCGATGGAATACGGCCTGTCCGGTTGTGGATTCATCATGTGCGGCCAAAATTCTCATTCGGCTGTTTTCGCCTTTTTCCATCAACTTGCCAGCGAATTGCCATAACCGATGACGGCGATCGCCAGCAGAATGGCCGACAGACCGAGGTACATGGTCCTCAACGGTGTGCCTTTACCTTCCCGCCATTCGCCAGTGATGATCCCCCATGCGTTCGAGGCGGCGATACAACAGCCCATAGTGATGGCCCATCCGGCGGAGTTGCCCAGGCTGCCCATCTGAGAGGCGGCCCGCCCGAACAGCGTGATGGACGACACCCAAATGACTCCCATCAACATCGCATACAGCCAATGACCGGCCGTCTTCGACGCACGGTATCCTGACCACGTTTTGTTTCGGGTCAACAAGATCGAGCAGTAGAGGGCGTTGGTGACAAATCCGCCCAGCAGGGCGATGGCCCAGATGGCGTCCGACGCGCCGCCGGCCGACGTGCCTAGCGACTT
This sequence comes from uncultured Planctomycetales bacterium, assembly GCA_964642815.1. Classification (GTDB taxonomy): domain Bacteria; phylum Planctomycetota; class Phycisphaerae; order UBA1845; family PWPN01; genus JAAYCU01. Next base: position 3,258 of record CAZXSA010000187.1, on the reverse strand, counting down.
GGCGGCGTCCTTGAGCGGATCGGCATAGGCATTCGCGAAATTGATCATGGGATTGAAAATGCCTGAAAGAATGCAGAGAGTAAGCCCTCTTGCGAAAGCTCTGGCGGATACCCCCGGTACGCTTGGCTCGGATGGCTGACTTGGCCCCGTGGCCATTATAATCTGGGCTTCCTTGCGGCTGCCCGCGACCGCACAGATGATCACCCCGATAATCATGATGGCGATCCCGGCCGTGATGGTGAGTCCGCCGGCCGTCGCGAACATCTCCGGTCTGGAGGCCATCGGGATCAGCGAGCCCAGGGCCAGGGTCAACCCGATACTGATTGCGAACGCGAGACTCATCCCCAGGATCGAGATACTTTGGCCGAAGGTGACCGCCCCCAGCCCCCACCCGAGGCCGAACAGGAAGATCATCGCAAGGGTTCCCGCTCCGGACTGCGCGTAGATTGCCATGACCTTGGGACAGGTTATCAGGGCGATCGCCCAGGGTACGATTACCAGGGCCGTCACCGACCAGATCAGCCAGGTCGTTTCCCACGCCCACTTCGTCGTTTTTTTCATCGGCAGACTGAAACTGCCCATCAGAATGCCGCCGATAATCGCAAGAAGAAAACCAAGACTTGGATTCACGTGCGTGTTCCTTTTTGCTGATCGCGGACCAATCAATCGCTATTGGATCGACAATGAGGATAGGTTTTCCCACCCACGGCGCCAACCCAAATAAAACGCTGGAGAAATCTCATCCATTGGTAACCCCCCCCAAAAAAAAACCTGACATCGCCGACACTATCTGTCTTTGCCCCTCCTGCGCCTGCTCCAAACTCACCTCGGGGCGATCATTCCGCAATCCAAAATCTCAAATCTCCGGTTATCCGCGTCTCAGCGTCTCCGCGCGATCATCTCCCACAATTTCAAATTTCAAATCTCCGCTCCTCAGCGTCTCTGCGCGATCATCTCCCCCAATCTCAAATCTCAAATTTCAAATCCACCGCCGTCCTGTTCACCTACCGATGAGCATCCCTCTCCTCCGCCGGCAGTCCACGCCTGGAAGAGGTCAGCAAAACAAATCCGCAATCCGTGGGATTCTCTGACTGGTGCGGATAAAGCGAAGCAACATCCCCGCCGTCATCAACTAGGTTTTCGTCAACAGAATAGATCACGGCCGCATCGTCATCAAAGCAATACCGCAGAGGCCGGCCGTCAAATCTGGTACGCGGGTATCGCAGGCAGGTTCATTGTGCATGAGAAGTATTTTGGCTTCGAACGGGGCCGAGGAGTGTGGTTACGAGCGCAGCGTAGCCCGCGCTCTCGCGGGCAAAGTGGGAATACCAGCCCGCCGCGCCAGCAAGGGTCTCGCGTAGCTCGCGTGCGCGCGGGCGAAGGCGAAGTGGAGTCGGGTGGCCAACCATCCCCGCGTACTCGGTGGGGGCGCCGATGACCCACGGCGGGCAAGCCTCTCATCAACGCAGTCCATCGACCCAGACGCGAGCGTGTCCTGTCTCATCGTCAATCAACTGAGGAAAGCTGGTCGATCATGCGTACCCGTGCCAGTACGGATCAGTCTAACAGCTTCGCCACCCGTTCCACTCGCAACGCTTTTTCCGGATCACCCCGCGTGTTCTTTATAGATGGCCACGCGGTATGCCCGCGGGAATTTGGATCAGGAGCGTTTCCCCAATGACGCCGTTTTACGGATATCAGAAAAACCGACTTCTGTACCAGGGTCTACCAGGATCACATAACTTGTCCAACCGGGCATCGGAACAAAAAAGTAAAAAGCGCCAAACGAAGCCAAAACGGCAAAAAAATCTGATAACCCCATGTCAAATAAGGAGATAGAATTGGTAGTGAACACTAACTTATGGAGGCGAAGCGGCAACCAAACCGAATCCAAGCCACTTCGCCTAACGGCTCGACAGCCTAACAGCCTAATAGTCTATTGGTCTAACAGTCTGATCGAAATATGCTATGCTGCTGCTATCATCGGCCACGACAATTTCATGGAACCGAAAACGATCGCCGGTGTCTAATAGGACAGGTTTCAATAACGGAGGATCGGCCATGTTCGCGAAAAACGGTACTTTGACGGTTTTGGGGATGATCGGGTTGTTGGCGAGTAGCGCGATGGCCGCTGAAACCACGAAAACGGGTCAAAACAAGCAAACACAGGGCTCTTCCATCGTGAAAAACGTGGCCCCGGCGGACAACCGGTTCGCCCTGGACCTATACGCGAAGCTCAAGGACGACGATGGTAATATTTTCTGCTCGCCCTACAGTATCTCGACCGCGTTGGCCATGACCTGGGCGGGAGCGCGAGGAACGACGGCCGAACAGATGGCCAAGGTACTCCACTTCGAGCGACCAGCGGCCGAGATCCACGCCGATTTCAAACGCCTGATCGAAAGCCAGAACGAAGCGGGCAAAAAGGGCAACTACGAGCTGTCCGTTGCCAACGCTCTGTGGGGACAGAAGGGCTACGGCTTCCTCAAGGAATATCTGGAGCTGGTGGAAAATAACTATCACGCCGCTCTGCGCGAAGTGGACTTCGACCATGCCATCGAGGAGGCCCGGCAAACTATCAACCAATGGGTCGAGGACAAGACCAAGGAGAAAATCAAGGACCTGCTCAAACCCGGTACACTACAGCAGGGAACCACGCTCATCCTGACCAACGCGATTTACTTTAAAGGCCAATGGATCCTGCAATTCAAAGAGGAGAAAACGAAGGATGAACCGTTTACCCTTCTGGACGGCAAACAAATCGATGTCCCCATGATGAACCAGACCGACAGGTTCGGCTACGCCGAGGATGACAACGTGCAGGTGCTCGAATTGCCCTACACCGGCGATGACTTGTCGATGGTCATCGTGCTGCCGAGGAAAACCGACGGCATCGGCGAGCTGGACAAAATGCTGACCGCCGAAAAACTCAACGGTTGGCTGGCCAAACTTCCGAGGCAAAAGGTGATCGTCTCCATCCCGAAATTCAAGATGACTTGCGAATTCAGTCTGGCCAAGATCCTCGAGTCGATGGGTATGCCCGACGCGTTCAGCAGGGCGGCCGACTTTTCCGGGATGACCGGCAAGCAGGATCTGTTCATCTCGGCGGTCATCCACAAGGCCTTTGTCGAGGTCAATGAAGAAGGCACGGAAGCCGCGGCGGCCACCGCCGTCACCATGATGCGGGCGACGGCCATGCCTCCCAAACCCGATCCGGTCTTTCGCGCGGATCACCCCTTCATCTTCATGATCCGGGAC
>CAZXSA010000186.1:0-10081 GCA_964642815.1 uncultured Planctomycetales bacterium | reverse complement strand
GGAGCGGAAATGTCTCGCGAGCGTTATGTTGAGATTCCCGCAGGAACCCCATTGTAAAACTTTTCGGCTATTTCATCGCAGGCTATCTGACGCTTCAAACTCCGCCATCGCCCGGACGTTCTCGACGGGCGTACCGTAGAGAACGGAGCAGGCGCTGCCGAGGATGTGCGGATAACCTTCGACCGCCACCCGCACGTGCCGGGACTGCACGCGAATCGTCTCCGGCTCGGCATTCAGCAGATCGGCGATACTGATATTACCCTTGATGATAATCCGCGGGTCGAGCCTCCGTCGGGCCCAGGCGAGGTCATCAACGTCACCCACCGGCGGGCTTTCAAAACCCTCCAGAATGTCGGGCAACACCTCGTTCCACCAGCCGCGCTCGATGCCGAGTTTCATGCGTCCGCATTCGTGAACGTACAACAGCTTGCCCCGGGCGTGCAGATACTCGGCGATTTTCTTGAGATAGGGCAGGGCAAACTCCTCGAGGATTCGCGGCGAGAAAAGACTCAATCCGTAAGTCGCCAGGAAAACACATTCGATGCCCGCCTCCAAGGCCACCTCGATCACATTCATGGTCGCGGCGAAGGCGCATTCACAAGCCGACCGAAACAGGTCGCGATCCTCATTCCAGGCGTAAATAACGCTCATCCCGTCCAGCAGACCGAACAGGGTGTGCGGACAACTGGTTCCCATGTACAACAATCCGCGATCTCCGACCAGCGCAAGCGCCCGCCGGATGCTTGCCAGCGGCTCCTCGCGCCGGGTGGCGATCATCTCCAGTAAGTCAAACAGCCGCCCGTCGATTTTCGTGAACGCCGGGGTTTCCATCCGGTTACCCAGACGTTTCGCGTTGGACATGACCTGCTCGACGGGGCCGTGCGGGGTATCGATACGCTGTCGGAATCGATAAGTATTTTCGTCCACCTCTTCACGGATTTTCGGCCAGGGCAGAAATTCGTTGTCCCACCACCCCGTCCCCAGCATCAGATCGAACCCGCAGCGTTCGGCCGCCGAGAGCATATCCTCCACCATGTCCGGGCCAAAGCTGTCCGGTATCCACTCGCGGTTGTGCGCGAAGGCCGCCCAGTTGCCGCCGGCCAGTGGCGAACAAATCACCCCCGGCGACTTGCTCCGAATGAAATCCAGCAAGCGTTGTCGCGGAGAATTTTTCATGCCCTATTCCATTGCTCGATAATCGTTACTTGATCCGCCCACAGGGTATCGGAATTCTTGCCAATCGGATAGCATTGTACCATGCCTCGAACGATAAAATACCTAGCCATCGTCTTTCTGGCCTACGGGCCGGGATGTCAGCAGCCCTCAAGCGAGACCTCGGCAGGCCGTCATCCGGACCAACGGGATACGCGCCGTTCTTCGCGGGACAAGGAAGAGAACACACCATTTCTCTGGCCGCCCAACGAATGTGTCTTCAAAGGCCAGGCCGCGCAGATGGCCCTGCTGGCCGACGGGCAAGCCCCCGCGCCGGTCATCAGGCTCGATGGTCAACCGATCCAACCGGTCGAATGGCTGCTCGCGGAGGACTGGAACAACACGCGGCGCAAGCCAACCCAGCCAGACCACTCCGCCGCGCCTCGGGACGAGGGCAGGGTGACCGCGCGTCCTCCGCTTCAAGCCGGTCAGCGGGTACTTTTCTGGACCGACAAAATCCCCGCCGGCCGACATGTTCTCGAAGCCGACGGACAACAGGTTACCTTTTTCGTTCGCGGGAAAATCACCGATAAACCGCCTTCGGATTGGCCGATCTTCAAACCCCATCCGCCCGCCAAGCAGCTTGATCCGGCCAACCCCTGCGCCGCGTGCCATGTGCTGAAAAACGGCGAACTTGGCCGCGCTCCCGAGCCGCAAAGCTGCTGGACCTGCCACGACGAGCGTACCTTCGAGGAAGTCCACGACCATCCGCTCGACCCGCTAAACCGTTGCGGGATGTGTCATGATCCTCACGGCTCGACCGCCCGGCGGGGATTGTTGAAGGACAACCGGCAGGCCTTGTGCGACCGTTGTCATTGACCATGCTTGGCCGTTGTCGGGAATGCGCGAGCCACTTCGACGGCGTGAATCTGGCGCGAATCATTGATGTTCGAGTTAAAAACCACCCAACGGCCGTCCGGCGTGAAACGCACGTTCGGTTCCGTGCGATAATCGTGGTCGGCCATGCCACATAAACGTTCCACTTCCAGTTGCTCGCCGCGCGGGCGGAACAAGTAGATCCACTTGCCGTCCTCGGCCCGGGCCACGCTGGATGAGGCTCCACCGTCACCACAACACATCGAGCCATCGGCGGAGATGTTATAATGAATGCACCATTGGTCGCGTTCCAGGCGGTAACGGGTCAGCTTGCCGTCGACCAGGGTAACATTCGCCAGGAAAAAGTTCTCACCCATCGGCATCTGCAGATCGAACCAAATCCGCTTGCCGTCCGACCCCCAGAATTCATGCCCGGCAATTTCGTTCTCCATCGTGCGGCGATGCACAAGTTGCCGGTCCGTGCCGTCAGCCCGGATCGTCCAGATGCGGTCCACGAGATTCCAAGGCCCCTCGTGGCAGAACGAGACCAGCTTCGGATCGGTCGGCGAAAACTGTACATGGCCGAGCCAGTTATTCTCCCGATGGATGATCTTGGTTTCACCGGTGCGAATATCGATCGTATACAGGGCGTTGGGCAACCTGGCCTTGTGGATTTCGATAAACCATTCCGACCGCGGTTTCTTGAAATACTCGGCGATCCCCTCGGCGAAAAAACCCATCAGCAAGGTCTCATCGGCATTGACCGCCAGGTGGCCACCGCGCGGCCAGGCGGGATCAAGCTCGGTTATCTTCCGCGTTTGCCGCGTATCCAAATGGGTGGCGTAGACTTCCGTGCCGTTGAAATACAACAGTTCCCTGCGTTTGGCCGCCACGATTTCGCCCGACGAATCGCGGTCGGTGACCGGCGAAATCTCCAACGTCTTGAGATTCACCGTAAAAATCCGTCGGCCCTCGGGCGTGGTCCCCGCGAAGGCCATTTTGTCTCCATTGGCCGTGAACGCGTTCTGGTGAAAGTAAAAGCTGGAATTTGATCCCTCACGGCGACAGAGTCGGATCACCCGATGACCGGTTTGCGGGTCAACCCATTCATCTTTTTCCGCCGCCAAACAAACAAAAGAGGCCGCTCCGTACGTAAAAAGTAACGCGACCACAAACCGGCACGATGTTTTTTGTTGGTTAAACCTCTTCGCGCTCGTCCACATGTCAAACGCCCCATTTATCCTTCTGTAATGTTTAGTCACTCTCGGCAGGGTGGCATGGGCAGGCCCGTGTCACGCGGCAGCGGGACAAGGGTTTACCCGTGCCTTTGCCACCACGGAGTATATCACGAATATTTCCAAGCAACCGCATCCCCCGTGCGACCTTTCCTCGGATGCATCTATTTGACAAGGCGATCAATCCGTCAGCATTGACAAAATATTTTCCCGGTTCGATGATGCCCCGGTATATGAACACATCATCGAACGTCTTTGATCTCTTGAGTTCGTTTTCTGACCACCTCCCTCGCCGATCTCTTGCAGGGCAGAGGAGAAACAGGCGGCCTAAGCTTTTCCATGACGCCCGCGCATGGGTCATGTTCGGATTGATACCGGCGATGCTGATTGTCACCTCTGGTTGCGAGGAGCCGGGTAAACCGGTGATGCGTTACCCTCAAGGGGCCTTGAGGGTGCCCTACGAGGAGGCCACCGACTATTCCACCTGCCTCGTTGCCAGCGTGGCCATGGTCGCCAATTACCTTTATAGCGAACATAAATACAGTGAAAAAACAATCAGCGAGGAACTCAAGCAGATGAAGCTCGATCCGACTCGCGTGGGAGACCTGCAACTGTATTTGTCGAGGCAGGGTCTGTACATGGGGGCTTTTCAGGGTCGGCTGGACGACCAGCCGCCCTTGGGGCTTCGCTATCTTATCAAACAGCGTGGCTACCCGGTGATCTGCGTTATAAATCAGACCGGGCAAGGGCCGGAATTTAACCATGCGGTGGTTGTCATCGGAATTTCCGAGAACCCAAACGGCCCGGCGGCCGATACTATATATTATTTTGATCCGTCGTCGCCCAAGCAGTTGGCCTCGGCCGACGCCCTGGCCTTCGAGCTGATGTGGGGGCACTGTCAGCACGCGATGATGTTCGTGACCCGGCCGCCAACCGTGGCCGCCGGCCAGAGCGAGGAGAAATAACCCATGCGTAAGTCGATCGCCGTACCCGCGTTACTCGGGATACTGTTGGCCGCCCCCGCCCTCGCCCGGGCGGAAAATCCACCCGCAAGGCCGCTGCCCTTTACGGCCGAACAATACGCCGCCCTGCAGCAGATCCAGACCCAGGCGGATCACCTTGTGGTCCTCGATGTAAAGGCCAGCTATAAGTCACAACGCGAAAAGGAGCACGACCTGATCCGGGCTTCCGACGACTTCTGGACCGTCGCCCATAACGCCGGCTTCCCCGCCACCATCCTGATCCTGCTCATCTGCGCCGCGCCGCTGTGAAAGAGCAATCAGCCGTCAGCCATCAGCTTTCAGCAGTCAGTACTCAGCCGTCAGTCCATCCGTCCCGGACAAATGTACGGGCACGTAAATACTCAACAATCAGCCCCGACCTACCTGGATGTTATCCGGACAAGTCGGGGCTGTGCTGATAACTGAATACTGAAAGCTGATTGCTGATGGCTATTCGCTACAGATTTATCTGGAACCGAACGCCGCCGACCAAGGCCACGTCATTCTGGTTGCTACCGCCCGGATCGACAATGATCTGCAGATCGGGCGAAATATGGAGCCAGGGCGTGATCTGGACGTTGTAATAGCACTCGATGCCCTGTTCGGAATGGAACATCGACGGCAATTGATTGCTCAGATCGAGGAAATAGTAGCCGACGCCGAAGGTGTCGTTATCCCGTTCGGGGAGGATGCCCTTGCCGCCCATGCCGATGCTGTAGAAGTGACAGGCGGCGTTCACATCCTGCCGAGCCCAGCCGAACCGTCCGAACATCCCGATGCCCTGGGTCGGATCGTCCGCCTCGGTGTACAGATACTGGTCAAAGTTGTAATAGACCAACACGTTATCCTTGCCGTTCTGGAAAGTGGCCAGGGTATTGACCACCTTGTTGGCCCATTTTTGACCAAGCATCTTGATGGCCATGTCGGCCGTCGATTTGAACGGCTCGTTCGGAGCTACGGTGGGGAAATCCAGGGAACTCCACACGAAACCGACCCGCTGGTTACCGGGTTTATCGAACGGTTTGACCTTCACCGCCCATTCGTGAATGACCGTCGTGTTCCCCTTGCCGTGCCAGCCTTCGCTGAAACCGATGGTTTTGGCCTTGTTATCCGACTCGGCCACGGCGGATATGATCGATAACCACTCCGTCGGGTTTAAAACCACGCCGACCCCGAGAGTTGTGTAGGGCAAGAACGTGGGGATCATGGGGATGTTCCGAAAAGCCACGTTCATGAACTGGGTTTCCTCGTCGTTGGCGAAGACGTTGCGATCGAAAGCCCGAGCCCCGAAAAGCTTGCCGGCGATCAACACCACCTTACCTTCGAACAATACCTGTTGAAGGAACCACTCGGACAGGGTGAACATGCAGCCTTCGCCGTAACCGGGAACGACCGCGTCAAAGTTGGTCGGCAGCAGGGAGCCGACTTTTGACTGCCACACGCCGTCGCCCCATCTTGGCTCGGCCTTGAGGACGATGGTGCCGCCCGGCCACAGGCCCATCTTTCCGGTGTCCAGGGTCAAGCTGATGTCGCCCGATCCGCTGTAGCGCAGGCCGTTCTTGGTGCTCACCCCGCCATGCCAGTTGTGCTGCATCACCTGGGTCACATCGATATCCAGGGTAATGCCTTTATCCGCCAAGGCAGTGCGAGCTCCACCCCAGTCGCCGGTCATTTTCGGCCATTCCCACCAGCTTCCGGAATAAGGGGAAGCCTTCTCGACGGTGGTCGTGGCCTCCGTGGTGGCTTCCTGGTTTGTTTCCTGCTGGGCCACCGCCGAGGGCAAAACCATCAACAGGGCGAGAATGAGTAAATACCTGAATCCTGTCATGCCATGTCTCCCTTTATGTGTCAGGTTGGAGCGAAAATGCTCTTGTTCCCTATCGCCGATTGGAACGATCGTGCGTTCAATGCGTATGCCCAGAACCCGTACAGTGGCGTATTTTGCCAAAGGTAGAAAGCAAAGGCAAGAGAGTTAGATAAAAAGTTTAATCCCGCTTGACGGAAATCCGTCTTCTTCGAGACGCTTTTCCGTTCGATCCAATCCATGATACCCTCACGTATGGATTCGCAAGGTGTTTGTTTTTCATGGACCTATAAATGGTCGGAGAGTGAAAAAGTATCGACACGGGGCTGTGAATTTATTAGAATCACATTTTTGTCGTCCTGATCGGCAAAACCAGGGACGCAGGAGAGGGAACGATCTGCATATCCGCTGGAAGGCGGTTCCCGGGTTAAACGACGGATCCCGAAAAATACCGGTCGCACGGGGCAAAGCCGGATATTTGCCAGTGCGGAAAGATCAAATGTTGGAAAGGTCAAATCATGCAAGTGAAAGTGTTTCTGGACGAGAGTGAAATTCCGCGTCAGTGGTACAATCTGGCCGCCGATCTTCCATCCCCGATGCAGCCGCCATTGGGTCCGGGGGGCAAGCCGATTTCGCCGGATATGCTGGCGCCTGTGTTTCCCATGAACATTATCGAACAGGAAGTGAGTCAGCAGCGATGGATCGATATCCCCGAGGAAGTGCTCCAGATGCTTTATCTCTGGCGACCTTCACCTCTTTACCGAGCCCGGGCCTTGGAAAAGGCTTTGGGAACTCCCGCCCGGATTTATTACAAGAATGAAGGGGTGAGCCCGGCCGGCAGCCACAAGCCGAATACCGCGATTCCCCAAGCCTGGTACAACAAGCAGTTCGGCATCAAGCGAATCACCACGGAGACGGGCGCGGGCCAGTGGGGTAGCGCGTTGTCGTTTGCCTGCGCCTTACTGGGTTTGGAATGCAAGGTTTACATGGTTCGGATCAGTTTCGATCAGAAGCCGTTCCGGCGGCTGATGATGGAGACATGGGGCGGCAAGTGCGTGGCCAGCCCGAGTAACGAGACGCAGGCCGGCCGCAAGATTCTGGCCGAAATTCCGGATACCCCGGGAAGCCTGGGCATCGCGATCAGCGAGGCGGTCGAGGATGCCGTCACCGATAAATCCGGCAAGACCCGTTATTCGCTCGGCAGTGTGCTCAATCACGTCATGCTGCACCAGACGATCATCGGCCTGGAAGCCAAAAAACAGTTGGCCAAGGTCAACGAAGAGCAAGTGGACGTGGTCATCGGCTGCGCGGGCGGTGGAAGTAATTTCGCCGGACTGGCGTTCCCGTTCGTGGCCGACAAGATCGCCGGGGCGGATATCGCGATTTATCCGGTCGAGCCCTCAAGTTGCCCGACCATGACCCGTGGGCCGTTCTCCTATGATTTCGGGGATACGGCCGAGATGACCCCGTTGCTGCCGATGCATACGCTGGGGCATAAGTTCGTGCCTCCGGCGATTCACGCGGGCGGGCTGCGTTATCACGGTATCGCGCCGCTGGTCAGTCAGGCCATCGTCGAAGGCCTGATTACCCCACGGGCGTATCACCAGACCGAGTGTTACAAGGCGGCCCTGCTCTGGGCCCGGACGGAAGGTTTCATTTCCGCGCCGGAGACCAGTCACGCCATCGCCTGCACGATCGACGAGGCCAACAAGGCCAAGGAAGAAGGCAAGGAAAAGGTCATCCTGATGAACTGGAGCGGGCACGGCCTTATGGACCTGACCGGTTACGAGAAATTCCTGTCCGGCAAGTTGGAGGATTTCCCGCTTCCGGAGGAAATGCTCCAGGAATCGCTGGCCTCGATCAGCAAACTGCCGAAACCGCAGGCGGTCAAGACCGGCAAATGGTAAGAAATGCCGGTTCGCGGCGCGAACAAAAAACGGGCTTCAATTGCCCCGAATCGAAAATCCCACCAGCCCGAAGCGTGAACGAAAGGCAGAGTTTGCCCCTCGCTAGCGCTTCGGGCTGGTATGTTTTTACCCTCGCTGGCCCGCCACGGCCCGCCCAGGCGAGGCAAGCGAGGTAAACCGCTTCGGGCTGGTATTTTCTCCTTGCATATAAGGCCGGATTTCTGGTCTAATAATAACTGATGCCGATTGAAGAACATGACCAGCGCGAAGGTTACTGCCGAATGCTCGGCCACCATGTGCCGTTCTCCTTCTGCCGCGCCCAGGCCGACGGCCGTCCTTGCCGAAAGATCCTCGATTGCTGGTTCGAGAAATTCGATATCCGGTCGTTTCTTTCCGAACATTTCACCCAGGAACAGATCGACGCCTTTCTGACCCCGCCAAAGCCCAAAATGGCCACGTTGTTGGAGTTGATCGAGAAGGCAAAACAAAACGAGTAATCGATAAGCGTCTCTCCGGAACCGCGGTGTAAAACTATTTCTAACGGCAATTTGTTGGCAAAGCGGAAACGTGAAACAATCAACCATATCTCGGCGAATGTCTTGAGAGTGGTCACGAGGTACTAAACGCATGCATGAGATGAAATGGCTTCAAGTCATATCGTTCGGCTTATGTATTTATGGGACAACCCTGGCCCAAAGCGAGAAGCGCGTCTACGACGTTCGCCACTACGGAGCCGTCGGCAACGGTCAAACCCTGGACACCAGCGCGATCCAAAAAGCCATTGACGCGGCCGCCACGGCGGGCGGCGGAACGGTTAACCTGCCACCGGGAACCTATCTGGCCGGCACGATTTACCTGAAAAGCCATATTGCCTTACACATCGAACCGGGGGCGACGTTGCTGCAAAGCAAACGGATGGAGGATTACGCGCGGCCGGAGGTTCCGACGGGTCAGTCCAATGCTCGACGAAGCCTGGTTTTTCTCTATGGGAATCGCATCGAAAACGTGACCCTAACCGGCGGCGGCAAAATCGACGGAAATCTGGCTCTTAGCCAGGGCACCCGTGGTCCGTTCTCGGTACTGTTCGAGCATTCGCGGGATATCATGCTGCGGGACATCACCGTCGCCAACTCGCCGAGCTGGTCGATCACTTTCTTCAAATGCCGCAATGTAGACCTCATCCGCGTGGCCTGCCTCGACAGCTTCGCCGACGGGATTAATCCGGTCTGCTGCCAGGACGTGCTCTACGACGGCGTGCTCATCGAGGGCTCGGGCGACGACGCAATCACCTTGAAAAACGAGGATCTTGAGGGAACGGTCACGGAAGGTGAATACCTGACCCGGGATATCCGGATCACCAACACGATCGTGCGCAACACCTCGCACCCGGCGATCAAGTTCGGTACGGGGACGGCCGGCGTCTTCAGCAATATCCTGATCGACAACTGCGTTTTTGAAAACGTGGGGACGATGTTCGCCATTCAGCTCATGCGCCCGAACAAACCGGGCGAGAAATACCGACAGATCGAGAACGTTTTCATGTCGAACATCGTGACCCGCAACGTGGGCAAGGTTTTTGATATCACTTCGATGGACATGCTGGAACCGACCATCCGCAACTTGTTCATCCATCATCTGGTGGCCGACGACGTGTATCAGCCCTCGTTTATCCACGGGCTGCCGAACGCCCCGATACGGAACGTCAGCATCAACGATGTCCGCATCCGTTACACCGGCGAGCCCCGGCCTTACTGGCTGGACCTGCGGTATGTTGATGATCTGATCCTGAATGATGTGCGCATGGATTTCTCGGGGGCGGTCGATACGGCCATAGCCTCTATGATGGGGAAAAACCTGACCTGCACCATGCTGGACATCAAAGGATTGAGCGGCAAGGCACCGGCGATTCGCGCACATAACATACAGGGTTTGTGGATCAACAATTCCATCGCCCCGGCCATTGATACCTATGTGCAGCTAACCGGCGAGCAAACGGGCGGCATCCGGATGCTCGGCGCCGACGTGCGGCAGGCGAAAACACCGCTGATCGCGCCGAAGGAGATGGCCAAAACGGAAGTATATCCGTTGGCGAACAAGGTTCGCTGC
>CAZXSA010000185.1:0-10156 GCA_964642815.1 uncultured Planctomycetales bacterium | reverse complement strand
CGTCGCGATGAAGGCCGTTCCGCTGTGAATAACGTTCGTCCGCCGGCCGAGTTCGACCGTGGTGTAATTATATTTGGACACGGTGACATCCGGCGAACCAGTAACCGTGTTTTCGACGTAATCGAGCATGTTCTATGCAAGCAATGTCACTCAATATAGGCGACTGTCCCTATTAATCCAATGGCTCAGCTCATCCATTTCCTCCTTCCGCAGGTTGCTTGGCGCAATCCCCTTTTATCATTCGTTTTCCTCACATTTAATTCGCGATAGTTTAAAATGAATCTCTGGCGCAATCTCACCATCGCCTGGAATAAGGTCGGCTAATGCCGAACGAACATCCATCCATACTTTACGATAATAACGATACGCATCGGGTTCAGCCGCAAGAATTTCATCGCGTTCGTGCCCCTCTAAAGTGGTTATACCTTCAGATGTCGCCACGAGATTCGGATTGTCCTCAAAGAGTTCGTGCCAGGAATTCATATTCAAACAACGTCCTCTATCCATAATCGCGATCACGATAAAAGCTGAATCCGGTCCATAGTTATGTATACTCAGATTCGAGTTATTAAAGAGTTCTTCTTTTTCAAATCCGTCGAGTACCGCATCAACTTTTTTAATCTCTATTTTTCCGATGCGATAAGGCGCACCCCCATTTACAGCATCATCTGACCATATTATCTGGCCATTTTTCCACACAGCTACTATGATGTCCGTAGATTGTTCCATGCGGCGTTTACCGCAACCTGCTTTGTATACACATGCAATTGGCTGTGTTGTCCAACCCGAAACAAAAGGTATCTCAACAACTGGCCTACTTGAATTAGGATCATACTTCGTGTCTGTCTCGTTAATAGTACCTGGTTGAATTATTGGCCTTTCGTTTTGGATATCTCGGCATGCTAATATGAAAATGAGAATGGTTAAGCAGGTTCCCGCAACAAGGAAAGAGGCATTAATTATCCGCCAATCCTTAAATCTGCGCATTTGATCGGGTTTCTTATCCTTTATAAATTTATTAAGCATACTAGATAACCTTGCACATCGCAGGCTGAAATACATATCCATGTCTCCAACCAATGACAGTAATACCATCAAATATCCATAACATCATATAATATGCTAATCCATTAAGTGGCCATAGCCGGGATTTATTTGACGCAATATTTGCGAATCTCGCCCTCAACAACCTTAATTTCATCGTCGATCCTCTTACGACAATCCTGAGGATTTGGCGCTTTTGCACAATTGTTACGCTTTTTCTTATAACAACTTAGTTCTTTTTTGTGAGCGCTGCATTCTTCCTTATTTCTGTTCGCTCCTTTTTTAAAAGGGGGACGACTCATGTCTGGACACTGATTTGGACACGCAGGAACATCATCAAAATGATCCAACTCATGCTTTGTTACACAATCGATAATTATATCTTCTGCGATTTTTTGAGAAGGATCTGCCGAATGGTTTTGCCATACGCATGCTACTTTTTTTCCGTCACAGCAGATTACTCCACCTAAATCGTTCCCATTAAGACCATTTGTTTTTGCGTCTCTGCAGCATTGTCCCGCATCTCGTGGACAACAATTCTGTTGTTGAAGGCCCAAAAAATCAATATTGCATAATGGACTATTTAATACATAGAAATAATTCGATATCCCGCCCTCTTCCTCGATCGGATCCCGGCTCATCCACCGCCCCAGACGCGGCGAGTAATACCGATATCCCCAGTAGCCGAGACCGGATTTGTCGAACCACTTGGTCGAGAAACGGATAGGATTAGCCTTGGCATATTCCGTGGCATGCTCCTGCCAGTCGCCATCGTTATCCGGATCGGGGCCGATCACATTGCCGTACGGATCGTATTCGTAACGGGCGGCCGTGCTGATCGTGGGCGGAGAGTCCGCTTCATATTTCAGAATCTGCCCCACATTTCCATTTCCGTCGTAAAAGTACCAATAACTGCCCTGGTGGGTGCCGCTCATCTCCTCACCGGCAAGTAGGCCGCCGATGCCGCCGGCACCGTGGATACCGGAGACCACCGGCGAGACGCCCGGTGCCACACCGCTACCCGCCAGCTCGCTCATGTCCAGACCCCAAGTATATTTGCGAAGCGTCTGGTTTACCGGATCGCTGTTGCCGTTCAGCACCATGATGACGTTCCACTCATCGTATACGAACCGTTCATGTGTTTGCTCGACCCACGTGCTGCCGTTGTGGAGCGAATAAATCTTCTCCACCCGGCGGCCCATATAATCATACTTGAACTCCAACTTCTTGTCCCCATTCACCGGCGAGGACGCCGGGGCCACACCAATCAGGCGATTCTCTCCGTCCCAGGTGTAGGCATAGGTGCCGTCGGCCGTCATATTCCCGTCCCGGTCGTAGCTGAACGACTCGGTCGGATACGACGTATCCGTATACTGATTCAACGGATTGCGCGTGTACGCCGTCGGATTCTCCTCATCGTCCAGCCTGTAGGTCGCCCGGTTGCCAATGTTGTCGTAAGCAAAAATGAAATCACCGTTGCTCGTATACTGATCGTCGGGGTCGTCGGGATCGTCACCCGCGAACCGCTCGGCCTTATCCAGCTCGTTACGGCCATTATACTCGAAAGACCAGTGGTGTTCAGCCGCGAACCTCCTGAAAGGACAGGACCGGATCAAATCTCCAAGGCGCGTACCTTCTCCGCTTTCGGAAACCCATTCGTTTCCAAACCACGAGCGCGTAAGCGAAATTTCTCCGAACGAAAAGACCGGCCGCGAGACATAACAACAGTTGCTTCTTCAATGCGGCCGAGACTGTCAAAGAACCAAGGTGTAACTTCTAGATCGTGCTAGAACTATACCTCACGTTTATCGGTCTGTCAAATTAAAAATAATGGTTTATCCAGTTAAAGCAATGGTAAAACAGCCAAATAAATTGCCTATATTGTTACCATCCCCCCCCAGCACGTCAATATGGGTAATTTGGATAATGTGGCGAAGCATTTCTGAGCAATTTTTACCAAAAAATCGATCGGAAAATTTTTTTGCTTTTCTCCAAAAAGGCCAAAACTGCACAAAATAAGTTAATTTCTAAACGATTATAAGACATATTCGTATTGGATTAATTTTACGTACAGCCGCAATGAACAAACCACCTCTTTAAGATCGTCATGCCCCAGAACCCACGGAAGGGTCCGGGACCCTCCAAACAACTCCACTTGTACCGTTTCCGCTCGGCAGGCACAAACCGCAATCAGGCCGGTTGACCGGCCTACAGATCCGCCCGTAACGGGAAAACCCCCTCTGAAAGGGGGTTGCTCGTCCGCGACGGTCTCGCTCGATCCGTCGCTTCCGTCACGGGACAAAATGGCCCGGGTTCGTTGGGGCGAAATCCGGCTTTCTCGATGGAATCACAATAGGACATGCCCCCGGGCATGTCCTTTGTTTATGGAGGTACGGCTCATTGCTTAAAATCAGGCGTGCTGGACAAGAACCGTCGGGGCGCCATATTGACGAGGGCAACTTAAGACAGAGCCTTCGTTAAAAGGCACACAAGCAAAACCAACGGTTTTCGAGGAGCATGTGATCATAGATGATCTCGGCTATTCCGATGGCCCGCGCTTTCATGAACTCAGCCGCGCGATGCCATCCCGGCAAATATCTCCTTCGACACTTTGTTCCGTCAAGACGATCAAAAAATCAAGCGGCTTCAAGTTCTCTTTGCGTGCCATGATCCTTGTCGACCTTAACCACGGAATTCCACCCGAGCGGTCCCTTTTCGAGACCGAAAGCCGCGTAGTCATTAAACCAGTGACCATCAGCCTGGTAACGAAACTGATAGATACCCGGAGCCAGATGCAACCGGCAGCGCCACCATCCCGCTTGGTCCTTTTGCAACACAAAACTCTTCTGCCAGCCATTGAAATCGCCCGCCAGAACTACCTGCCGGGCCTGTGGACGAAAGAATGCGAACTCAATCATCCCATCCGGGTTCTGCGTCACCATGTTCCTCGTGCTCCTTTGTGTTTCAGCTCAAACTTTATCCAAAAGGGTTCCCAAGCCTGGTTGTCCATGTACAACCCTATTGGACATACCATGCCGACGGAAAACCACTTTACCGGTTTCGTCACCGCCGGAGCATTGTATGCAGGCTATCGGACCTTGACCGCCAGGAAACTCGAATTTTTAGCCTACGGACCCCCGAAAATGTGGCATTGCAACGTCGTCTGCTCTTGGATGAGGACTGTCAAGCGTGCAACCACTCTCCCAAACCGATACGACGCCCCGGCTCCGCCGAGTGGAAAAGCGACACTTTCCAGATAGAATATCGCCACGGAACACCGGTAATCTTGAATAACTCAGGGGCGATCGTCTCGTGAAAGACCGATTTTTCAAATTATTCCTCGGCGGCATTCTTACTTGGCTCTCCGGATGCAACGGAATGGGAACCGGTGTCCGTGATTTGCAAATTTGGGCCGTGCCCGATTGGGTGACGGTTTTCCGAAACGCTCAACCCGAATCGGAAAACGCCGTCTTCAGTGAAGTCTCACGGAGGGTTCATCTGCAGGCAGCCAATAATGAAAACGTTGCCTGCCAATTAATCTTCAAGAATGAGTCGGCACAATCCGCCACTATTTGGGGTATAACCGTCTCCGATCTGACCCTCGACGAGCATTCCATCTCCGCCGATCAAATCAGGCTGTATCTTGAACAATGGGTCACTGTCCGTGACTACCCAAGCTGGTATCTTCGTCTGACTCCCTATTTACGCGAAAACAGGGATTATCCCGACCCCCTGATTCCCTTGACCGCGCCACAAGGCGTGCTGCCTATTCATCTGGCCCCCGACGAATGCGCGGCCGTCTGGCTTGATCTACACGTGCCACCTGGAACCGCAGCCGGCATCTACGAGGGCGTCCTGCGCGTAACCGACCCCAATGGTCCAGGCCGACAAATGCAAATCCAGCTTGAGGTATTTTCCTTTGCTCTACCGCAAAGCGGCCACCTTCCGGTCATCACGGGCTTTCATGCCCAGACTCTCTGGCGGCATCACCTGACCATCGATGGTCAACCCTACTCCCCGCAACGTCTGGCCTTCGACGACCCCGCTTATGAGTCGGCTACCGCCGTGCTGGACG
Source organism: uncultured Planctomycetales bacterium (assembly GCA_964642815.1). Classification (GTDB taxonomy): domain Bacteria; phylum Planctomycetota; class Phycisphaerae; order UBA1845; family PWPN01; genus JAAYCU01. Next base: position 5,037 of record CAZXSA010000185.1, on the reverse strand, counting down.
AGACCGCCCGCCTGCTTCACGAACATCGCTGCGTTCCCGTCCCCTGGGACATTCAGCCAAAACGCGATTTTGACAGCCGAGGCAATCTTCGCCTCGATTGGACAGATTACGATCGACTGGTTACGGGATTGCTCGACGGCACCGCTTTTGACGATCGCGCGCCGGTCGCCATCTGGCCTCTGCCGATAAAGGCCGATTCACCCAACCCTGACACCTACGGCGGATGGCTGAGCGCCAGTTACCAGCGTATGTTGATCGATTATCTGAGACAGTGCTCGGCTCATTTTCGCGAACAAGGCTGGCTCGACCGCCATTTCCTCTGGCTCGACTCGGCCGGCGCGGATCGCCAGGTGCGATACAAACGGTTCGAGTGGCTCGGAAAGCTCGTTGCCGAGGTGGATAAGCGCATCCAACTGGTCTGCGAGCTTACCCCATATTCGCTGGTTCCCTACGGCAAACAAGAGGACAAATGCCCGGATATCGCGTCGTTCGTGAATATCTGGAGTCCACCGGTCAGCCTCATGGACCCGCGAGAAATGGCCCGCCAACAGGCCATGGGCAAAGCTGCCTGGTTGATGCCCGACCGGCCGCCCTATGCGGGATCCCTGGCCTTGATCGCCCCCTCCACCCATACCCGGAGCCTTGCCTGGATGGCGAGGCGATTCGGCCTGTCGGCCATCATGATTCCCACGGTAAACGCCTGGCTCGTGGACGGTCAACCGACCGGCATGGGCAGCGAAAACATGCTGATCTGGCCGGGCAAGGCGTATGGTCTGAATCATCCCATCCCCTCGATCCGGCTTAAGAGACTATTACGCGGGATCCAGGACTACGAATATCTCTGGCTAATGGAACATAATGGCCGACAAGGAATCGCCCGACTCCTGGAAACCGATCTCGTTCCCTTCGGCGGCGCGGCTTGCTATGGAGACCATTACCTTGACGCCCGAGGCGGTGGGTGGGTCTCCGACGGCGGAGCATGGATGCTTGCCCGCCAGCTCATGGCTCGGGAATTAAAGAAAGCCATGCCTGTCGAGACCGCGGATCCCGGAATCCCCGAGGATATTCAACAATTCGCCGAACAAATCGAATGGGCTCGATTCAGCCAAACGGTCCGTAATCTGCAATTGCAGTTCGAGGGCTTGCGTCTGTACCTTGACGAGCAGGATCGCCAGACACCGCTTCGCGTCGAAGGCCATGTCTGGTTGCTTAATGCCACCCGAGAACCCATATCCGGCCGACTTGAATTCATGGAACTGCCGGAAGGATGGCGAAACGATGGGCCGCCCGTCCAAATCGAAAACCTCCAACCTCTTCAAGGCACGCGAGCCGTCCTGCGGGCCAAAGCGGCCCCTTTCCAAACCACTATCGACGGCTTCGTGTCTCTCAAGGCCGCGTTGTTATCCAGCAATGAGCCGGCCAGGAGTGGTCGCCGTCTGGCGACGGCCAACGGACGACTCTGCCTGCTCGACGCCCAAGCCATCCCCGCGCCGTTGACCCTCGATGGGCGACTGGACGACTGGCCGCTCGCCGTGGGCAACATCGCCGCTGATTTCGTGCTTTTCGGCGCCGCCGACGTGCCCAAGCAGAACCGCTTCAACCCGATCCAGATGTCTCAACGAACTCAGGTCTTCGTTGGTCGGGATCGGGAGAATCTCTATATCGCCTTCAACTGCGCGGATGATCGCCTCGCGGATCGCGGAATCAGCCGGAATAACTTCGTCGTTTACGACGAACTCTGGCCTACGGGTGACGATCTCGTCGAAGTGGTGCTGGACCCCGGCCCCAATGCCGTCGATGCCGGTGATCTGTTCCACATCGCGGTGAAGGCCAACGGAGCGGTCATCACCGAACGAGGGGTTCCGTGCCTGCGAGAGGTTGCGACTCATGAGCCCTGGTCGGCCGGCATCATCGCGGCCGTGGACGACCAGGCGCAAAACGGACGCTGGACGGTCGAGATTCAAATCCCCCTGGCCGCCCTAAACCGTTCATCCGCCATCTGGGGCATTAATTTCGCCCGGTATCATGCCCACTCCGGCGAATACGGCTCCTGGTCGGCAGCTCGACGTTATCTGTACAATCCGATCACGCTGGGGAATATTCGTCTGACGCCGTAAGGCTCGCGTGACTCGGCCGTGAGCATTTATCGGCCTCATAAAACGTGCTTGACCGACGGTCAATCATATCCCAAAGGCCCTTTTTCCCGTTTCCGTCCCTAAAAAACCCAAATTTCCATTGCCCGTAAAAGTGACTAGCAAATGTTCCCCCCTTCCAAACCGATAGTGTTCAACGGAGGAACGTGCATTTTACGGACCCGCTCCGTTTACGCGAGGAAAGATGGAAAGGTAAGGCGTGTGATTATCGGACCGGGTTTTCGACGGGTTCGGCCAAGGGTGGCGAACACAAACGTGTTTTCGTGCATCCCCGTGCCGGAGAAAAAGCCGACCGATCATGTCGGCCCATAAGAAAAATGAGGTCATCCATGAGCAGCAGGACGAAGCCGGATCAGGATAAAAACAGCGTACGGGAATGGATGGAGCATTTAACGGATACGGTCGCCCACATCGATAAGGATGACTTGAGCGGCCTGGCGCAAATGCACGGCTGGTGCGAGCAGATCACCGAAAGCCTGCTCTCCCTCGCCGATTCCTCGGCGGGCGATGCCGTTGAAAGTACGAAAACTCTGGCGCACTGCCTGGAAGCGCTGATCCTCGGCGAAGCCGAGGATGCGGATGCCACGTTCAAAAAAATCATTCAATCGGTGACCGAATTATCCGGTCTTCTGCCTCAGACGATGGATACCGATACCACGAAAACCAATCGCGCAAAAAAGAAGGTTGCCCCAACCTCGGCGGAGATGATCGCCGAGCCCGCTTCTTCCGCCGCGGAAACGGTCGAAACCCCGTCCCTCCCGCAAGATCCGCGGGAAATCGCCGCGCGCATGGACATCATTTTCGCCGATCAGCCCCAAAGTTCCGCTCCCGCCACCCAGGAATCGAATGAAACCCCCAAACCGGCGGTGGAAGCCGAGCATAGTGACGCGCCCCGATATGAATCCACCCCTCTCCTGATTGATCCCAAGGAGTTGGAATTTGTCAAAGCCTTCGCCGAGGAGGCCGCCGAGCATATCGAGGCGATCGAGGCCGGCCTCATGGAAGTCGAGCGCTGTCCGGATGATACCGCGAAAATCGACGATCTGTTTCGCCCCTTCCATACCATCAAGGGAATGGCCGGTTTCCTCAATCTGCGCGACATCAATTGTCTCACCCATGAAGTGGAAACCGTCCTCGATCAAGGCCGCAAGGGCAAACGCAAAGTCACTCCCGGCTTAATTGACCTGATTTTCGACGTGGTCGATGTGCTTAAGCTTCAGGTGTCCGCGGTGGCCGCGTACGTGGCCAATCCGAACGGCGAAGTCGTCCCTCAACCGCCGATCGCGGACATGATTCACCACCTGCGCGGGGTGGTCGCCGGCCGTATCGAGCCGCCTGACCGGCATGCCGAACAAGGCAGCGCCGCCCAGCGGGTCGGCGAAAACCTCGTTGAACAGGGAGCCGTGCCCCAGGAAGTCGTGGATTACGCGCTCGAAATCCAGCAGACCGAACAACCCGACAAGAAACTCGGAGAAATCCTGGTCGAGACGAAAGCCGCCACGGCCAAACAGGTCAGTAAAGCGATTCGTCCGCAAGCCCAGCAGGCCGCCGCGGACACCTCCATTCGCATCGATACGACCAAACTCGACGCCCTCGTGGATATGGTCGGCGAACTGGTTATCGCTCAGACCCTGGTCACGTCCAACGACCGAATCGCCAGCGATCCGAAGATGCTCAAGAATGTCGGCCAGGTTACCAAGATCGTCCGGGACGTGCAGGAACTGGCCATGTCCATGCGAATGGTGCCCATCGGACCGACCTTCAACAAGATGAACCGGTTGGTCCGCGACGTTTCCCGCAAGGCGGGCAAGCAGGTCGATCTGATTATTTCCGGTGAAGATACCGAGCTGGACAAGAACGTCATTCAACAAATCAGCGATCCGCTTGTGCACATGGTTCGCAACGCCGTGGATCACGGTATCGAATCACCCGCCGACCGCCGCGCCGCGGGCAAGAGCGAGACCGGGCAGGTTCATCTATCCGCCTATCATCATGGCGGCAACATCGTCATTGAAATCAGCGACGACGGTAAGGGACTCGATCCCAAGAAGCTGATCGCCAAGGGCGTGGAGAAGGGATTATTGCAACCGGGCGAGGAAATCTCCGATCAGCAGGCTTTCGCCCTGATCTTCGCGCCTGGTTTCTCCACCGCCGAAAAGGTCACCGACATCTCCGGACGCGGGGTGGGGATGGACGTGGTCCGCCGTAACATCGAGCAATTGCGCGGCCGGGTCGAAATCAAATCGGAAAAGGGCAAGGGCAGCACCTTCTCCATCCGACTTCCGCTGACCCTGGCCATCATCGACGGCATGATTGTCGGCGTGGGCAGCGAAAAGTTTATCATACCCACCATCGCCATCGAACAATCTCTCAAGCCGCGCCCCGAACAGATTACCAGCGTACAGCAGCGCGGTGAAATCCTGAACGTGCGCGGGCAATTGATCCCGCTCATCCAACTGGGACAGTTATTCGGCCTGACCAAGCGAATTCGCCCCTGCGATACCATGGTGGTCATCGTTCATTGCGAGGGCCGGATGATCGGGCTGATCGTCGAGGATCTGCTGGGCCAACAACAGGTAGTCATCAAGAGTCTCGGCGAGCGTTTCGAGAAGCTTCAGGGTATTTGCGGCGCCGCCATTCTGGGCGACGGCCGGGTCGGCCTGATTCTGGAAATGGCGGGATTGCGAAAACTCAACGAGGCGTTCTCGGCGTCCCTGCAAGACGAGGAGTCCCCGCGAAACCCGCTCGCCACCCCTGAGGACGTAAGCGATAGACAGGAATCACCGGGCACGCCGTCACCCGCCGGCGTCTCGCTCGCAACCGTTTGAGATTGAGCAAAGGAGTCGATCAAGATGGAAGCATTAGTGGAACAGGCTCCCCCCGT
>CAZXSA010000184.1:0-10207 GCA_964642815.1 uncultured Planctomycetales bacterium | reverse complement strand
GACTTGCAAAATAAAAGGGTGAGTGAGGGGACTCGAACCCCCGACCCCGAGGACCACAACCTCGTGCTCTAACCAACTGAGCTACACTCACCATGGCCGGTCCCGGTTGCGTATAAAACGGGGCCGAAGTGTCTAAATTATACGAACCGCGCGGATTTTTCAATTGCCTGGGGGACGGATTCGATGCTCCAGGATTAAAAGGTTGGTATGTCTGAGGCGGTACGCTATGATAGAAGGCGGCTTGGGCGGTCCTGTGGGGGTAAAAGGCTCAAGCCGCCCGAAACCCTGGCAACAAAAGCCTTGGGCTTTCGTACGATATCATGGACCCAGTCGGGCGCGGGCTGGGTAATTACGGAAAGCCCACGGAGCAGATCAAGAGTTACGCCCTTATGGATAAACCAACGGATCCGAGATTTTTATGTGGCAGCGGGGTGGAGGCCTTTGACGGCAACGAATTGCTGTTCAAGGGTGCCCTGGAAACCGAGGGCGGGGTTCACCTGCTGACCGGCTATCCCGGTTCACCGGTGGCCACCTTCTTCGACGTGATGGCCGACAACGCCGCTTTGCTCCGCGAGCGGGGCATCGAGGGGCGCATGGCCAACAACGAGGCCTTGGCCGTCGCCTCGGTCAACGGCACCCAGATGGCCCCCTTGCGGGCGATGGTGGTTTTCAAAAGCGTCGGCCTGCATGTGGCCAGCGATGCACTGGCCTTGGGCAACCTGGCCGGCCCGCATCCCGAAGGCGGCGCGGTGATCGTGGTCGGCGACGACCCCTGGAGCGAAAGCACCCAGGTGCCGGCCGACTCGCGTTTCCTGTTGCGGCACCTGTTCGTGCCGGTCATCGAGCCCAGCACGCCGCAGGAGATCAAGGATTTTGTCGGAGCGGGCTTCGCTCTTTCACGGGCCGCCGATCTGTACATAGGTTACATCATCACCACGACCCTGGCCGACGGCGGCGGAACCGTGCAATGCCGCCCCAACCACTATCCGTTGACCAATACCAACCACCCCTTCGATTTGCAGACGCTCGCGCTGAACCTTGAAAAAACCGTACTGCTTCCTCCGCGGACCGGCCGAAGCGAAATGCAAATGCCGGAGCGGCAAGGCCGGCTGTTCGCCGCCGTCGAGAAATTGGGCCTCAATCGTCTCGCCGACGTGCCCGGCGCGGACGAGGTGCTGCTCGTCACCAGTGGCATGGCGTACCAATACGTTCGGCAGGCGCTGATCGACTTTGGGCTTGACGGGCAAGTTCCCCTGCTCAAGCTGGATGTTACCTGGCCGTTGAATCCAGGTCAGTTCGAGCCGTTGCTGGCGCGCTTCCGACATGTGCTGGTCATCGAGGAGCGTCGCTCCTTTATCGAGGAACAGATATCCGATATCGCCGTCCGCCTCCTCCAGCGTCGTCGGCACCCCATCGCGAGCATCTGGGGCAAGGCGTTTCCGAACGATCAGCCGGGGCTGCCGGCGGCCCTGGGGCTGAACGTCTCGATCGTCACCGATCGCCTCGGCCGATTCCTCCAAACGATTAACCCGCCGCCCGCCCGCCGGGCCGCCGAGCGCATCAATCGTGAGCTGGCCGTCATCAGCGCAACCGCTCGCGTCCAGGTGAACATCCCGCCGCGCACGCCGACTTTCTGTCCGGGCTGCCCGCACCGCGATTCGGCCAGCCTGCTGCTGGACATCAAACAGAAGTTCACCGACCGACGCTACATGCGCAGGAACCATCGCCGCGAGCCGGTCGATCTGGTTTTTCACGGCGATACCGGCTGCTACACGATGCTGCTGTTCGAGCCCAACACGCAACTCATGCACAATTATTCCGGCATGGGCCTCGGCGGCGGGACCGGCAGCGGGATCGATCCGTTCATCCGCAACAAGCAGGTCGTGTTCATGGGCGACGGCACGTTTTTCCATTCGGGAACGTCGGCCATCAGCAACTCGCTCTTCAGTCGCCAGGACATCACCTACATCATCCTGCAGAACAGCACGACGGCCATGACCGGGCACCAGCCGCTGGCCTCGCTCGATCGCGACCTCCTCGATCGCCCCGTGCCCGCCCAGGATATCGAGCGCATTGTCCGGGCGATCACCGGCGATCAGTGCCTGATCGTCCGGACCGATCCCGGCGATCGCGAAAACTACCGGCAGACGCTCGAGCGCGTCATCCTGAACGACGGCGTCAAAATCGTCATCGCCGACAAGGAGTGCGGGATCATCTCCAACCGGCGCAAGATGCGGGCCGAACGAGCCGAGCAACACCACTTCGGCTACGTGCCGCGCAAGATCCACATGAACGTCACGCCGGAAGTCTGCGAGTTCTGCCTGGAATGTTCGAACAGCACCGGCTGCCCGGGGCTGACCGTGGAGAACACCGACTACGGGCCGAAGATGGCCACCGATTTATCCTGGTGCGTGAACGACGGGGCCTGCGCGAAAATCGGAGCATGTCCGTCGTTCGAGGAGGTCATCGTCACCCGCAAGCGTCCGCCGGGGCTGCGCGGCCATCAGATCATGCTTGAGGACATTCCGGAGCCGGCTATTGATTTCAAGGGCGACGTGTGGCGGGCCTGGCTGGCCGGCGTCGGGGGCATGGGGATCGGGACGGCCGCCGCTATTCTGGTCATCGCCGGCCGCAATGAAGGCTACAACGTGCAGTTCAGCGATAAAAAGGGGTTGGCCATCCGTAATGGCAGCGTCTATTCCCAGTTGATCTTCACGAAAAACAATACGCCGGCGGCCATGACCGTCGGATACGGAAAGGCCGACCTACTGCTCGGTGTCGATCTGCTCGAGGCCGTCCGGGCCGTCGATCCCAAGGCCCCCTGGCGCGTAGCCTCGCCGCAGCGCACCGCCGTGGTGGTCAACACCGACCGTACGCCCACCATCCGCACCCTGATGGGGCTCGACGATTTCCGGATCGACGAGTTGGAAAAAATGCTTCGGCAGGCCACCCGGCCGGACCGCTTTTTCTCCTGCCGCATCCTGTCGCTTTGCGAGCGGATTTTCGGCACCAAGCTTTACGCCAATATCACCATGCTCGGCGTCGCCTATCAGCGCGGGCTGATCCCCGTCTCGATCGAATCGCTCAAGGAAGGCATTCGGCGGACGATCAAGGCCGATTTCAAGAAGAACCTGCGGGCCTTCGACCTCGGGCGCAAACTGGTCACGCATCCGGAACTGTTCTTCGAGGCCGAGCCGGCCCCCTCGCTGGCCCGAACCGTGCGCGAAAAGGCCGCCTATCTCAACCTGCGCGAAATGGGCACGCGCAGGGCCCTGCGCAGCGAGCGGCCGGGGGCGACCGGCAAACGCCGCCTGCCCGACAAGTCCGTGGCCCGCACCTATAAGCACATGGTCTACACCACCCTGCGGGCCTGCCGCGAGCTCGATCGCCAGACCATGCACGACATCGCCATCCGCGTTTACGATCTGGTCGAATGGGGCGGCGTACGCTACGCCCAGCGCTATGTGCAACGCCTCCGTCGCGTGTTCCTGGCCGACCATGAAAGCCGCGACTTCGCGGCTACCCGCGCGGTCGTCTGGAACCTGGCGAAACTTATGCTCATCAAGGACGAGTTCTATGTGGCCGAGCTGCTGACCAGTTATGAGAAACTCCGCCGCGACCGGCAGCGCTACAACGTCAACCCGTCCAACGGTGACCGCATCCGCTACCGCCGCACCTTCCACCCGCGCATTCTCGGCCGGCAGTTGGACATCCGCCTGCCGCATTGGAGCCTGTTCCTGCTGCGTAACCTGCGCTTCCTGCGGCGGGTGCTGCCTTTCTACCGGCACAGGGAACGCCGGTTCCTCAAGTGGTACGAACAACTCGTGGACGGATTCGAGCATATCCGCGAGTCCGACTACGCCGACTACGTCGAGGCCCTCAGGACGGTCGAATCGGTGAAGGGTTTCGCGGAAATCCGCTGGCCCAGGATGACCGAGGCCCGCCGCCGCGCCGAACAGATCCTCGCCGCCCTGCCCGAAACCGAAGGCGAAAAGCAATCCCGCTTGACCATCTAACGCGCTACCAGCCCGCCTCGTGCTACGTAGCGTACTTCGCAGAGTAGCAAGCGCGAGCAAGGGTATACCAGCCCGAAGCGCGAGCGAGGGAATGTTCTTACCATCCCGAAGCGCAAGCAAGGGGATACGTAGACCAGCCTGCGGCGTCAGCAAGGGAATGCTTTTACCAGCCCGACGCAGTTTGCCCGCCACGGGCAGATAAACTGCGTCGGGCTGGTAGTAGACGTAGGGCGGGCTATTGCCCGCCACGATGCTGTACCGGTTGTGATAAAAGGCGGGCAATAGCCCGCTCTACAATCTTATGGAGGAACTGCGGCAGGGATGGGGCGACGGGCGTTCTGCTCGCCTATTCAGCGGTCTTCTCGTTTTGTGCTCCCAGGATATGCACGTATCCGTCGGCGGTATGACAAACAATCTCGACCCGGCCGTCACCGTCCATATCCGCCAGGATCGGCGAATCGATACCGAAAGCCAAATCCATCGACCAGACAACCCGTGCCTTAGTGCCGTTGTCACCGATGACCCATAGGCGCCCGTGACTCGTGCCGAAAACAAACTCGCTGATTCCGTCTCCGTCGATGTTGCCAGAAACGATATCCGAGGCGGCCGCCTGAAGATTAATTTCCCACCTTACCGAGCCGTCGGCGACATTGACGCACGCGAAATTACCGTTCTGTCGCCCGAAACCCATGAGCCAGGTTCCGTCGGTAAGCCTTAAAAAACCCTCCCGGCCGGTCGGAGCTTCGCCGACCGGTGGGAGCTTGTACCAATAAGGATCCGCTTTCAGGGACATGGCCGCCTGGAAATAATGCCCGTTGACGAGGCAAACGGTTGGCAACTTGTCTTTTTGATCGAGAATCACCGGGCAGGTATATAAACCCTGACTGGGTTGCTTGAAAATCGCGGTTGGTTGGATGGGACCGAGCAGCATATCGCCGCTGGTGCCGTCGGCCATGCAATAATAATCCGGATTGGTGAAAACCAACTCTTCCTTGCCGTCGCCGTTCAAGTCATACGCGGAGGCGAAATTAACTGTCGGACCCCAGTACCGTTCGATACCCGGCATCTCGCCTTTCTCCCAGAGAATCGCTCCCGTGCGGCCTTCCAAACCAGCGCTGCGAAAGATGGGCGCCCCGGCCCAGACGTAAAGATCGGGCGTGGCCTTGCCGGTCAGATGAATAGTCCGAACGTAGGCTTTTTGCGATACGGACAACCCCGGCCGATCTATCGGAGGAAACCGACAACGCCATAACACTTTATTGTTCAAGGCGGGGGTAATGGCCTCGACGATCGGTAAATCCGTCGAACTCACGGTCGTCAGAACCAGTTCCAGTTTCCCGTCGCCGTCCAGATCGACCGGCATCGGTACGGAAGAAGACGCATACTGCCCGCACGGCTCCAGAGTGTTGCCCACCAGCTTGAATACCCGCACGGAACCCTGATACACGATAAGCTCGTTGATTCCATCGCCGGTCAGATCGGCCGCCAGCAGCGCCGATGGCGCCGCCCCGACCATCGCCGGCACTTTGGAAAAATCCGAACCCGACGGCGACACGGGCCGCGGCGCAGGTTGCGCAAGGGCGACCCCTTGGTCCGTCAGATTCACTTGGAACGATCGGCCGTCGCGTCGAACCTGTGGGTCTCCGCCGTTCTCGGCGATCGCCGTCGCCTCTCGATCCCGCCAGATCGGCTGGAGCTTGCCCTCTTTTACTTTTAACAGACAGGCGCCTTGGAGAGTTTTCCGCGCGGGATCGGTGGTCATGTCGGCCAGGATTTCGGCCCGCCCGTCACCATCCACGTCGCCACAACGGACGGCCACCGCGCCGGGGAAAAGATATTTCAGCTCGCCGGTCAGTGCGTCATACGCGCGGATCAGCCAGTTTTCCTCCGCTTCCGAATAGAACATCGAAACAACGATTTCCAGGCGGCCGTCACCGTCAAGATCGGCGTAGGGCGGTTCCGGCCAGGTGGTGGCGACCTTGCAGGTGGTCACGCTCTCCGGCCAGCCGTGATGCCAGGCCTTTTCCATCCTGCCCCCGCGATTGAGCAGGACTTCGTGATGCTGAGCGAAGTTGGCGATGCACAAAAAGTCCTCGCGGCCGTCGCCGTCCAGATCGACAAACCGGATCAATCCATAGCTGCGTATGTTGGCCGGGCCAACGTCCCATTCGACGAAATGTTTTACCCGCCCGGTGAGCACGTCCAGAAACCACATACGGCTATGGGTTTCAATCACCAGCTCCTTGATCTGGTCTCCATCGAGATCGGTTTGCAGCAGAGAGGGAAAGCAAGTGTAGCGGTCGAAATCGTAGCGCCATTTTTGTCGCGGAGCGTCCGTGCACGGCGGCCAGTCGAATAGCGCGATATAGCCGTTGTCTTTTTCCGGAGGATAGCCTTGCATGACGACGACAATCTGCTTGGTGTCGGTACCGGGCCAATAGTGGTCGGCATAGAGATACCAGGCGTAGGACATGGGATCGACGTCATAACGCCAGAGCAATCGGCCGTCGGCGGCGGAAAGCAGGACGGCCGCCGGATAGGGCGCGCCGGGACGGTTGGTGGTCAAAAGTATTTCTTCCTGCCCGTCGTGATTGAGGTCTTCCGCGGCGATGACACTGCTGAAATTGAGGCCCTCGGGATGCGAGCGCCAGAGCAGTTCGCCCGTTGTGTCGTAACAGCAAAGGGCCCCGGAAACGCAACAGATGCCACGATCGGACGGACGATCTTGTCGCGCAATCGGAGTGATCGCCGGTCGCGAACGGTCCAGGTCCATGCGAGCCAATTCCCGCGGCGGTTTCGTCATCGCTCCGGGCAGCGGCTGAAACGCGGTCAAGTGGGCGTTCTGTCGCGGTTCCGGCCAATCGCCCTCGGCCATCAGTATGCCGGCCCCGCCGAAACAAAACCCCGCCAAGACATGCCAGATCGTGCGCAAGAAAAATTCCTCCAAAGGCGTGAATCATATAGAATGAAACGGCCATGAACAAATCATTCGTCGTTTAGGCAAATCATACCCAAGCGCTGTGCGCTGCACACTTGCATGGATCGCAAGCGACGCAGGACAAGCTATTGCCCGCCACGGCCCGCCCCAGATGGCCAAACTCCTTCGGGGTTTATTGGTTGGGCGACTATCACATCCCCGGGTTTCGCTGCGCTCCACCCGGGGCTTTAGTCCCAGGCCCCTGACGCGGCCGATAGCATCGGGGACGCGAGATCCCCTCCCAAGAACGCGCCGCCATAATCCCCGGCAGGGACGCAGAATTACGCGCGAACAGGATGAGGCGATGGGGTGACAGGGAGATGGGGCGAGGATAATACGTCAAGACCAGCCCGACGCGCAAGCAAGGGAATGCTTTTACCAGCCCGACGCAGTTTGCCTCGCTCGCCACGGCGGAGCCCCGCGAAGCCGGGCCTGCCTCGCCGTGGCGGGCCGTGGCGGGCGAGCAAGGGTTATTATTTACCAGCCCGCCTCGTGCTGCGCAGCGAAGTGATGCTTCGCAGAGTAGCAAGCGCGAGCGAGGGTTTCGCCCCGACAGGGGCGACGGAGCACTTCGGACACGGAATAGAACTATTGCAATCTATTCGCCATTAATCCAAGATTATGAATAATCTCCGAGGTCGAGTCGGAGCGGTTGAGCGTATAGAAATGGATGCCGGGCACGCCGCGGCGGATCAACTCGGCGATCATTTCGGTGGCCAGCTCGACGCCGTACTGCCGCGAGGCCTGCTTATCGTCGCCGTAGGAGGCGAGCCGCCGGATGAGTTGCTCGGGCAGTTTGGACCCGCAGATCGTACAGAACCGCTGAATCTGCTCCAGGCTCAGGATCGGCAGAATACCCGGCATGATCGGCACGCGAACGCCCCGCTTGTTGACCAGAAAATCCTCGAAGGCGTAAAAATCGTTCAGGTTGTAGAACAACTGGGTGATGATGGCGTCCGCCCCGGCCTCGACTTTCGCGGCACAACGCTCCCAGTCAAGATACTTGTCCGGGCACTCGGGATGTCCCTCCGGGTAGCCGGCGACCATGATATCGAATTTGCCGAGCTGCTTGAGAAACGCGACCAGCTCGACGGCGTGTTGGAAACCGTCCGGGTGCGGCCGAAAGGAATCGTCGCCTTTCGGCGGATCGCCGCGCAAGGCCACGATATTGTCGATGCCGTTGGATTTAGCTTGCTCCAGATAACCGATCAGATCGGCTCGGGAAGCGCCCACGCAGGTCAGATGGCTGGCGGCCTCGTAATGCACTTCTCTGACAATCCGACTGACGATATCCAGCGTTTTTTCACGCGTGCTGCCGCCGGCGCCATAGGTACAGGTCAAAAAGGCCGGCTCCAGTTTCAGCAGTTCGGGGATCGTCTGCTCGAACAGCTTGATCTCGCCCTCCGGTGTCTTGGGCGGGAAAAGCTCGAACGAAATCGTGACATCCTTGTTCTTGCATATCTCGGAAAAACGCAAGGCTCAAACTCCTGTTTCACGCCGCTGGGGGATGATACTTCAAGGTATGCGTCGCCCCAACCTTTATATCGACCGAAACCCGTCCATACAACACGCCTCAATGTCTCGGAGTTTACGATCCGCTTGGTTACTCGGTCGAGATTGTCGAGCGACGTTTCCGGACCATATGTATAGCCTATACTCGTAGCCTGTATATTTCCATTTAATGCCAATGCCCGGTTTCACACTTTATTGGCCCCTGCGGATTCGCGAGGCCGATAAACAGGAAACAGCTTGTTTCATGGGCCGGTTGCCGGTGGCGTTTTTTTAATGGGAGGCCGTGATGCGGTTCGGTCGTTTGGAAATCTCGTTACCTGATTGGGTGGATGCGGTTTTGCCCGCGCCGAACCATGTGTTTGCCGACGCGGAAGCGCGAATGCGGCTGGTGATCGACCTGGCTCGGCGAAATGTGGTCAACGGTACGGGTGGTCCTTTCGCCGCTGGTGTGTTTGAGCGTGATGGCGGCCGCCTGTTGAGCGTCGGGGTGAATGTGGTGGTGCCGGCCATCTGCTCGATCGCCCATGCGGAAATGGTGGCCATCGCCCTGGCCCAGCGGATGCTCGGGCACTATGACCTCGGCGCCGCCGGCCTGCCCGCGTGCGAATTGGTTGCCAGCACGGAGCCTTGCGCGATGTGCCTTGGGGCCGTGCCGTGGTCGGGTGTCCGCCGCCTGCTCTGCGGAGCCCGCGACGAGGACGCCCGGTCCGTCGGTTTCGACGAAGGCCACAAGCCGGCCGACTGGCCGCAAGCCCTGGCCGCCCGCGGCATCGCGGTTGTTCGCGATGTCTGTCGGGATGAGGCCCGGACCGTGCTCGACCAATACGCCGCCGCCGGCGGAACCATCTACAACCCCCGCCGGAGCGAGCGGATGTGAAGTATTCATAAAAAGGACACAAAAAGGATTCGATGGTAACAAAACGGTAAACTTCGTGTTGTACACTTAGGTTCGGGTAAGCAACTGTTTTGGGGCCATTGGCAAGGAGAACGAGAATATGAATCCGGGATTGATTGGCGGGATCGTCGGTTGTGTTATCGGAGTCATGGGGGGCGCCGTGGGTACGTATTGCAGTATTCACAACACCAGCGGTCCTCGCGAAAGACGATTCATGATCCGCGCGGCGGTCGTTCTATGGCTGGCCGGCTTTCTGTTTATCGGTCTGCTGTTGTGGCTCCCGGATCCCTATAAGTGGTTCATGTGGATTCCCTACAGTGTTCTGTTGCCGCTCGGCATCACCTATGGCAACCGGATTCAGCGAAGAATAAGAGAACAAGAAGCCGGCGCGGAAAAGCAAATTTGAGGTTTGTACCGAAAGGCGATGAAGAGCGTATCCCTACACTGGTGTGGCACCGGCGTCTCGCCGGTGCTCGTCGGCCCGGCGGGGCCGACACAATAGAGTTTCAGGGTGTATTTTACGGCAAGCCTGTTTTATCTTTCAGGCGGGAAGCAATACGTCGCAGATGATGAGGAGGACATATCCATGTCTCGCGTATCGATTTTACTGACGGCGGCCATGATCGCAGGGGGAATAACGGCGGCGGCCAATGCGGAGTCGGCCTCGGTCCTGCTGGAGAAGGGGATTTACCAGGAGGATACGGTCGGCAATCTCCAATCGGCGATGGATATTTATCAGCAGATCATCGCCGATCAGCAGGCCAACCGCCCCTTCGTGGCCCAGGCATATTACCGGCTGGGGATGTG
>CAZXSA010000183.1:0-10327 GCA_964642815.1 uncultured Planctomycetales bacterium | reverse complement strand
ACGAACTCCATGTACAAGTCCGCGACTTTCGGGTTGGTGGGACAATATTGCTGGATGTGATCGGGCAATTCACGGTATTCAACATATTCCTCGTGAGTCAGGACGTTGTAGGCATGACCGAGGCATTGCACGAGAGGGATGATCTCCATGTGATGAAGCGTGCAGCGCCGGCGGATTTTCTCGATCTGCTCGGGGGTAAAGGCGATTTCGCAGCTTATTTTCGGGTGCTTCTGGTAAGGGAACATGGATTCGAGTTCGAGCAGGATGGCGTTGGTTTTCACCGAGGCGAGACGGTCGATAAGCTGCACGAGGGCGTCGAAGTTGGGCGTATTGTAGGCCAGCGTTTCACGCACGAGATGATAGCACAGATGACTGCCCCGCAGGGACATGTTCGGCCAATCGACGATTTCCCCGCAGGGGATGGCTCGGGTGTCGGCCAGTTGGGCGAGCGTACGCAGGCCGTTGAGCAGCCCGTCGCCGGTTTTCGCGGTGATGCGAATGTGATCTTCGCGCAGGGAAAGCCGATAGGTTTCCGGCAAATCTTTTTCCGCTTCGGGATCGCCCATCACCAACTGAATTCCCTTGGCCGGTGGCTGATCGGTCGCTCGGTCGGCCAACGCCAGACGGCCACTCAAGGTCAGACGGATGGTCTCCTCGGACAGGCTGCCGTCGGCGGGCAGGTTGAACAGGATCGGGGAGTCGAGCCGGCAAACACCGCCGCCAGTTGTGCAGGAACGAGGTTGAGGAATCAGGGTGGCAAACGGACTACCTTGCATTTGTGCGTGCAGGGAGGCCGTCATTATCAAGGGGAGGATGAATACACAGAGGTTTCGTTTATGGAACATCACGCCGATCTCCATTTGCGCGAAAAAAGGTTGTCATGTTCAGATAAACTATAACCAGAGTTTGTCTTATCCGCGACTTTTTTAAGAACAAGAACAATCCGGTTACTTGATTATGTATTGCACCTCGATACGGCATCCCCTATCATGAGGGGAAAGATCGGGCATCGGGACACCCTTCGATCAGCCGAGCGTATTTGATATAAAGACAACTGGCCGTTTGCCGAGTATTTCACCTTTAAGGGATTGGGTCGCGGTTATTGTTTTGTCATAGGCTGGAATTCCGTTCTCTTTAAGCTGCGGGTGTCCCATTCGTGATTGCAAAGGAGAAAGCCATGTCTTATCCCATCAGGCAGCAATTGACTTCCGTGCTCTGCATGGTATTGCTTATTGTTACCCCGGCCTTCATCACCAGTTGCTCCGATGGAGTGGGCGGTATCGCGGCCGCCACGTTGAGCTTGTCGAAATCCTCGGTCAGCCCGGGCGAAATGATTACTCTCTTCAGCAAGGCCATTATCCAAGGGGGCGCGGTCCAGGCGACTTTCCGTGGCGACAACGGTTATGAGGTCGTCGTCGAGCTGCTGGACACCCAGGACGGCAGCGCCCGGGTCATGGTCCCTCCCTATTTCGATCCCGCTACCGGCATATTTCAGGCCGGCACGGTGTCCGTATCGATTTCCGGAGTGGTGGAGGAGCGAAGTCTGAAGATTGGTAACCTACCCGACACGGGGGAAATCGAGCCGGGCGAGATCCTGCGGGCGGTGCTCGAGGTTGCCATCGAATCCTATGAATTCAACTTGATTAATATCGATACGATCGATGCCGAACTCGGTGGCGCGGTAGACCCAAGCCCCGCGACCACGGCCATCAATGACCAGATCGCCGCGTTGCAGGCGATGCTCGATGAGTTGGATGCCACCGGGCAGATTACCGTGGATTTGGGTGACGGGCAGACGGCGGCTCTGGGGAGCAATGAACTGAAAATCGCCGATCAGATTCTTCTGGCTTTTTTCGGGCAGATGGCATCGAAGAACTTGCTCGACAAGCCACTCGTGACTCTTCGTCGTATTGATGAATGCCTTAAATTGAGTAGCGAAGAACAGATTAATGCCTGCATCTATGAGGTGTTCGACGGCATCCGGCGCGATACGGGTATCGGCACAAAGTACGGATCCATGCTTATGACCTTTGGCGGATTGGCCATCTTGGCCGGTGGTTTATATTTCGGCGCGGCCCCTGTTGCGATTTTCGGCCTCTTCACGACCGTGCTTGGTGGGGCCGCCTCCTTTAGCAATGCCGCGGTCAATGAGCAGAACACCGACGCCTTCCTCAACAACAACGGCCAGGGATTCAACGCCTCTCAGGAAACAGCCAGCCAGTCCGTTCGCGTGATGAGCGGGTTGGCCTCCAATTTGCCGGGCCCCCCGGGCGCGATTGCCGGAGCGACCAGCGTGGGCCTGGCCGTCAGGGATCTGGTCGACGGGGTCGTCACCGAGAAATGCAGGACTGAAGACGGTTCCAATCAGCGGTCAACCGGTGATGTCGCTGAATTCTGCACCGTTGTTCTGGGCGGCGGTTCGAGCCCTGATGCCAACGGTGATTATGATGACGACGATGATACGGATGGAAATATCCCCGATGATAGCACCCCCGTCGGAACCTTTACCATTTTGAATTATATGAACATCGACGGCAGCATGGGCAGCGGTGCCGCCGGCGCGAATATTTCATTGTCCGGCTCGGAGGCCATGCCTACCATCTCCTGGTCCGTATCCAACGTGTTCAGCGTGAGCGTAACCAGCGGCTCGTCAGCCCTTTATGGGATCCAAGGTGAGCGCATGGACAGCGAAGGCGACCTCGAACAGATACCCTTTGCCTTCTCTTCGGTCACTTACGGCGACTACGGCCGTTCCAACACTGCTCCGATGGAGGGGGTAGCGAGCGTCGCCCCGGCATTGCAGTCAGGCCCGTATTACTCGATTATGATCGGCACCCTCGACGGCAAATTCGCGGTGCTGAATTTCATGATCGGGTCATGATGATGAAAAAAAGCACTCAGCTATCAGCTTTCAGCAATCAGCCGTCAGCGATCCCGCCAGAGGCGGGCCTTCGGCAGTCCGACTTATAGTTTCCACGGTTCCCGTAGGGGTGGATTTAGCAGGCGGGCGGCCTCCGCGTCGTCGATGATCCGTTCCTTCTCCGGATCCCATTTCAGCTTACGGCCGGTCAACATCGCGACGTTCAGAAGGTTGCAGAGCGTGGATGTCCGGTGCCCCGCCTCGAAGGAGGCGTTCGGTGCCGTGCCCTTCGTGATCGCGTCCAGAAAACTGCGCTGATGCGCTCCGGCCCGGCTGTTATCGCTGTTCGGGAATGCCAGCTCGACTTTCTCGTCGAGAATCGAGGCTGGTTCGGCCTTCAGGTCGCCGCCATGCAAACCGATGGAAAGCCAGCCGTCGCTGCCCTCGAATTTCACGCCGCGCTTGTCCCCGCTGTCGCCGTACAGCTTGATGCCGTTGGCGTAGGTACACTCGAACTCGTACTCGATGAAGGTATTGAACAGATCGCTCTCAAAAGGCTTGCCCTTGCCGGACAATTCGATCGGTCCGGTATCGTCGGCCTTGATTCCCAGTTGAGCGACATCGAGTACATGGGCGCCGCGGTCGGTCATTTCCCCGCCGCCGTAATCGAAAATCCATCGCCACCAGAAATGGCAGCGCTTCGGGGTGTACGGCTTCTGGGCGGCCGGCCCGAGCCAGAAATCATAATCGAAGCCCTCCGGCACCGGTTCCGTCGGATGGGGCTGCTTGCCGAACTCGATGGCCTCGCGGTGGTGCCCGTCGTCGAGGGGCATATGGACGCGGATGGTGTGTACCTTGCCGATCCGCCCGCGATGCACCAACTCGCACCCGATACGTACGCCGGTTCGGCTGCGCTCATGGCTGCCGGTTTGGAATACACGGTTGGACTTCCTGATGGCCTCGCGAATCGCCTGTCCCTCCACGACGCTCTTGGTCAGCGGTTTTTCGCAGTAAATATGCTTGCCGGCCTGGGCGGCGGCGACGGCCATCAGGCCGTGCCAGTGGTCCGGCGTGACCACGCAGACGGCATCGATGTCTTTTCGTTCGAGCAATTGGCGAAAATCATGATAGGTGTCACAACCTTTATAGGTGCCTGACGCGGCCTGCTTGGCGTAATGGTCCTCGATAAGCTTTTTCGTGGGCGCCAGACCGCAGATTTTGTCGTGATAGTAGCGATTGGTGCCCTGGTCAACGTCGCAGATAGCCACCAACTGGGCGTCCGGCAGGTTGAGGAATTGGGTGACGATCCAAGTACCCTGAAATCCGCAGCCGATGCAGGCCACATTGATCCGGCTGTTGGGCGCCGGACGGTCACTGTTGCCCAGCACGCTGGAGGATACGATATAAGGAAAACCGACGGCCGCCACCGAAGCCGCCGAAGCACTTTTCAACACTTGTCGTCGCGAAAGTTTTTTCTCGGACATGACCTTCTCCATGAGATCTTGAGGTATAACCCTCGATTTCCTCTGCCTATTCAATAACAACGAGCCGCACGGCCGAATGGTCGGCATTGTATCGCGCGGATATTATTGTGCATACCCTTTGGTTTTCTCCGGCCAGGACCACGTTCCACCGTTAGGCCACTGGTAGTAACGTCCGCTGGTCAGCGGTTTGAAGTAGGTCCGAACCTCCTCCAGAATATCGCGGTAATGAGCAACTTTTTCCTCCATGGTGACACCGAAGAAGCCCTTTCCCCAATGAAAGAACAGGGGCGGATAATCGTAGTATACCGCCTTCATCATGCTTACCGCCTGAACCGCCTCATCGAGCGAGGCAAGGCACTGTTCGGCCAGTTTGCGCTGGGTTTCCACCGGAGTACGGAGGCTGTTGGCCCCCCAATAATAGACTTTTCCGCGAATCATGCCCCGCCAGAATTTCGCGAAATGGGCGATCCAACGCGCGGAAGTGAGCATCAACTCATGCACGGACAGATAAGGATCATCCAGAGGCACCTTCGTCGCCTCGATCATGGCCAGCCCTTGCCCGGCTTCGGCCGTTCGAGCTTCCCAGAAGGCCACGGGATTTTTTTCGCCCGGCGACAAAGCCTTATCCCATATATCATCGTCCCAGGGATGATCCTCAAGATAATTCTTATACCGCCGCAGTGGCCCCAAATCGCTGCGCCAGGGATGCGGCTCGGTGCCCATGATGCCCAGTTCGCCAATCACTCCGGGAAACCGCTCCGGCCCGGTGAAATGGTAATTGAATCCGAAACAAACACCGTCATCCAGATTTCCGGAAACGACTTTGTCGATATTGAGCACGGGGGCGCTTAAGAGCTTCTGGGCCTTCAGGTACGCGCCTCCGCGCGGCCCAAGACGTTCGATGCAGAACCGCTCCCAGCGGGCCTCGTCGTATTGCTGACCGCGCATGGCGGCCAGGGCGGCTTCGAGGTTGATTTCCATACCCGGATAGGCCAATCCGAGACTGCCCCACAGATCGCAGTGGAAGGCCACCTGCCCGCTGATGCGGCATTGCTCGTTGGCTCGCCGGACCACGTTGAAAGAGTGTTCCGGATTGATATACAGGCAGCCGGTGCAGTTTTCCTGGGCGGCGAAATCGTGTATCGCCCAGAGGTCGTGGCCGGCGTTTTCCCAAAATCTTGAGATCGGATCGGGATCGCAATCGATGGCGTTGTAACCGCTGTATTTGAAGATATAAGTTGCTTTTTTCGGCATGGCCGGGGCCAGTCCGCGATCGCCGCCGCCATGGTAACAACGGATCATCGGCTTTTTCCCCAACTCCAGGAGCGTATCCGTGAACAAGCCGGCAAAACCCGCCATGGTCTTGACGAACTCGGGCGTGAGAATATGGTCCCAACGAAGCCGACGCGGAACCCCGGCCGAGCATTCCGCGCACGGACAATAGTTGTTTTCGCCAAGGGTGATTAACAACCCTTCAAGTTCGGGGAGGCGCTCGAATGTTTCCCGCCAACTGGCGGACATGAAATTCCGGTAAACCGGCGCGTTCGCGCAGATATCCACGGCCAAGTCCGATTTTCCACGGGTGGTGACCTCGGCGTGCGTGGGCGGGCGATCGCCTTTGAGTGGTCCGCGCAGCTTCCGCTCGATCAATTCCTCCTGATTACAGAACCAATCGAACGGCGCCATGTGGTTGTAATGGTGCAGGAAGGGCTTGATCCCCTTGTCGCGCATCCAGCCGAGGATGGCGCGGAAAAGCTCGCGATTTTTTTCCAGCACCGGCTCGGGAAAAATCCGCGCCTTGGGAAACTCTTTCCATGAACAAATATAGTGAAACGGCCAGTCGGGCGTGTAGGTAGCCTGCTTGGCCCCTTTCAGCCAGCTTTCCGTCACTCCGATGAAATGCGTGACGCCGTTGTCGGCCATCCAATCGATGGCCAGCTTCCAGCATTGCAACCGGCTATGCCGGGCCTGGAGAAGATGCCGCGTCCATGGCCCGAGGGGCGAATCCGTGAAACCGGGAAATTGCCAGAACAAGGCTCGATTCCTTGTGACGGGCATCGAGGCGGGCTTGTCTGCCGCAACCGAAGAAAGAGACTTTGATTGAGCGGATCGCTCCGAACCATTCGCCGCCTGCCCGAAGATTTTCGATACGGCCGTCAAAACCGTAGTGGCGGCGAGGCCATCACCGATAAGGGTACGACGACTGATATCTTTCATACGAACATCCTTGTTTGTCGTTTGATGCCTTATCGTAGAATAACCGAAACAGCACCGCCCCACAATTGCGAAGAGGGGTTGCATAATCCATCGAAGTGATAGGTGAATCACCGTTGGATGAGGAGGTCATGAAACCCGGCCGATCAGCAGCCCGGCGGCCGGTCCGCGCCACCAAGACAGTTTTTGAATAGGGCGAAATCGGCTTGGTCCACGTCGTTGTCGCCGTCCAGGTCCGCGTCGATGCAGCCGGTGGTCGGGGCGGCACTGCCGCTATAACAGGCCTGCAAGTGTCCGAAGTCGGTTATATCCACGTCGCCGTCGTTGTCGAAATCGCCCGGTGCCAGCCAAGTGGTAAAGCTCCACGGTTGGCCGGTTGTGACACCGTCGGCATTGGCCTCGTCGATTCGCCAGTAGTACAGCGTATGGTTGCTCAGGGTTCCAGGGTTATAGGTGGCGCTGACCACCGTTGTGCAATACGGTGGTGGATTGCTCGTGCCGAGGTAGATTTTATGTGAAGTGGCCCGGCTGCCGGCTGACCAGCTCAATTTCACCACGGTACTTACTCCCGTGGCCCCGTCGGTCGGATGAGGGCCGGTCGCCTGATCGGGCGGATCGCCATTACCCTTGATGACGATATTGTCTATACGCCCGCTATCACCGGTCGTGTTAAATTGCCATGTGAACCGAATCGCGAAGTTGGCATTGTTTTCGACGGCGGTCAGATTTCCCAAACTTAATGTTTTATGCGTCCAGGTGGTGGGCAAGTCGACGCCCTCGCATAGTTGCTGGACCGGAATCCATGGCCCATCGGTCCCATAGCGGCTGTAATAAACCACCAGCTTGTCCTCGCAACTGCCTTCCAGGATCTTGTCGCCGCAATTGCCCTGGCAACCGCTGGGAGCAGGCGTGCTCAAGGTGGCGATCACGTCATATTCGATCAGGATGTTGGTGTATTGGGCGGTGGAAATGACTCG
The DNA here is from genome assembly GCA_964642815.1 of uncultured Planctomycetales bacterium. GTDB lineage: Bacteria > Planctomycetota > Phycisphaerae > UBA1845 > PWPN01 > JAAYCU01. The sequence goes on along the minus strand of CAZXSA010000183.1, from coordinate 2,792 downwards.
GGTCATCATGCCCCCCTCGCGGGTGCAACTGTCATCGTTGTTGGACAATCCAGTGCCGGCGAATTTTATGTTACCGCCGGGATTCCCGGAAGCGTTGTCCCAGATCACTGTACCATCCTCATGGCCGCCGGCTTTCCAAGCCTCCAGCGTCCAGCCTTGGGCATCGCTGTTGAAGGGGAATGAGGCAATGGGCTGATCGGGTACATGGTTGACCCGTACCTGCCAGGATTCGTCAGCGTAACCTTCGGTATTGGCGGCTCGGATGGTAATGGTCTGGAAGGTGTCCGCTTGCTCGCTGCTCGGCGTCCAGCCGTATACGTGGCCGTCACTGCTGACTTGCAGGCCGCTTGGCCCGCTGACCACCGACCAGGTGGGGGCGGGATAAGCGACGTTGCTCAAATACAATCGTTTGGTGTATTCGTTCCCGACGGTGATCTGGTCGGGATCGGGGCTGACCTCGTAAATGGTTGGAGCCAGAGGGACTGGGACGCATACCGGCGTGGAGGCGCATTCGCTGGGTTCATAACCGGGGGGATACTCCGGCCGACAGTACTCCGAGTTGTCCGTCAGCCAACCCTTGTCGTAGAGCACCTGCTTGAACTTGGCCAGGAAGTCATAACAGTTATAGGTGTTGGGGGCCAAGGCGGAGCCTTCGGCCCATTCGTCCCAGGCCTGAATGTAAATCCAGGCGTCGGGGTGATTGTTGTACAGCAGGTCGTTGAGATTGCTTTCCCATTCCGCCACATCACGGGTGGTGTTGTAATGCGGCCAGCCGGTGCGGTCGAAGACCCCGCACTCGTCGCCCAGTTCGTAACCCCAGTTTTCCTCGTTGTAGCTGGGAGAAGTGCATAGAACAGGAATCATATTGCTATTTATGCATCGGCTGACATAAGTATCGATATAGCTCTGCCGAGTGCTCGACGGGTACTCGCACCAGAACACGGGAACCCAATAATACAAACCGTTGACTCGCGGATATCCCGTGATGGTGTCAGGATCCTTGAGTAATTGACTGACATCGCTGAATGGCCAAGGCTGACAAGGTTGCAGTGAGCAACTGGTATGCAGGATGATCATGACTTCGCCGGAACGAGCCCGCACAAGATCCACCGCATCGGCGATGTCACTTTCAGCGCCAGAAAGGCGCCAAAACATGACCGGGCGGTTGTTCACCCGCATCAGATTGGGGCTGGAACCATAGAGGGCCAGGAACGCATTGGTGATGTTGGCCATGCCAACCGGATCACCCCCGAATTCTTCGAAGGTAGGGGTCCATTTGATACCCACGGCCCCGGCGGCGAAATCGAGATGATCGCATCGGTCGGTGTCGACGGTGGAAGTGAAGAAATGGGGATTGGCCACCGTAGCCCCCATGTTCTTCATGCATGCAAGGTCAAAGACGTTCACATTAACATCGTTCCTATTGTCATAAAGACCGAGCAGAGGGTATTGCTGGACGGGGTCGCCGATCCATAAACAACCCGCCGGCGTGTACCAGCGTGGTAAGCCGGGGTAGTAGGCGACGACCACCTGATGGCTTCCGGTCAGGCCCAGGCTGGTTGTAGCCCCCAAAGTGCAGGATACAAAGATGGCGACGATCACCATCCCTCGGATTGTACGCATCTTCGGTCCATGATTTAATGACATGCCTTGCCCTCGCTCCCGTGTCCCGACTCGTCAATATCAGTTTCCCATCCCGGCGATGAGGTTCATTTTTCTGGCCGTCAAGGGATGATGCTTCCCGTACGGATATATATTCGCTTATGGAGAAGATTTGTTACATGCTTTTTGAAAAATATTTCGGCAATCAGGCTACTTGGGGGCAAGTCTTGTAGATCGTTGCGGTGTAATGGGTTATGGTTCTTGGGGATATTTCGGCGAATCCCGGGTTGAATATGGGATTCCTACCGGAGGGGGGTGGCCAATTGTTTCACGAGCGGCGCTCGTCATGTTTTGGGTGTCAACCGACGACGGTTGCCGCGTATATGGAAGGGCGGTTCAGCAACCCGGTGGCCGGTCGGCTCCGCCCAGGCAGTTCTTGAACAACTCGAAATCGGCTTCGTCTACGTCATTGTCGCCGTCGAGATTAGCATTTTCGCAGCCGGCTTCCGGTGGGGTGTCGCTGCCGCTGTAGCAGCGCTGGAGATAACCAAAATCCACCAAATCCACGTCGCTGTCCAGATCGAAATCGCCGGGAGCCGAGGCCGTCGTAAACGTCCACAAATCGCCGGTGGTCGTTCCACTGGCGTTCACTTCGTCAATCCGCCAATAGTACAACGTCAATCGGCTCAGCGCGCCGGGATTGTAGGTTGTCTCCGCCTGTTGCGTTTTGTAGTCGGGAGGATTGCTCGCGCCGAAGTAGACCTTGTGGGTGGTGGCTCCGCTACCGGCCGTCCAGGCTAATGTCGCAGAGGTACTGATTCTCGCGGCACCGTTGGCCGGGTTGGGATTGGTGGCCTTGCCTGGGGCGGCCACGATGGTGGTGAAGCTCCACAAATCGCCGGGGGTGGTCCCTCCCGCGTTGACCTCGTCGATCCGCCAGTAGTAGGTTGTCCCGTTGGCCAGGGTGCCGGGATTGAAGGTCGTGCCGCTCTGGTCGGTCTGGTGGGTCGGTGTGGTGGTCGTGCCGAAGTAGACCTTGTGCGTGGTCGCGCCACTACCGGCCGTCCAGCTTAGCGTTGCCGAGGTACTGACGCCCGTCGCGCCGTTGGCCGGGTTGGGATTGGTGGCCTTGCCTGGGGCGGCCACGATGGTGGTGAAGCTCCACAGAGTACCGGTGGTTGTTCCGCCCG
>CAZXSA010000182.1:0-10364 GCA_964642815.1 uncultured Planctomycetales bacterium | reverse complement strand
TGATATCGATGGGCATGCTGATGCTGCCGCCGGTGATGATTTCCTTGCCGTTCAAGTTGTTGCTGTTCGTATTGGCCGACGGCTGGCATCTGGTGGTGGCCTCGTTGTTGTCGAGTTTCAGTTAGGACGGGTGATTCACCACGGAGACACGAAGACACGGAGTATTTTAGGATCATGGGATCACATGCTTGGCGATTGAGTATGATGCACGCGCCTTGCGTCGAGTTATCCATGCTTGTTGTTTTCATTAAACTCACTTTTCTCCGTGCCTCCGTGGTGAAATCCCATGAATGATCCAGGCGAACCGTTGGGTGCGGGTCGGGAAGGAAGGAGCGAAATCATGGAGATCAATCAGGCCGTGGACCTTGGACGCGAGGCGTTGCTGCTGACCCTGATTATCTCCGCGCCGATCATGGGTATCGGTTTGATCGTCGGCCTGATGATCTCTTTATTTCAATCCATGACCCAGCTTCACGAGCAGACGCTCAGTTTCGTGCCTAAGATCGTGGCCATGGTGGCCGTCTCCTTGCTGCTGGTTCCCTGGATTACCGAGCGGTTGCTGGAGTATGCCCGAACCATGCTGGGGGCCTCGCCGTTCTAGAACGAGGCCGACAAGCGGGGAGACGGGTGCCACATAGCGGATTTCGATTATGCCGTTGCCGTTGTTTGATCATTATCAGCTTTTGCCGGCCTTTCTGCTGGTCTTGTTTCGCATGGCCGGGCTGATGGTTTCGGCCCCCTTGTTCAGCAGCGCGCTGTTGCCGACCCAGGTAAAGGCCTTGTTGGCGGTGGCGATGGCCGCCGCGGTGTTTCCGATGGTGATGCCCGCGGTGGCCGCCCCGGTAACGATGGCCGTGGTGTTGACCGGTCTGCTCGGTGAGTTGTGCATCGGTATTTTGATCGGTTTTGGAGTGACGTTATTGTTCAGCGGGGTGCAGTTAGGTTTACAGGCGGCCGCCCAGCAGGCCGGACTGGGCCTGGCCAGCAGCTTTGACCCCACGATGGAAACCGAGACCGCCGAAGTGGTTCAGCTCTACAACCTGGTGGCCATTTTCATGTTCCTGGGAATCGGCGGGCACCATGCTCTCGTGCGAGCGCTGCTGGACAGTTTCCAAAGCGTACCCCCGCTGCAATTCGCGGCCGGCGGGGAAATCCTCGACGTGGTGGTGCGCATGATCGGCGCCTCCTTCACCATCGCCATCCGCGTGGGCGGACCGATCATGCTTACCTTGCTGTTGGCGTTCGTGACCCTGGGTTTCGTTTCCCGTACCGTGCCGCAGTTGAACATTCTGAACGTCGGTTTCCCCTTGAAACTCATGGTGGCCATGCTGGTCATGGCGCTGACTATCGTGGCTTTTGAAAAAGTATTTCTCGATGGCCTGACCGACTTTCTGGACCTCACCCGCGAGGCCCTCGGCCTGGCCTCCGGGGTTTAACGGAAGGGCGGGGCATCAGCTCCGAGGCTTATGGCGGATACATCGCAGGAAAAAACCGAACAACCGACCCCGCGTCGGCGAACCGAGGCCCGCGACGAAGGGCAGATCGGCAAGAGTCAGGATCTCAGCGCGGCCGTCGTGCTGCTCGGCGGGCTGCTCCTGTTGTACTATACGGGCCAGAAGATCCTCGCCCGACTGGTGGACCTGACGCGCGGTTGCCTTCAGGCGGATCGGACCGCGACGGACGTAAGCGCCATGGGCGCGACCCTTATGGGTGTCTTGCGCGAGGCGGCCTTGATCGTGCTGCCGCTCATGTTGCTCGTCCTAGTCCTGGCGCTGGTCAGTATGTTTCTCCAGGTCGGCTGGCTTTTCAGTTTCAAGCCGGTACGCCCCAGTCTCGGCAAGCTCAACCCGCTCAACGGGCTCAAACGGATGTTCGGCCCCCGAGCCTTCATTCAACTGGTCATGGGTCTGGCCAAAATGTCCTTGCTGGGCCTGGTGGCCTACATGACCATTCGAGACGAGGTCAACACGCTGGTTTTCGCGTCATCCCTGCATAAGTTGGGGATCGTGGCCTTGGCTGCTCAACTGGTTTTTCGCCTGGGTATCCGGTTGGCGTTGGTCCTGCTCATCCTGGCCATCTTCGACTACATTTACCAGCGGCATCGCACCGAGAAGGACATCATGATGACCAAGGAGGAGGTCAAGGAGGAAATGAAGCGCATGGAGGGCGATCCCAAGGTCAAGCAGCGCCGTCGTCAGGTGCAGATGCAGATGGCCTTGAAACGAATTCGGGCGGCCGTGCCCAAGGCCGACGTGGTCATCACCAACCCGACCGAACTGGCGATCGCCATCCAGTACGATGAACGAACCATGAACGCCCCCCGAGTGACCGCCAAGGGGGCCGGCTTACTGGCCAAGCACATTCGCGAGTTGGCCATCGAGTATGGGGTGCCCATCGTGGAGCGTAAGCCTTTGGCTCAGGCTTTGTACAAGACCGTCGAGGTCGGGCAGGAGATTCCCGCCCAATTCTATCGGGCGGTGGCGGAGATTCTGGCTTACGTGTACGAACTAGCCGGCGGGCGCTCGCGTCGGATGGCGGCCCCGGTCGGATTGAATTGATCCGGAACGGGTGATTTCCGGATACCGAAGAGAACGTGAATCGCTGGATTGAAGAAGGATAACGCCCCGCCATGCGGTGGGGATGAATGGGTATAGAGGTATTTCATGCCCGGTATGGCCATCGGACAGAGCAGAACTTTCAAGCTGGCGGAACGGCACCGCGGGTTATTGTTTCCCCTCGGGGCGCTGTCGCTCATATTCGTGATGCTCTTCCCGCTGCCCACCTTCCTGCTGGATATTCTGTTGTCGGCCAACATCACGCTGGCGGCGGTGGTCCTGCTCACGGTGATGTATATCAACCGTCCGCTCGATTTTTCCTCGTTCCCCTCGTTGTTGCTGTCGGTGACTTTGCTGCGTTTGACTCTGAATACCGCCACCACGCGATTGATTCTCACCAATGCCCAGGACGGCACCGCCGCCGCCGGCAAGGTGATCCAGGTGTTCGGCGAGTTTGTCACTTCCGGTAATCTGGCCGTCGGTCTGATTATCTTCACCATTCTGACCGTTATTCAGTTCGTGGTCATCACCAAGGGGGCGACCCGTATCGCCGAGGTGGCCGCCCGGTTCACCCTCGACGGCATGCCCGGCAAGCAGATGGCCATTGATGCCGACCTGAACGCCGGCTTGATCGATGAGGCGGAAGCCCGTCGCCGTCGCGAGGAAATCACCGCCGAGGCCGACTTCTACGGGGCCATGGACGGAGCCTCCAAGTTTGTCCGGGGCGACGCGGTGGCAGGTCTGATTATCACCATCGTCAACATTATTGGCGGTATCTATGTCGGCATGGTCGAGCACGACATGGGTATTCTCGATTGTCTCAATGTTTTTACCCGTTTGACCATCGGTGACGGGTTGGTGGCGGCCATCCCGGCGTTCATCATTTCGGTGGCCGCCGGTATGTTGGTGACCCGCACCAATTCCAAATCCAACATCGGGGAAGATCTTTTAACCCAGTTGACCGCCAAGCCGGTGGCCCTGGCCTTGGCCGCCGTGTTTCTCGGGATGCTCTCCCTGACGCCCCTGCCCCGCGTGCCGCTGCTGCTTCTGGCCGCCGGTTGCGGAGGCTTTGCCTTTTTGTTGAACAGTACCCGGACCGCCACGGCCGCCGCCGCCGCGGTCAAGGCTCGGACCGAGGCCAAAAAGCCCGAGCGGGTCGAGACCCTTCTGGCCGTCGATCCCATGGAACTCGAGGTGGGTTACGGCCTGATTCGCCTGGTGGATCGCAAGCAGGGCGGTGACCTGCTCGACCGGATCACCAACATCCGCAAGCAGGTTGCCTCTGAAATGGGGATCATTGTCCCGCCCATCCGTGTTCGCGATCACCTTAAACTCGAGCCGAACCAGTATGTCATCAAGCTGCGCGGGGTACAGGTAGCCCGAGGCGAGTGCATGCCCGGTTATCTGTTGGCCATCGACAACGGTATGGTCGGCGGGCCGGTGCCGGGGATCGAGACGACCGAACCGGCTTTCGGGTTACCGGCCCGCTGGATCGCCGAGGAACAGAAAACCGATGCCGAGCAGCGGAACTATACGGTCGTTTCCTGCTCCAGCGTGCTGGCCACCCATCTGACCGAGGTGATTCGTCGCCATGCCGACGAACTGCTGACCCGCCAGCAGACCCACAAGCTTCTCGAGGCCCTCAAGGAGAAGTCGCCCAAGGCGGTTGAGGATGTTATTCCCGACGTGGTGAATGTCGGCGATCTCCAGCGCGTTTTACAGGGCCTTCTGCGCGAGCGGGTACCCATCCGCGACCTGGAGGCCATCCTCGAAAGCCTTGGCGAATGGGGTCGGCGAACCAAGGATACGGATATTCTAACCGAATATGCCCGCCACACTCTGGCCAGAACGATTTGCCAGATGTATAAAGACGACCATAACGTGATCCGCGTGGTCACGCTTGATCCCAAAATCGAGGATTTGATCAACGCCCACCTGGAACGAAACGACCGGGGCGGCTATCTTAGCCTGCCACCGGGTACCCAAGCCCGGCTGGTGGCGGCCATTCGGGGGCGCGTCGAGCAGTCCATGCCCCAGGCCGGCGGGCAAATGGTGGTGGTCCTTTGCTCGCCTCAGGTGCGCATGTGGGTTCGCAAGCTGATCGAGCCGACCATGGCCCAGATACCGGTGTTGGCGTTTAACGAAGTGGTAAGAGGGATTGAAGTTCAGTCCTTGGGTTTAGTGGAAATGGCGGATGAAGCTTAAAACATATCAAGGTCATTCGATGGCGGACGCCTTGGCCAAGGTCAAGCAGGATCTTGGCAATCAGGCGGTGATTATGCATACACGCACCTTGCGCAAGGGAGGCGTATTGGGGGTTGGCTCCCGAACGGTGGTGGAAATTACGGCCTCGGCGGACGCGGCCGCGTTGCCCGCCTCCGAGCGTCGTCTCCTGAATGGTCCGGAGCGTCCTGAACCACGACGTGACCGGCTGGATCGGACGGGTCTCGCGAGCGGGCTGCGCGAGTCGTCCCTGGAACAGGATGTGCTCGGCGCGGCCTCCGGAAGATGGAACGCGACCGTCCCGGCCGCCGATACCAGTTATCCTTCCCTGCGCAATGAGCTGGACGAACTGCGGATCATGGTCCGCGAGCTTTTAAACCGATCCTCCGCCGATTCGGCCGGCGTGTCGCCCGGTCCGCCGGACGAGCCGGCCGAGCTTCGCGATTACTACACCTGTCTGATTCAAAACGCCGTGGCCGACGAGATCGCTCGCGATATTCTCGCCCGCGCCCGCGAGCGTCTGGCTGAATGCCGAATCGGATTACGCGCCCGCCGGCCGGTCCCCAAAGGTCGCGCTCCCGTCGCGGAACCGAAGGAGGATGACGCCGCCGAGCAACAAGCCTTGCGGCGCCTGGTGCCGGCCGTCTTCGTCGAGACCATCGAGCGAATGCTTCCCGAGGCCGAGCCGGTGCAACTGAATACCGACGGAACGCCTCGGTACGTGGCCCTCGTCGGACCGACCGGTGTCGGCAAGACCACCACCATCGCCAAGCTGGCCGCCCATTTCAAACTGCGGGAAAACAAACGGGTCGGCTTGATTACCATCGACACTTATCGCATAGCCGCCGTCGATCAGTTGAAAGCCTACGCACAGATCATGAAGCTTCCCCTGGAAGTGGTCCTTACCCCGCAGGAAATGGTCGCGGCCATCCGTTCGCTGAGCGATCTTGATCTGGTGCTGATCGATACCACCGGCCGAAGCCAGAACGACGGACAGCGTCTCGAGGAGTTGAAGCGATTCCTCGACGCCGTACGCTCGACGGCCGCCGAGCTTCGTCCCGCGCCGTCGGTCGAGCCGCGCCCCGAGGGATCCGATCGACCGGCCGCCGTCCCTGACCCACTGGAAGTGCATCTGGTGCTGTCCTGCGCCGCGCATCCAGGGCTGATGGTTCAGGTGGCCGAGCGTTTTGCTCCGCTGGGAGTTGATCGGGTGGTCTTCACCAAGGTCGATGAAGCCGTGGGAATCGGCGTTATTTTCAATTTAATCACCCGTCTACGGATGCGCATGTCCTATCTGACCACGGGTCAGGATGTGCCGGATGATATTGAAGTCAGTCATCGTCGTCGAATCGCGGAGATGGTGCTGGGGCGTGCCTCGCGGCATAGGCCCTTGCGGCCATCGGCGGCGGTGAACCATATCGCGTAGTCTGTCTGGAATGCTTATGCCGCGTCGGTCAAGGAGTCCGCGGCAGCTCAGCGGGTCCTCAACGGTCGGGGGTGACCGGGAGGCCAGGGATGGTCAGTAACGATCACGAAAACCCGATGGATCAGGCTTATCAGCTTCGGCAATTGATGGAAGGGCCGCGGCCGGCGACAACGGCGGCTCGGCGGGCGCATATCATCGCCGTGGCCAGCGGCAAAGGCGGGGTCGGCAAGACTCAGGTAGCGGTCAATCTGTCCATTGCCCTGGCGGCCCGCAACTACCGTATCCTTTTATTTGATCTGGATATGGGGCTGGCGAACGCCGACCTTGTACTGGGTCTGGAGTCGACGGCCACCTGGTCGGACCTGTTTGGCGGGCGGCGCGATCTGGATGAGATCATCATGGCGGGTCCGGGGGGGATGGATTTCGTGCCCGGTTCCTCCGGCGTGGCGCGAATGGCCGGCCTGTCGGAATTCGAGCGGCACCAGTTGCTGAACGCCATCCACCGTCTTGCAAACCGATACGATCTGATTGTGCTCGATTGCGGGGCGGGGATATCTCCCAATGTGTTGACCTTCGCGGCGGCGGCCGACACCATCCTGGTGGTCACCACGCCTGAACCCACGGCCATTACCGATGCCTATGCCGCCGTCAAGGCCTTCGTCTGGGATCAGAACAACCGCCGCGGTACCGGCCAAGACGCCGCCGGTATCGGCCTGATCGTCAATATGGCCGAAAGTCGCCGCGAAGGCCGCGACACCTTCGAGCGTCTGGCCGGGGTAGCCGCCCGCTTTTTGCACCTGCCGATCAATGATTATGGGTACATCCTTCTTGATGAACATGTCCCCGCCGCCGTTCGCCAGCGTCGCCCGGTTATTCTGCAGTATCCGCGATGTTCCGCCTGTACCTGCCTGATGGCGACCACGGCCCGCCTGGCTCGCGAGTTTGGGCAGTCTCAGGAACCGGAGAGCCTCTTTTATCGGGTTATGAACATGTTCCTGTGACCGGCCCGCCCGGTGCCGTCGCCACCTGCCGGCGGAGCGGCAAACAATCAACTAAACCCACCGTCCCAATTGACCGTTAAAAACGGGTTGGACCATCGTCTGTCCCTGGCGAGAAGGATACTCACTTATGGTACGTTTGTGCGGCGCGGCTCTGGGCTTCCTGGCCTTTACCGTCACGGTAGGTCTCGGTATGGCCGCCGAAATTCCGCACGACGTGATTATCTTCCGGGCGATATCAGCCATGTTTATCTTCTTCCTTCTCGGGTTATTCACGGGTTGGGTCGCCAATCGTGTCATCGATGAACATGTCCTGGCCATGCACCGAACGATGTTCAGCGAGATTGATGAGGAAGATCGCAAAGATGCCGCGAACGGAGCCGGCGAGAACGCCGGGGAAGGCACAGCGGCCAATCGTCAAGAGGGAAACACTACCACGGCCGCCACAATGACCGCCGGTGTCTCATCATGATTTTCGGGGGGCAATGCGGATGATCGAAGAGGGAATGGATATCACGCAACTATGGCGGGAGTTTAAGACCTCCGGCACGCAACAATTGCGTAATCAACTCATGGAATATTACCTGCCGCTGGTTAAATGCACGGCCGATCGAATCTCGGCCAAGCTGCCCAGCGAGGTGGACGTTGACGATCTGATCTCGGCCGGGATTTTTGGTCTGGTCGATGCCATCGAGGCTTTCGATCTCGAAAGGGGCGTGAAGTTCGAGACCTATTGTTCATCGCGTATTCGCGGGGCCATTTTGGACGAACTGCGGACCATGGACTGGGTGCCGCGGTTGGTTCGCAGCCGAGCTCACAAGCTCGACAACGTGACCAAGATGCTTCGCTCCGAACTCGGCCGCGTGCCCACCGAGGATGAAATCGCCGCCCAGATGCAGATTACCCGCGCCGAGCTCCATAAGCTCATCAAGGACGCCACCGCCGTTTCCCTTGTCTCCCTGTCACGTCAGTTTCATGAAACCGATTCCAGCCGGGAGCTCCAGGAAATCGACGTTCTCCAGGACCGCAAGAGCATAAACCCCAGTCAGAAGATGATCCGCAGCGATCTCCACCGGGCGGTCATGGAGGGCCTGACCCGTATCGAACGCCTGATCCTCGTCCTCTATTATTACGAGGAGATGACCATGAAGGAGATCGGGGCCACCCTCGACCTGTCCGAAAGCCGGGTCAGCCAGATGCACTCCGGGATCATGAACCGCCTTCGCCATCAGCTTAAACGCAAGGGAGAACTCCAGTTCGACGCATAGCCCCCGGTCTGCTCCGGCGAGTCACTGGCGAAAAGCACCCTTAATGACCGATATAGAATAAGGTTCTGAATACCGCCGTCGTTCAGCTCGCCGGGCGGGATGTTTCCATTGGTTATCGCCGACGAGCGACCATTTGGAGTGTCCCGGCCATGACCTCCTCGCCATCATCGCTGCCGCCCAACCTGGTGGGTTCGATCCTGCAAAGCCACTTGACCCAGCGGCAGACTTCCGTTACCCAGGACTCCGCCCGAGCCGAGCAGGTGAACGCCGCCCAGCGACAGAGCAAGGCCATCGACGAGGCGGATACCACCGTGGAAACCACCGACGAGGATACCCGCATCAGCCCCGACAGCCAGGGCGGCGGGGGCCAAGGCCGCGCGTTTTCGTCACCCGAGAACGAAGCCGAACTATTACGGGAAGATGATTCCAGCCGGGAAAACGAGGACGCCGACGAGCTCCGGCATATCGATATTCAGGTCTGAACGGTCCAATCCACGCAAGCGAGGCCGGGGTCATCAGCTTTTACTGACGTTCGAGGGGTGCTGTCGGATGTGCTCGGCGATGTTGTCCGCGTAGCGCTGCATGACCCCCTGTAGGATGGCCTCTTCGTCGGATTCGATGGCGGGATCGGCCAGAGGGCCATCGATGTAGATATGAAAATAGAAGTTCTTGTGGCTGGCGACGAAGGCCTGCAGGATCGGTGCCCCGCAACGCAAGGCGATCTGCATGGTGCCGGTCAAAAATTCCCGCTCCCGGCCGAAGAAATTGACCTTGGCGGTTCGCAGGTGTGAACCGCGCGGTCGCCCCACGTCCAGGGCCGTACCCAGAATGTATCCGTCGCGAAAACAACGGTACAGGTCGCGCGGGTACGTCTCCGAGAAGAACAACCGGATATGGCGGAATTCGGGAAAACTATCCTCGTATTTCTTTTGCATGTACCGCCGCAACGGCCCTTCGTTCGGGTCGCGCACCCCGGCCACCTTGTAACCCAGCAGGGTCGTGAGCACGATCAGGATATGATGGCTGCCGTAATGGCTCAGCGCCACGTAGACGCCCCGGCCGCGCTGCAGGCATTTGTCGAGCAGATCGCGGTTATGAAACTTGATTCGGTGGAGGATTTTTTCGCGGGGCAGCTTGTCGAAAATCAGGTAAAAGATTTTATCGCAACGGGTACGGGTGAAGTGGTCGAGGCAGGCCCGGCGGATCAGCGGGTCGCGCGGGTCGTATGTATCGCCCATCGCATCCCGCAGACGGGCCCGAAACCGCCCGCGGCGTTTGTAATTGAGCAGCCACTCGCAGACCCCGAACCATTGACCCAGCAGGTACAGCCCCGTGAGGGAGAAGCATCGAGCCCAGCCCCAAAGGAAACCACGCACCAGTCCGAACTTCAGTCGGTTCAGGATGCCCGGATCGGCTCCACCCGGCGGAAGGGCGGTGGTGCCGGTTTCGTTTATAACATCGGTCGCTTCCATAGACTTGGAGGCATAGTATAATCCTTGGCGGCCGATATGCCAGCGGCCGTTAGGCTGGAATTGGTTTATGGGTTTGTACGATCAGCATTTGCATACGTGTTATTCGATGGACAGTCAGGCCGATCCGGCCGACAACGTCCGCCAGGCGCTGGCCGTCGGTCTGGCCGGCTTGACCTTCACCGACCACTTCGACACCCATCCGGTTGAATGGTCTACCTGCGAATACGACTATGACCGGCTGGCCGCGGATGTCGCCCGGCTGCGGGCCGAGTACGGGGATCGCGTCTTCATCGGCCACGGTATCGAAATCTGTTATCAACCCGGGCAGATGGATCGGATCCTGCGTTACCTGGAGGATCGGCCGTTTGATTTGGTCTTGCTCAGCGTGCATTGGTTCGACGGCCGGGCCCTGCACGAGCAGG
>CAZXSA010000181.1:0-10416 GCA_964642815.1 uncultured Planctomycetales bacterium | reverse complement strand
AACTGGTCAATGCCTTGCTGGCCCGCGGCAAGAACGTGACCTATTCGGAGGTCAACTCGCCTTACGGCCACGATGCCTTTTTGCTGGAGCCGGAGGTACTGGGCCGGTTGATTCGCGGGTTTCTGGTTTCCGCCGGCGGGCAGCCCATGATCCGCAACAGCGCCGATACGGAACCTTACGATCACAAGCCGGTGGTGCCCACGGCCTGGGCTCGTCAACGTGTCGATTACGACCGTATCGAGGATTTGATCGCTCCGGGCAGCAGCGTACTCGATCTCGGCTGCGGCCGGGGCACGCTGATCAGTCGGTTGATCCGGAATCGGCGCGTCACCGCCCGAGGCGTGGAGGTCAACCAGGAGGCCATCAGCGAATGTATCGAGCGCGGCCTGGAAGTACTCGATCTGGATATCGAAAACGAGCTTTCCATGTTCGCTACGAAATCCTACGATTACGTGGTGCTTTCCCAGACGCTCCAGACCTTGAACCGTCCGCTCGAGGTTCTCCGGGAAATGCTCCGGATTGGGCGCTTCGGTATCGTCAGCTTCCCCAACTTCGCGTACTGGAGGAGCTGGCTTAACATCCTGTTGACCGGCCGCATGCCCGTATCCGAAAACCTGCCCTTTACCTGGTACGATACACCCAACCGGCACTATCTGACCATTCGCGATTTCGACGCCTTTTGCCGGCGGTATCAAATTCGCGTGCATCGGCGTATCCCGTTGATCGGTCGCCGACGCACGCCCGTGCGCCTCGCCCCCAACTTGCTCGCCGAGGAGGCCATCTTCGTGCTCAGCGGCGGAGCGTAAATCGCCGGAAATACATCCCTCACACGACCTCGCTCCCGGATTGCCCGAGTGTATTCATGATGACACATGGCGGTTCCAGTCCGGCGACGGTTTCGGATATTACCGGGGTGACTGACGGGGCCCATCTGGTATAATGCTGGAGGGGTCTTTACCGAGGAGGGGAGATATGTCAGAAGCACGCGAATGGGTCCAGGATGAATCCGTAACGAGTCATGCCCCGCCGGCTTCTCCGGAAAAGAACGGCCTTTTGCGCGGAATATGCTTGTTTTTCCTGCGTCATCAAGTGGCCATTGCCTTGGGTTCATTGTTGTGGCTGCTCTGGCGCAGCGGCTCGCAGCCTCGACGGCTGGTCTATCCCTGTCAGCGGGCGGCCGCCGCCAATGTCGGTTCCTGGGCTTTCGCCATTCTGCCATCCGCCATGATCGATCGCCATTGTCGCCGGCATCCGTATCCTCATCCCCGCTCCCGCCGGTTTGCCCGAAAAGCGCTGATCGCCGGTCGAACCGTGTTCGTGGCCTCGCTCATCTATGCCTTGTTATGGGCCAGCGTGGAAGCCTACGAATATACCCGCAACGCCCTGGATCCGATGACTCCGTCCGTGCTGGCCGATGTCCCCATGCGAAGCGCGGCCGGTGCTCGAGCATCTCGAATGTTGAGCCTTTCCGATCAGGAGGCGGTGGTGGCCTTTCGCCGCGATCCCCTACAGGCCAATTATCCCACGCCGGAATACTGCCCGGTTTCAAACATGCCCTACGGTCCGGAGATCAACCCGGCCTACAACCTTGTCTGGCGCACGGTTTTGGACCTTCATCTCGGGCCCGCCGACAACCCGCTCCGCGATTTGATTGCGCCGGGCGACAAGGTGCTGCTCAAGCCGAACGTGGTCCAGGAACGCGATTACGATTGTCCGCCACCCGCCTTTATCCGACCTATCGTGGATATGTGCGCTTTAGCCGGCGCCGCCGAAATCACCATTGCCGACGGAAACCGCGAGCCGACTTTTCTCGTCTTCGATGCCCAAGGCTATACCCAGGAATTCATCGACGCCCTCAACGCCCTCTGGCCGGGAGTCAGCATCACTCGGGCCGATCTGCACGACCGCGGCGATTGGCGCTGGGTAACGCTCGGCGGCCATAGCGCCTATGCGGGCTCTTCCTATACCGATAATCAGACCAACCGTTATGATGATGTCTGCACGGGATATGGCGCGACCCAGCGCAACCTTTACTTCGGCACCACGGCCAATCCGCGGCGCGATACGGTCGATGTCGCCAATACCGGCAACATCATCCGCTGGTGGGCCGTCAATAACCGCATCTTCGACGCCGATGTCATCATCAACATCCCCAAGATGAAAGTGCACATGATGAACGTCAACACCCTCGCCATGAAGAACTGGGTGGGAGTGACGCTCATCAGCACGTATCCCGAATCGTATTACGGCCAGAATCTCGTTCGCGTCAGCCACCATCGCCGTAATCCGGCCGCCACCCTGTACCAGAAGAGTGGTTTCGGCAACGACCTGATGTGGCGCGATCTGGGCGACCTCCAGAGGGCCACGCTTTACTGGCAAGGCCATAATCAGCCGCTTTCCAGCATGCCTTTGCGGAAATATCTGGTCATTTGCGACGGCATCTGGGGTGGCGAATCGGACGGAGGCGCCGGATACAAGGGTTATTACCAGGGCGCCGTCACCGCCAGCGTTGATCCGATTGCTCATGACTGCGTGGGGTCGCGTCTCATGGCTTATCATTGGCGACCAACGGAGGTCAATCCGGGCGAATGGCGCGGCGGAATCCCCACGATCCACAACCAGCAATTTGTCTCCCCCGGCTACCCGCTCGGCACTTCCGATGCCGCTCGTATTCGAGTCGTCGGCGATAACCTCAACCGCGAGGTGAACCGTGCCGGCGGGCATCCCGAATACGACTATCACGACGTGTATGATCCCGATCGGACTTGGCCTGATTGGGCGCTCAACAAGATGGCCGATTTGCAGCCGCCGGTAATTCGTAACGTAACCCTCGTGGATCAAGGCACCCAGACCGACGTGGTTGTGAAACTGGGTAGCGACGACGCCGTGGCCGTCTACGCCTATTATGGCAGCGATCCAACCGCCGCCGGCGCGCCCTTCTGCATGGGATTGACCGCGGAGGTGAACAATACCTGGACGGGAGCCATCGCGGCGGAGACCAGGGAGCTAACCGTTGTCGCCCAGGACGCTAATCTCAACACCGCTTCCTGGACGAACAGGACCGATTTCGATGGTGACGGTGATGTGGATTTGGAAGACTTCGGCTACTTGCAGGTGTGTCTCAGCGGCAAAGGCATCCCCTGCACGCCCGCTTGCCAAAACACCGACCTCGACGGCGATGGCGACGTGGATAATGCCGATTACACGATATTCAAGACGTGTTTAAGTGGGGCCAATCGCTGGCCCCGGTGAAAGCAACACGCTGCCCAACGAATTAATGGAAATGAAAGTACGCTCGGACGCAAACCGGCCAGTTCCGCCGGTCAATAGGCGAATGCCGTGTACTCCGATTCGGAGAATTGGTACACGACGAAACCCCCACACTCGAATTCGCCTTCCTCAAAACTGAAAGACTCGACCCCGCTCAGTTCCCGGACACCTTGAAGCCTTCCGACCGTGTCATAACGGCGTTCCTGAAGGGCCTCAACCCGTACCGGGCAATCCTCCACGCGCATATCGCACAAAACCTCTGCCGCGCTACAGGTCATGGTGACCTGTTCGAGAGTGGTCGTTCCGGACCCGTCGGTGGCGCGATAGGAAATCAGCAGATCCACTTCCTCGTCGAAACTGCCCGAATTGGTATTGGCCATGCGTATGATCAATCCCCCGGGATTGGCGAATTGATCTCCGCCGGTGTCCTTGATCAACAAGTTCAGGTAATAATTGACCGGTATTCCACCCATCGAACAGCCGGCTAAAAGACCACCGACACCCAGCAGGCCGATCAAAATCGCTCGGAAATAAGCACGCACCTTGCGAACCGCCTTTCTAAAAAACCTCACTTCCCGTACCGGCAGGGGGGCCGGTATCAACACTTTAACCACCCCAAGTGCCCCCGGCAACCGGCGACCGGGCCATCTCGCTCTCGAAGGGGGGGCCGTGTCTTCAGAGGCGGGGGGATTGGGGAAGCGGGCGAATTTCAATAATGCTTCAACCTGTTCGTTCAAGTTCATTGTCGGCCGGTATCTCGATCCGCCGACCGCCGGCCGCCGAGCGATGAATCGCGTCGATGAGGGTCATGTACCGCACGCCGGCATGCAGGTCCGGCAGAATCGAATCGCCTTGTTCGCCCGTGCGTACCAGCCGGATGAAGTCCGCCTCCACCGTCCAGGCCCGTCGCTCCTGCTCGCCGATTTCCACCGGCTCCATACCTTTGCCCTCGATGCCGCCGGTCTCGATCCGTTCCTGGGTCTCGTCGTTGTTGAAATCGTAGACGATCGTACCCTTCGTGCCCCAGACGGCCAGATGATCGGTCGGGGCGTGCCCGCTGACGGCGTTGAACAGGTAAACCCCGATCGCGCCGTTGGCCAGTTCGGCGATGATGTTGACCGACTCCGGCAGCTCGGCCGCCGTCGCCTGTCGCGTATACGGATGGATCCGCGTCGGCGTCCACGAGCGGTTGACCGCGGTGACCGCCGAGGTACGGCCGAGCCAGCGGTCGAGTACCTCCAGATAGATCCCAACGGTCAAGACATTCTGCCCGGATTGCTCCTTGTCCAGTCGCCAGTGCAGCGGGAATTCCGGATCCAGCAGCATTCCGTTCGCGCTGCTCAGAAACATCTGGCGTATATCCCCGACAACGCGCTCATCTGTGAGCAGTCGTTGCATGACCCGATCCCCGCCCATGCCCATCGGCGGCGGGCAGAAGCGCACATGCCGATCAGGATGTTTCGCCCCGGCCGCCGCCATCTGCCGGGCCTCGTCGAGGTTCAGGCACATCCGCGATTGGCAGAAGACATGCTTGCCCGCCTCCAGGGCGGCCAGGACGATCGGGCAATGCATATACGGCGTGGTCCCGATCCAGACGATATCCACGTCGTCCATGGCCACGATATCCTCCCACCGGTCCACCCGCCGCTCGATGCCGAACTCCTCGGCGAACTCCCGCGTGGATTGATAGTGCCGGTTGCAGACGGCCACGATCTCCACCCCCTCGATGGCCTTCAGGCCCGGCATGTGCCGCTGCCGCATGATCGACCCACCGCCGATGATCCCGATCCGAAGCGTTTGTTCCGCCATGTTTCACCTGTCGTTGTTGATTTTATGACCATCCGGTTCGTGAGGCCTTATATGTAACATCATTATTCGCTTTTCGCCAATGCCGACGGCGGGTCGCCCCGGCCGCGCCGATTATTGTGCTCCTGAGGCATTAAGTGGTTTTCGGGTGAGGGTAGGAGGAGCGTTGGGCGACAAGTTCAGGTGGTCGACGATGGTACCGTGGCGGATCTCGAGGGCGTTCGGGAGGGCGGTGGCGGACAGATTCACGGATTTCCTGAACGGCATCAGGACCGTGTGAAACGTCGCGGAATGGCCGGTCTGACGGGCGATCAGGATCGGTATCATACGCGCGCCGCTTTCGGCCGGGCAGAGGCCGCGTATCGGCGTGATCGCTTCGCCGATTATGACCGCCGCCAGGCCGTTATCCTCCCTGGTCCAGCGGGCTTCAACCGTGCGGCGGGGCGCAGCGATGCGGAGATTCTTGATCCATGGGGATGGTGGTTCGATGGTTGCCTGAGTGTCCGAGTCTTCCGTCAGGGACAATTCACCCTCGGCGTGCAGGTACAAGTCATACGTATGCGCTGTCGTGCCGGCCAATTCGTCAACTACAACGAAGTAATCGTGTACCCGAATGACCGTGCGCGTGTGGGTTACGCCTGGGTAGGCTTCGGTCGTGCGCGATCGAGCGGCCTCGATGTCCGCATGGCCAAGCCAGAGGTCGGCGTTGTGCTCCTTCGTGCGTTTCTGGCTCTGGTTATCGACGACGACCGTGTTGTGGCTGAAGGTCGAGGTGTACCATGGCAGGATCGGCGCGCCATAGCCGACCGTGCCGTAGTCGGCGACCCAGAGCGTGTTGTGGGCGTAGAGCGTGATGCCCATTTTGTCGAGTTGCCCATGGCCGAGGAAGCGGCCGTAATCAAAGGTCAACATCGCACCATTCGCCGAGCGTAAAATGCAGATGCCCAGCACGGGAAAATCGATCGACGATGCGGACCATGATGGTACGTCCGTCGGTACGGCTGCGCCGAACAGGAACGCATAGAGGCCGCTGCGTGGTGGTACGTCGCTGCCCATATCCATGGCGGTCCCCGCCGGTACCGCCTCCGGCCTATAACCGTTCGCAAGTACGTAGGCGAACTTGGGATTCTTGGAGCGGTAATACGCCAGCTCGTATAAATCCGTCGGGAGAAACGACTCGAACCAGCCGTCGTTGATGGCCGGCAGCCGCAGGTTGGGATAGGCGTAGTGCATGGGCGCGGTGAACATGCTCATCAGCGATTTGCCCGGTTTGCCTTCCCAGCGATACAGGTCGGTGCCCGTGTGCCACGCGGCCTCGGCGAAGGCCGCAAACGCGCGCAAGGGAAAAAAGTGATACGTGTGGACCGATTCGGGCCAGAGCCCGTCATCGCCAAGTTGCTCGCGGATCTGCTGTTTGAAGTTTCGGGTGGCCCAGTCGATCAGGTCGGGGGCCTGGATCGCGTAGCCGACGACGCCGACGGCGGACAGGTGCCACGAGCCCCAATTGCCGCCGATGCCGCAGCGGCCGATGCCTTCAACGGCGCTGCGCAAGAACGATTCGATCGTCCCGTGTTGCGCACTTGTCAGGGTGTCGTGGATCAGGTCATAGGCCTGCGCGAGCGGGATAATCCACATGGCCTCGCACAGGGATTGATACAGGATGCCGCCGGTGGTTAAGTTGGTGTGCGGGCCGGGATAGGCCTCGGCGTACTTCAATAGGATCTCCGCGGCTTGGGCGGCGTATTCCGGTTTGGCTTCGATGGCCGCGACCAGGGCCAAATCAAACGCGGCCTGGGCCAGCCACATGTGTGCCTCCCTCCGCAGCGCATCCTCGTAGCGTGGCCCCGTATAGGAGCGGCCGCACTTCGGGCATCGGTACGGCCCGGGCACGAATCGTTGATCGGTCGGCAATTCGAGCCGGTCGCCGTCGTCGCAGAAGAAATGGTGGTAATGGCCGCCGCGGGCGGGGATCTCGATTCCACGCTTAAGCCAAAGGTCGGCGTTCCAGCGCGTTCCGAAGCCGGCACTCACGGTCCTGATTTTTCGCGGCATGTGGTACAGGTCGGCTTTCCAGCCGGGCCGGCCGAGAGCTTTGCGCAGGTCCGCAAGTTCCCGGGCGTCGAGCAGGACATACGGCCGGTCGGGGAAACGGACCGGCCGCGTTTCCTGCGCGAGACAGTATGCGGCGAATTGCACAAGGATAAAACCCATTGTTCGTATGGTTGTCATGATGATCTTTTGTATCCGTGTAGTCCCGGCCGACTTACACGGCCGGTCGATGTTTGAGGTTCTCCTATCATACCCTGCGACCCTATCCACGACATCTTCCCTCGCGCGGTTACCCGCGCTCGCCTGGGCAGGCCGTGGCGGGCGAGGGAACGAGTAAGCAAGTAAGCGAGTGAGCGAGTAAGCAAGGGATACCAGCCCGACGCGCGAGCGAGGGACACCAGCCAGCCAGCAAGTAAGCGAGTGAGCGAGAGTAAGCAAGGGATACCAGCCCGAAGGAGTTTACCTCGCCGTGGCGGGTCGTGGCGGGCAAGCGAGGGTCGCCATTCGGACCCGCTCGAAACGAGTGAGCGAGAGATACCCGCCCGACGGAGTTTACCCGTAAAAGTGTTCGTAAGTTAGTAATCACTAGCCGACGTATCTCTTTCTGTGGCATGGTATTATGACGGATTCGGAGGTGGTTTGGCTTCGTTTGGCGCTTTTTGGTTTTACCACTGAGAACACCGAGGACACGGAGACGGACGGAATTAATGAAAAAATGAAGAAATGTATTAAGGGGGAAAACCTTGGCGGGTTTCCCGAAGGGTCGGTCTTTTCGCCGCCCCGTGGCTATTGGCGTTTTTGATGTCCGCATATCCATCCTCCGATTACCAATGGCCCCGTATGGTGCCTTCCATAAGAACACAACGGGGTGTTTCGGCAGGGGGAGCCGGGGCGGTACGGGTTTTTCTAACCGCAAAGCGTTAAGCCATTCAGCCGGTGCGGGTATCCAACACAGGTGAATACCCGAATCGTAGTGGTGGATGCACACCATCCGTTTCCTTGGAGGCGAAGTAAATCCCCGTCACGCTTATCAGGCCGACGACATAAGGCCATATGAAACAACTCTTTCGCTCTTTCTAATCAGCGTAATGCACGGTAAAATAATATATTTAAGGCAGTTGGGGCAGGATGCGGACGCTTCCGACGCGAAAAGTATGATCGTCCAAATAACCTATGAGACGAACAATTTGGAGCAACAACTCCATGGCACGGGGATCGTTCATCCCGGTTATCGATCTGTTTGCTGGCCCCGGTGGCTTGGGCGAAGGTTTCAGTGCATGCCGTAATCGCGATGGCGAGCACCCCTTTCGCGTGAAGCTATCGATTGAAAAAGACCTCCATGCACATACTACGCTGCAACTTCGCAGTTTCGTTCGCCAGTTCGGCGATGAACTACCGTCAGACTATTACAGGGTATTGGCAGACACTGAAACACCTATGAAGCAGCGCCTGGACACGCTGTTCGACCGCTATCCAAACGAAGCGGAAACCGCGATATCAGAGGCGTGGAAAGCGGAACTGGGGAAAGAGGACAGATCGGCCGTGCGTGAGCGAATTTCCAATGCTCTGGCCGGTACCGAGACATGGGTGCTGATCGGCGGCCCTCCCTGCCAAGCGTATTCACTGGCCGGTCGCTCCCGCAACAAGGGAAATGTGGACTATGTCCCCGACAATGACCACCGCCAATATCTCTATGTTGAATATCTTCAGGTGATCGCGGAACACCAGCCATCGGTTTTCGTGATGGAGAATGTCAAAGGGCTTCTTTCGGCGACACTGCGGAACCAGCGGGTTTTCGAACGAATACTTTACGACCTCAGAGAACCTATACATGCGCTGCATCGCGAGGGGCGAACCGTTCACACCGGTCGTCCGGGCAAGCCATCGGTTAAATACGTCATCTTCTCACTCACTGACCGAAGGACATATGATAACGGTGAGTTGCAGGACTTTGTCGTACGTATGGAACACCACGGTGTTCCACAAGCACGCCATCGGTTGATCCTGCTTGGAGTCCGTACCGATGTGTTGGGTTATGCCCTCCCGGACACACTCAAAGCTCAAGCAGAAATTGCCGCAAAGGACGTTCTCGAAGGGCTGCCACGCGTCCGATCGGGATTATCCCATTCCACCGACAACGCTCAAACGTGGATTGACCATCTGGCAAAGGTGACAAATCAGACTTGGGTCGATACTGCCGACGACGAGGTATATCAGCAGATAATCCGTACGGTGAGTGAGCTAGTCGCACCGAAAAAAGATCGTGGCGGCGAGTACGTTAGATATCCGGCTAATATCAGATACGCACCGGAATGGTACCTCGACAGAAGACTCGAAGGCGTCTGCAATCATGCAACCCGTGGACATATAGTGCCTGATCTCCACCGTTACCTATATGTCGCCTGTTTCGGTCTCGTGCATAAGCGATCGCCCGTCCTCGCTGATTTTCCACGTTTGCTTCTGCCTAAGCACGAAAACGTTAGGGATGCCTTGGATGGCAACAATTTTGCCGATCGCTTTCGCGTTCAACTCGCGGATCGTCCCGCGACAACGGTGACCAGCCACATTGCCAAAGATGGGCACTATTACATCCACTACGATCCAACGCAATGTCGAAGCCTGACGGTGCGAGAGGCCGCCCGCCTACAGACCTTTCCGGACAACTATTTTTTCTGTGGCCCGCGCACCGCCCAGTATGCCCAAGTTGGTAACGCAGTACCGCCGCTTCTTGCAAGGCAGATAGCCGATATTGTCCTGCAATTGCTCAAGGATACCGGGACGGTGGGCTAATGACTGACAGATTGAGTAGAGAACGTAGAAGTTGGAACATGTCACGGATTCGCAGTCGTGATACGAAGCCCGAAAAGATCGTCCGTTCGATTCTTCATCGAATGGGATATCGCTTTCGCTTGCATCAACGCTATCTGCCCGGTTCTCCTGATATAGTGTTACCACGATATCGTGTGGCCATCTTCGTTCACGGCTGTTTTTGGCATCGTCATGTCGGTTGCAGGTATGCCTACACACCTAAATCACGTAGTGTATTCTGGACCAAGAAATTTAAAGATAACGTCGAACGTGATAAACGCAATCATTATCGACTGAAGCTACAGAACTGGTACGTGGAAGTGATCTGGGAATGTGAGACAACTGACCCCAATCATCTGACAGCACGACTCGACCGTATCTTGCGTCGTAAATAATATGGCGAGAAAGGTCAGTTTCTGAACATCCTATGTGTCCGCTTAACGAACCCCATCTATGCGCCGCAGGGGTGGCGTGGCATGATGG
>CAZXSA010000180.1:0-10427 GCA_964642815.1 uncultured Planctomycetales bacterium | reverse complement strand
TTGGGCTGTTGGGCTGTTGGGCTGTTGGGCTGTTGGGCTGTTGGGCTGTTGGGCTCTCCATGTACAAAATAGCCGCATCACCCATTGCCCTACTTACCTACCCAAGCCCTTCCTTTACCTCCTTCAATCCACGCTTATAATATAATCCGCCCAAGCAAGCCTGTCAAGAGAGAAAATCCGAAAATTCCAATTAATTTTATATACGTACTTCTACGTAGATGGCTTCCGCCGCCCCGGGCGTGGGGAAAGAGAGAGCGCCATGAGGCCCCGCTTTGCACAAGGCCAACGCGGGGTTAAAACTCTGGCGAGTTGCATGTGTTTAGCGGCCATGCAATCCGAACGCCGAGCGGAAGCGAGTGGGCCGATGTGGTATGACGTATCCGGCATCGGAAAACCACCCAACTTCGGCCCCTCGCTCCCGCTTGGGGTTCTGATGGTGCGCGCCAGTGGGCTTTGAATGTCGCTAAACACATACGGCGAGTTTTGACCATAACGCCGACAACTCTTCTTCAATACACGGGCAGACCCTTCTCCCGCCGACGCGTGCCAATCGTCTGCCCATGCCACCCTCCATGCCGAGGATAGTTTTCATCGAGCCGTTGTCCGCTTTAGGGGCTTCCCAAAAGAACTCGCCATGTCGTGACCAAAAAAAACGCCGGACGAGGTCCGGCGTTTGGTTGCATTGATTTGGAATTTTCTCGTGCGAAGGAAACCGTCAGCCGCCTATGCCCCAGTTGACGGTCATCCCGCCCCAGAATTCGTCTTGCCCGCGGATCTGGCCGTTGGTATCCGGCCCCTCGAAATTGCCCCACGCATTAAAGAAATACAGCTCACCCGCCAGGGTCAGCGACCCGGCCCACTTGGGCAGCTTCAAGGCCCCGGCCAGATCGTATTCCACTGACAGCGACCACGTATCTCCGACCAGGAAGAATCCGTGCTTCCAGTAATCGCACTGGGCGGCCGCCTTCCAGCCCGGGGTCACGGTCAGATACTCGATACCCGGCACCTCAAAGCCATGACTAAGACCGAATTCCATCCACGTCCCAAGTATGCATCCGACATCATGGGCGAAAAGGAACGACGGGTTCAACACCCCATCTTCATTATCCGGAAACAAGCCCTTCCACATCCAGGCGTCGTTATGCTCCAAGGAAAACCAGTATTCATGGGTGCGGTCATCGTTATTGTTGCCCCGGGCGCGATCCTGCCGCAAGGTATGGGCCAGATTCGGAAAAAGGAAATAGGTATACCCGATCGTCAGGTCGGTTGCGATGGCTTCCAGCGGGTAACTCCACCGAATCGTGTAATCAACCTCTTGCAGGTTTTGGCCGCCCCGGTCCGGATCGATCATTTTTTGCCCGGCGTACCACTCAAACCAGGTATCGAACCCAAGCGTCCCCCACTTGCCGGTGTCCCAATCCAGGCTCACCGTCATCTGATGATTCAACTTCTCCCGCCCCTCTCCGTCCGGCTCGGAAAAATTGACTCCTCGGAAGATATAATCCGAATACAAAGCATACGATAACCCCAGACTGAAGGGGCAACCATCCTGCTTTTCTTCCTCCACCAGAGTCACCTGCTCAGTCGAGACCTCCTGGGCCAAGGAAACTCGCGGGGTCTCCATGAATTCTCCACCCGCCGCGGCCGCCTCCTTTTCACCGGCTCGGACCAACCCGAACCCACTGGCCGTCAGACCGAGTACGAACGTAACCATCCATATTGTCTGTCGCTTGCATGCGTGCATGTTTATACCTCCTGGAAGCGGACCTTTATCGTCCCGGAGGCTGAAAGGCTTCGTGCTTATGGGCCAGCCTCCAGTCTGCATCAGGACAGATTCCGCCTACAGTCCCAACAGACCCAGCAGCGCATCCCGCAACACCGCCGCCGTCCCGTCGATAATCGTGTAACCCCAGATATCCGACCACAAATTGTCGGGCACGCAGCCGGCCGCCAGCGTCGAAATCCCGAGCACCGTCAAAACAGCAAATTTGCACACTCGAACCTGTCGTAACATCTGCACATCTCCTTCATCCATGTCGCGTTAAAAAACACCCTTCGCAGGGACAACATCATGCCCATATTTTTGTGAACCGCTCGTTGCCCAACGAACTACCACGCCATAGCCCATGACTCCGCGTTGGTCGAACGTCTGACAATTCACCGAGCCCTTGTTCGCTCAAACCCTTGAAGATAGATCAACCGGAATTCACCCAAATTATCGGACCAAACGGTTCAAATCAGCAGCAAATATATCCTTTGATCAGTACCGCTCCCATTCGCCGACACGGGAATGGTGTCTGGTAAACGGAACTAGTCCGCACACCCAGACGATCAACCAGGTCAACCGCGCCTTAGGCAAGGCTACAGCATCATCGGTGCCAATTACAAAATCCAGAAAACACAATCAGGACAAAATTCATAAGCATAGAAATGATGGATAGTTACAAACGCATTAAGGAAACGACTTCGGTATAAGCCTCCTCGGGGATTCTTGCATGAAAAAACGGCAATCTCTTGGAAGTTGCTTAAATTCAATGCCCCACCGAGGCTCAAATCTTAACGTACCACAGATAATAAGAATTGCTTTTCTTGATCAGGTCGCGGCTTCCCCAATCCACAGGCCGCCGCGAAGGTATGCGCGATGGAAAAAAGGACAACCGGAATAGGGTAATTACCTCTCGGTCGCTTTATACTTATCCGGCAACCAGCCGCGCCGAAGCCACTTCCAAGGAGGGCATAGCCAAGGACGATTCCATATCCTCAACCACTGCCTTCGGCTGAACCTCGGACATCTGGCGTTGGGCGAACCGCCCGAGTTGCTGCTCGATTTTCTCGATGATCGAGCGCAGCCGCTCCTCGCGCACGCCGGCCGGTGTCTGCCGACTCACCAGTTCATCGGCGTCCATCAACTTCTGGATCTTGCGGTTGGCCAGGATCACCGTCGAATGGTTCTTATCGCCCATAAAGCGGCCGATCTCCGGAAAGCTCATTTCCGTATGCTTTCTCGCAAGATACATCGCAATGCCGCGCGCCAGCGCTATCGTCCGTGTCTTCCGCGATGTATGGAGATCGGCCGGGGTTAAACCGAAATACGTCGCAACCGTTTGATCGATCTCGTCCAAGCCCAGCCCGCGCCGGGTCCGCTGCAGGTGATCCGCCAACGCCCGGCGGGCCAGGGAAAGAGTAATCGGTTGGTGGGCCACCGTACTGAACATCACCAATTTCAGGAGAGCTCCCTCCAGTTCGCGAACATTGGCCTGCAGATGTTCCGCGATATACGCGATGACATCCTCGGGGACCGGTTGACGCGCGGCCAAGGCCGCCCGGCGACGTAATATCTCGCAACGCATGTGGAAATCCGGCACGTCGATCCGCACCACCATGCCGGCCACGAACCGGTTGAGCAATTGCTCGCTGAACTGTCCGATCAGCTTGGGATGCGAGTCGGAAGCCAATACGATCTTCTTACCCTGCGCGTCGATCGCGTTGAAGGTATGTAAAAACTCCTCCTGGGTGGCCTTCTTATTCGCCAGAAAATGAACGTCGTCGATGATCAACACGTCGAGGTAACGATACCTCTGCCGAAAATTCTCCATCTGGTTCGTGCGAATGGCCACCAGAAAATCGTTGGTGAACTCGTCGCCGGTGAGATAGGTCCAGCGGCAATCCGGATGGGTTTCGGCAAGCTCGTTGGCCAGGGCGTGCAGCAAGTGGGTCTTACCCAGGCCGCAACCACCATGTACGAATACGGGGCTGTAGGCATCCGGACTGCGCTCCGCGATCCGTCGAACCACCGAGACCGCCAGTTCGTTGGCCTTGCCGATCACCAGATCCTCGAATCGTCCGCGCAGCTTCCGTGGCGGAGGAGCTCCCCAGCGACGATGATGCCGGGCTTCCCGCTCCGGATTCTTGGCGATGAACTCCGCTTGCGAATCCAGTTGACGCTTTTTCAGCGCGGTTAGAAGTTTCGGGTCCACCACGAAAGTCACCTGGTGGTCGCCCCCCGCGATTTCCCGAACCGCCTCGCTAATCACCTCGGCGAAATGACGTTCGATCCAACCGCATATAAAGGCGTTCGGCGCGCTGACCTTCACGTTACCGTCGGCCATCGTAAACTGGGTCGAATGACGAAACCAGATTTTGTAACGCTGCGGACCCAGACGTTCCGCGATTCTAGCCTGAATCTGGGAAAGCATATCTGCGCGGGGAATGTGCAAGATTAACTCCTTCCCCGATGAGGGGTTTGTTATCAACTGTCGTTCAACTTGTCTTGGATGAATCCCGGCGCCGTCGGGATCGCCGATGCGCCGATGAGTTGACCGCCAACCCGCTTAGAAAATAACCGCGAACATGAATGAAATCAACCTAAAAATCCGACTCGCAACCCCTCCGATGTTTCGAGAATTCTATCTGATCTGAACTTGCGTAACAAAAAAAAACTTATCCACCGCCCCAAGCCCGGACTGTGGATAAATCGTGGGTAATACCGCAAATTTCGTCCTTTCCGGAAGCAACGTCGCGTTTACCTCTTATCCGAGTCCGCGGGCGCGCATAAAATCCGAATCCAGGCATCGCGTCGATTGCTTTCCCGAAACCCGAAACGCTCATACCAACGACGGGCCGGCACGTTGGCCTCGTCCACGCTCAGTGTTAATCGCATCACCGCCCGTTCGCGTGCCACCTTGACCGCCCGTCCCAGCAAGGCGGCCGCGTAGCCTCGCCCCCGAAAAGCGGGCAGTAAGCCCATATAAACCACCTCGTAGGACCATCGCTCCGGAATAAACGCCAATAATAAAATACCCACCGGCCCGTCTGAATCGGACGCCACTTGCCACAAACTCGCATCATATTGCCCCGTCGAACGATGTGCCGCTAAAATATCCTCAACATCGCGCACTCCGTTCAACAAAGGACAATCGCGGCTTGCTTCATAAGTTCCCACAAGCACTTCGGTGAAAAGACGGTGCGTTTGGTTATTGTACGTTTCCCAGTTTAACGAAGGTGACGATGAGATAGGCAAGAAGGATTGTGTCAAATCGCTTTCCAAGTACAACATCCTCGCCAGGAAAGTGTAATCCGCCTCGCGAAAAACTTGGCCTTCCTGCGAGTCGGGAGCAACCATCGCCTGCAAATACACAATATGTCGTTCACGGCCGGCGACGGCCACTTGTTCTAGCAGATCAACCAGCACCGCCGCCTGACGATCTCGACGATCAAGTACGGGAATGAATACCGCCGAGGTCCGTCCCGGAGAATCAATACACAGACAGGCGGATACGAGGGTATCACCCTCCCTGGCGATAAGCACATGCTCCAGGGATAGATCATGATCCGCGCAATAATGTCTTAGAATATCGACGCGCTCGTCCAGCTCCGCTACCCCAAATCCCGGTTGCCTGAGAATCAAACGCAAGGCCTGCCGGAGCTCACTATCGTTTGCCGGACAAGTGACGATCATACGTCATTCCAAATGAAGATTGTTGATTACTGACCGCGAACTGCTGACCGGTAATAGCTGAAAGCTGACCGCTTTCCATCATCTCGATCCCGGATGATCCGCCAACAACCCTTTGGGTACGCGGGTGGAATACCCCTCGACATTGAGACTGCATCTCGGCACCGCCACCATCGTCCATGGGCTGGCCGGTTGAATACCCGCGGGAGCCATCGCCTCCGAATAAACTTGTTGTTCCTGTACGCGAATACGGGAACCCTCCCTCCAAACGCGTACAATCCGAATTCCCACATCATCCCGCATCACCGGTCCCATGCCAACAATGAGCAGCATGTGCGTTCGAAAATCGACTTGGGCTTCGGTAATCGGAACCTGAGCCAATGTCGCCTCATCTTGCACCACTAGACGAAGGGGGCGACTTAGCCGGGAAAACGCTCCGCTCGTTTCCCAAAGAATCGGTAATTCCGCGCCATCCACCGGAGCATTGGACAATCCCGAAACCGATCCAGAACCACCGCAGCCACCTCCCGTCAATAAAAGACATGCCATACATAAGCCGAGGGGAGTGATGACCCGCAAACCGCGCCGCCATTTTATAATATTCCACTTTTTCATGCGGCCTATTATAACCTATCTACCCCATCACGGGCAGGGCGCAAAAAAACGGGACGAACATCTTCCGACGGCATGCCGTCACCAACGTTCGTCCCGTATCGCCACCCTGCCGCTCAGAATATTATATTAACTGTTCCAACAGCACGTCCCAAACTTCGATCAGTTCCTCCGGTACCTCCACTTCGCCGGCGATAACTTGCGTAGCCAACCAAGCCAAATCATTGAAGGTCATCACATTATTTTCTTTTAGGAAGTTTTCCAAAGCCTTGGCCTGCTCCTCCGTCAGAGTCGGCAACTCGATTGAATCGTCGATGGGAATCTCAATCCCCATGGAGGCGGCCATTTCGATCAGGCTCGGCAAATCCTCAAAGATGAGTTGCCATTCCATCGAATTGAGTTCACCGATCGCCCCGGCTTGCAGCTTCTTCAACGCGGTAATCGTACTGCCGCTGTCGCCGTAACTGTTCGTCTGTTGCGACGTGTAGCCGCACCCCGCCAGGAAGACCATCGTCACCAACATCGTGACCAAACCCGCTTGTTTCAGACTGATGCGCATTTGCCTACCCTCTCATCAACAATGTATTCCCGGCGAGTTTTTTGGCTTATGTCCCACTGAAATCGCGGATCAACAAGTCGATCAGCAATTCATCCTCAATTCCAAGCTCCCGTAACGCCTCGCGCTTTTCATCGTCGCTCAGTTCGGTATTGGTGGTGATGTCGGTGACCTGCGTCATTTCGATCGGCTGGCCGTCCGCCCCCTTCAACAAATACGGGTAAGGCGGCTGACACAAGCCCCCTAAGCAAAGCGAAACCACGGCGATCAACGGTATTAGGACTTCCAGGTTACGGCGATAAATCCTCACGATTGATTTCTCCATGAAAGGTCTCGTTCCCCATACGGGATCGAGCATCCCAATCAACAGTAGTGTCGGCCAAGTGGCCCGGCAAGCTTGATATACGAACAACGAAAGCCCATTGTATCGGTTTCGATGCTTGTTTTGTCCTGAAAAACTGCCTATAGTCCTGCAATTACCGGACAATGCGATAAGCGGAAAAGCATAACGGACCTTGATCCGAACATCAGGTTCCGCGAATGAATAAACCCGAGGTTAACTCCATGCCCGAAAAAGATTTAGATATCGTATTCACCGCTCCTCATCCCGACGATCTCGAAATCGGTTGCGGCGGTACCATCGCTCTGTTGGCCCAGCAAGGTTACCGGGTTGGCATGATCCACCTTACCGACGGCGAACCTACCCCTCGTGGCAACCGTGAACGGCGTCTGATAGAAACACAGACCGCCGCCGATATCCTTGGCGCCACCGTTTGCGAAGTCCTACCTTTGACTAATCGCGAATTGATGGACAACCTTGAATCCCGTTATGCCCTGGCCACCGTCCTGCGCCGTTATCGACCCAAAGTACTGGTCGGTATCGCCGGCCGGACGCCCTCGGCCTCTCCCGATCATTACCAAAGCCAGCTTATAACCGAGGCCGCACGCTTTTATTCCCAATTGACCAAATGGGACGAGCGTTTCGATAACACCGAACCGCACCGCATCGACCATTTGGTCTATCGCCCTATCCCCCTGTCCGCCGAGGCGCCCCAATTCCATTCCACCTTCGTGGTGGACATCACCGAAACGATGGAGAAAAAAATCGCCGCCGTCCAATGCTACCGGTCGCAATTCGAGGGTGAGCGCTGGCAACGCATCGAACACTACCTCCGCAGCGTCGCCGGAGCCGAAGGCGGCCGTTGCGGTTTCCGCCATGGCGAGCTCTACGCCCTGCCGAGGCCGGTCGGCACCAAGAATATGATCTCGCTCCTCGGCGACTGGGAAGTCCCCCCGCCGTTCTCCCCCTACGGAAGAGGATGACCCATCTCTTTGCTCTGTTTTTTCTGCTCCCTCTCACCCTTTCCCCCGTTCTCCCCCGCATCATCGATAGAGGTTGATACTATGGAGCCATGCGGCGTCGAGTTTTTGATACCACTTCGATAAACCAAGTTGGCATAATCCGCCGGCCGTCGTTATGATTTCGCCGTGAAAAACGCCGCGGAATCCAAAACGATGCTCGCCCTTGTCTACCGAAACTCCCTGCCGCGCTGGATGCTCTGCAAGGCCGGGGGCTGGATCACCCCGTCCGTCTTTACCTCGAAAATCGCCGGTCTGCGTCTGGCCCGCGTGCCGGTCCCTCCCTTGCCCGGACCTCGCTGGGTCCGCCTTAAGACCATTCTTGGCGGCATCTGTGGAACCGACCTCGCCGCGATCATGCAAAAACATCATCCAGCGTTCATTACCCAAGTCTTCGCCAGCCAGCCGGCTATCGTCGGCCACGAAAACGTGGCGATCATCGACGAAGTGGGACCGGATGTGACCCGCTGGCAAAAAGGCCGGCGCGTGATCGTGGAACCATCGCTATCCTGCGCACCACGCGGCATCGAGCCGCTCTGTCCGTATTGCGCCGCCGGCCGATTCACGCTCTGCGACAATTTCCTCGCCGGCCCGTTGCCCCCCGGTTGCATGATCGGCTGGAATAGTTTCACCGGCGGAAGTTGGGCGCCCTATTTCGTCGCCCATGAATCCCAACTCTACGCGGTACCCGATTCGCTCAGCGACGAACAGGCCGTCCTTATCGACCCGATCGCCGGGGCCTTGCATGCCGTACTCCGCCGCCGTCCCGCGGACCATGAAACCGTGCTTATTCTCGGAGCCGGTTCGCTGGGCTTGGGAATCGCCGCTTGTATCCGCGCTCTCGGAGGCCGCTGCCGATTGCTCGCCCTGGATCGTGCGCAAGGAAATCTCGATCTCATCCGCCGTTTCGGCGTTGACGAAACCGTATGCGTCGGCGGCAAGGCCAACCAAGCGGAACGCTACCGGCAGTTCGCTCGACACGTCGGCGGAACGGTCATCCCCGTTCGATTTGGACATCAAGTTCTCATCGGTGGGTGCGATCTTGTCTACGATTGCATCGGTACCGGCCAAAGTCTCACCGATGCCATGAAATACGCCCGTGCCGGCGGCACCGTCGTCGAGG
Source organism: uncultured Planctomycetales bacterium (assembly GCA_964642815.1). Taxonomy (GTDB): domain Bacteria; phylum Planctomycetota; class Phycisphaerae; order UBA1845; family PWPN01; genus JAAYCU01. Next base: position 1,322 of record CAZXSA010000180.1, on the reverse strand, counting down.
TCGGAACTTCCCAGATATCGCTCGTCGATACCGCGCCCCTGTGGTTCGACGAACTCAACCTAATCGGCGCCAACGGCCGGGCCATCGAGCGATACGAAGGCCGTGCCCTGCACACCTACGAAATCGTCCTCGAACTGATGCAGCGGAAAAAACTCGACCTCACCGGCCTGCTCACGCACCGCTTCCGCATCGAACAATACCGCGAGGCCCTGGCCGCCCTCTTTCACCGCGGCCGCTCCGGAGCCATTAAAGTTGCCTTTGAACACGGATAACAGTACCAGCCCGAAGCGCTAGCGAGGGTCTTTCCTATAGACACGATAAATCCGCGAAAAACCTGCGAGGAGCCAGGATCACGAATGTACGTGGTTGGCCAATCGGGTAGTTAGGGTCGATACATTCTTCCAATTGCCTTGGCTTCGAGTAATATTCTCTTTCGATCATGGAAATCAGGAAACTCCATCCATCCGACCTTGACGCCGCCTACCGGTTGAGCACTCAGGCCAACTGGAACCAGCTTCCGGCCGATTGGCAACGGCTTATCGACCTGTGGCCGGATCACTGCTTCGCCGGCCTTGACGGTTCCAGACTCGTGGCTACGGGGACTCTGGCCACCTATCGTAAAGCCCTCGCCTGGGTCGGCATGATCCTGGTCGATCGGGATTACCGACACCGGGGCCTTGGCACCCAAATGTTCGCCGCCATCATCGACCACGCCGAGCGGATCGGTATCGAACTGCTGGCCCTCGACGCCACCCACCTGGGCCATCCACTCTATCTTAAATTCGGCTTTGTCGATCGTAAGCTGATCCGTCGATGGATTTATCGCGACCGGACATCCGTACCGAATGGCCCCACAAAGTACCACTCCCGCGTGGTGTTGCACCAGCCTCTTGCCGGTGCGGACGACACAGGCGAGACGCCTGTGCCACAAGTTGCTACGGGGATCGACTCTACACCGAAACCAACTACCCGTCCGATCTACCCCGAAGATTGGCCCGCCATTTCTACATTCGACCAGCAGGCTGTCCATGTGGATCGCTTCATGCTTCTGCGTCACCTGGCCGTCGAACTCGGAGCGCAGGCACGAATACTTAACCGTTCAGGCCGGATCGAAGGCTTCGGTTTCTATCGTCGAGGGCGCTACGCCTCCATGATCGCCCCCCTGCTCGCCCAGTCGCCGGATCAGGCCGCCCTGCTGCTCGACGATCTGCTCGTCGATCACCAGAAGAACACCGCCAACACCCCGTTGCTGATCGACGTTCCGAATAACGAACCATTCCACGCCATGTTGGAAAGCCGCGGCTTCACCATTGAACGCGAAC
>CAZXSA010000179.1:0-10450 GCA_964642815.1 uncultured Planctomycetales bacterium | reverse complement strand
TCGGCGCGTGCAAAAAATCCTGTCTTACGAGGCCCGCATGTGCGGGGAAAACAAACCGAACTGATCGGCGCGATAGAAGCGCTTTTGTCGTCGCCTCGCGTATGAATATCACGGGCAGAGCCTTGACCCACTATCGAGAGGTTATCATCGCTCCCCCAACTCGAAACGAGGTGGGCAACCCGACACTGATTACTGACTACTGACCGCTGATTGCTGATTGCTGAAAACTGACTACTGATCGCTGACTACTGACAGCTCTTTCATCTTCTCGGCAGATCGCCCTCGCCCTTGGTTGGCAGGGAGGTCCGGCCCATGAGGTAGAGGTCGACGGCTCGGGCGGTTTCACGCCCTTCGCTGATGGCCCAGACCACAAGGGACTGGCCTCGACGGGCGTCGCCGCAGGCGAATACGCCGGGCACATTGGTCATGTAACTGTGTTCGTCGGCCAGGATGTTGCCGCGCGGGTCGAGGTTGAGGGCCAGTTGTTCGACGATCCCGCCCGGCTCCGGGCCGGTAAAGCCCATCGCCAGAAGGACAAGATCGGTCGGCCAGCGCTGCAGGGTGCCGCTTTTCTCGCGCATTTCCAGTCGCCCGCCGTTCGGGTTGGGCAGCCATTCGACTTCCACGGTTTCCAGAGCGGTCACTTGGCCATCGCGGCCGATGAACCGCTTCGTCGAGATGCTCCAATGGCGTTGGCAGCCTTCCTCGTGCGAGCTGCTGGTTCGCAGCTTCATGGGATAATAAGGCCACGGCTGTTGATCGGGGCGGCCGCCGGGCGGTTGCGGAAGCAACTCGAACTGAGTAACGCTTTTCGCGCCCTGGCGGTTGGCCGTACCCACGCAGTCCGAACCGGTATCCCCCCCACCGATGACGATCACCTGCTTGTCCGTGGCGAGAATGTCCTGCCCCCGATTGCCAAACCACCAGCGCTGGGTTGTCCAGGCTTGCGGATCGCCGGCCACTCGCCGGTTCTGCTGCGGCAGGTAGTCCATCGCGAAATGAATACCCCGCAAATCGCGGCCTTCGACGGGCAGATCGCGCGGCCGGGTCGCGCCGATGGCCAGCACGATCACATCGAAGATCGAGCGCAACTGCTCACCGCCGAGGTCCGCGCCCACGTTCACGCCGGTCTTGAAAACAATCCCTTCCTCTTCCATCAGTTTGAGGCGGCGATCGATGACCCACTTTTCAAGTTTGAAGTCGGGAATTCCGTAGCGCAGCAGACCGCCGATACGGTCGGCTCGCTCGAAGACGGTGACCATGTGGCCGGCCCGGTTCAACTGGTGGGCGACGGCCAGGCCGGCGGGCCCGGAGCCGATGACCGCCACGGTTTTTCCGGTACGCCGCAACGGCGGTTCGGGCTTGATCCAACCCTCCTTGAAAGCCCGCTCGATGATCGCGTTTTCGATACTCTTGATCGTCACCGGCGGCTCGATGATCCCCAGCACGCAAGCCTCCTCGCAGGGCGCGGGGCAGACGCGGCCGGTGAACTCGGGGAAATTGTTCGTCGCGTGCAGGCGACGGATCGCCTCGGCCCAGTCATCGTGGTACACCAGATCGTTGAAATCCGGAATGATATTGCCCAGCGGACAACCGGTATGGCAGAACGGCAGCCCGCAATCCATGCAGCGGGCGCCCTGCTCGCGCAGTTGCTCGACCGGCAGAGGGATTTCGAATTCCCGATAATGCCGTTTCCGCTCTTGCGGCGGCAGCTTGCCGGGCACTTTTCGCTGAAACTCCATGAAACCCGTCGGCTTTCCCATGATTACATCGCCTCCACGAGTTCTTTGTCGGCCGGGGCCGGGGCCTGTTGGTGACGAGCCTGCTGCTCCAGCACCCGCTTGTATTCGATCGGCATAACCTTGACGAACCGGGGCAGATAGGATTCCCATTCGGTCAGAATGCACCGCCCCACCGCGCTGTCCGTGTGCCGGACATGGGCCTCGATCAGTTGACGTAGCTCGGCGATGTCTTCCGGCTGCTCCAGCTTCTCCAGCTCGACCATTTCCAGGTTGCAGCGACATTGCTCGAAATCGCCGGCCTCGTCGAGCACGTAAGCGATTCCACCGCTCATCCCCGCGGCGAAGTTGCGACCGGTCGAACCCAGAATGACCGCCCTGCCGCCGGTCATGTATTCGCAGCCATGGTCACCAATGCCCTCGACAACGGCGGATGCGCCGCTGTTCCGCACGCAGAAGCGCTCGCCGGCCTGGCCGCGAATATAAGCCTGCCCGCCGGTGGCCCCGTATAAGGCCACGTTGCCGATCAAGATGTTTTCCTCGGCCACGAGAGTCGAGGACTTGGACGGATAGATGTAGAGCTTGCCCCCGGAGAGCCCCTTGCCGAAATAGTCGTTGGCGTCGCCCTCCACCTCGAGGGTCATGCCCCGGGGTATGAACGCGCCGAAGCTCTGTCCGGCCGAGCCGGTGAAGCGGAAATGGATGGTGTCTTCCGGAAGCCCGGCCCCGCCATATTTTCGGGTCACTTCGCTACCGGTGATGGTCCCCACCGTGCGGTAGACATTCCGGGTTCGCAACTCGTGATAGACCTTCTCGCCGGTATCGATGGCCGGCCGGGCCAGATCGAGTAGAACGCGAACGTCCAGCGATTGCTCGATCCCGTGGTCCTGTTGCTGCCGGTGGTACGTACCGATCTCGGAAGAGACCTCGGGGCGATAGAGAATCTTGCGAAGGTCGAGTTCGCGGGCCTTCCAATGCTCGACGTCGGTCCGCATGGCCAGCCGATCCGACCGCCCGACCATCTCGTTGATCGTGCGGAAACCAAGGGCGGCCATGATTTCGCGAAGCTCGGCGGCCACGAAGAGCATGAAGTTGATCACATGTTCCGGCTGCCCGGCGAACTTCGCCCGCAACGCCGGATCCTGGGTGGCCACGCCGACCGGACAGGTGTTCTTATGGCATTTACGCATCATTACGCAACCGGAGGCGATCAGGGCGGTGGTGGCGAAGCCAAACTCTTCCGCCCCTAGCAGGCAGGCGATGGCCACGTCGCGCCCGGTCTTGAGCTGGCCGTCAGCCTCGACAACGATGCGGCTGCGCAGATCGTTCATGACCAGTACCTGATGGGTTTCGGCCAGGCCCAACTCCCACGGCAGGCCGGCATGCTTGATCGAGGTCAGCGGCGACGCGCCGGTCCCGCCATCGTGCCCGCTGATTAGAACCAGATCGGCCTTGCCCTTGGCCACCCCGGCCGCCACCGTGCCGACACCGACCTCGGAGACCAGTTTCACGCTGATGCGGGCGGTGGGGTTGGCGTTTTTCAGATCGTGGATCAACTGGGCCAGATCCTCGATCGAATAAATGTCGTGGTGCGGCGGCGGGGAAATAAGGCCCACCCCCGGCGTGGAATGTCGCGTGCGGCCGATCCACGCATCCACCTTGTGGCCGGGCAACTGCCCGCCTTCGCCCGGCTTGGCTCCCTGAGCCATTTTGATCTGCAGCTCGTCGGCATTGACCAGATATTCGCTGGTCACGCCGAACCGGCCGGAAGCCACCTGCTTGATGGCGCTACGCATCGAATCGCCGTCTTTCAGATGCTCGGCCGCCCAGGGCGAGATTTCCGCCAATGCCGTTCGGCGATCGTGTTCGTCGGCGAATTTCCGGTAACGGATGGGATCCTCGCCGCCCTCGCCGGTATTACTCTTGCCGCCCAGACGGTTCATGGCGATCGCCAGATTGGCGTGGGCCTCGAAGGAAATCGAGCCGAAGGACATCGCTCCGGTCTTGAAACGTTTGACAATCTCCATGACCGGTTCGACTTCCTCCAGCGGGACCGGTTTTTCGGCGGGGACGAATTCCATCAGACTGCGCAGGGTCAACATCCGCCGGCTTTGTTCATTGATCAATTGTGCGTATTCGTCATAGAGTCGGCGGTCATTTTTGCGCACCGCTTCCTGAAGTTTGGCCACCGATAACGGACTGGTCAGGTGCGCCTCGCCGTCGCGGCGGAATTGGTATTCGCCGCCGGATTTGAGCTGAAGATTACCGGCGACGGGGGCCGCTCCGAAGCCCTGTTCATGACGGCGCCGGGTCTCCTCGGCTAGAACATCGAGGCCGACCCCACCGATTCGCGACGGTGTACCGGTGAAATAGGGTACGATCACTTCCGAGCTTAGGCCGACAGCCTCGAAAATCTGCGCGCCGTGATAGCTTTGGAGAGTCGAGATACCCATCTTGGAGATAATCTTGACCACGCCCTTGTTGATGGCCTTGATGTAGTTGCGGGTGGCTTTTTCGAGGGTCAAGCTACTCTGAAGAGACCCCCTGCGGTGCATATCCGCGAGAGTTTCGAAGGCCAAGTACGGGTTAATCGCTCCCACGCCGTAGCTCAACAGCAGGGCGAAATGATGAATTTCTCGCGGTTCGCCGGATTCGACCACCAAACCGCAACGGGTTCGCGTCCCCTCGCGAATCAGATGGTGATGCACGGCGGCGCCGGCCAGCAGGGCCGGTATACCCGCGCGCTCAACGCCGACCGCCCGGTCGGACAGAATCAGGATGGTATAGCCTTTTCGGATCGCCTCCGAGGCCGCATAACAAAGCTGGGCCAAGGCGGAATGCAGGGCCGCCGCTCCGCCCCGAGCGTCGAAAAGCATCGGTAAGGTGGTAGCCCGCAGCTTGCCGTTGCGTAGGCGGCGAATCTTCTCCAATTCGGCGTTGGTCAGAATCGGCTGGTCGATACGGAGCTGATGGCAATGCAGTGGGGTTTCCTCGAACAAGTCCTGCTCGCCACCGAGATTAAGAATCGTGCTAGTAACCAACTCCTCCCGGATCGCGTCCAGCGGCGGGTTGGTCACCTGGGCAAATAACTGCTTGAAATAGTTATACACCAGCGGGGCCTGATCGCTCAGGCAGGCCAAGGGAGTGTCGGTACCCATCGAGCCCAGCGGCTCCACGCCGGTGTTCGCCATCGGTTCGAGGATGATCTTCAGGTCCTCGAGGGTGTAGCCGAACGCCCGCTGGCGAGCGGTAAAAGTATCGGGATCGCCGACGGGATATTCTTTCGGTTCAGGCAATTCGGATAATCGAACGCGATACTCTTTCAGCCAGGCGCCATAAGGCTTGCGGGCGGCCATCTGTTCCTTGATCTCTTCGTCCGGGATGATACGTTCCGCGTCGGTATCCACCAGGAGCATGCGTCCGGGTTCCAGGCGGCCTTTGAAGGCTACGTTGGCCGGATCGATCGGTAGCACGCCGGTCTCCGAGCCCATTACCACATAGCCATCCTTGGTCACCAAATATCGCGAAGGACGCAGGCCGTTACGGTCCAGCACCGCTCCGATGCACTGCCCGTCGGTAAAGGCGATCGAGGCCGGCCCGTCCCACGGCTCCATCAGACACGAGTGATATTCATAAAACGCCTTCTTGGTTTCGCTCATGGTCCGATGGTTTTCCCAGGCCTCGGGAATCAGCATCATGATGCAGTGCGGCAGCGAGCGGCCGCTGTGGTAGAGTAGTTCGATCGCGTTGTCCAGAATCGCCGAATCGCTGGCCCCGGGGGTAACGGTCGGCAAAATCTTGGCGATGTCCGGGCCGAAAAGAGGAGACTCGAACAACTTCTCCCGGGCATTCATCCAGTTGATATTGCCGCGGAGCGTGTTGATTTCGCCATTGTGGCAGAGGAACCGGAACGGCTGAGCCAGATCCCAGGTCGGGAAGGTGTTGGTGCTGTAGCGCTGATGCACCAGGGCGATGCCGCTGACCATGCTCGGGTCTCGCAGGTCGGAATAATATTCCGCGACCTGGGTGGCCAACAATAGCCCCTTGTAATTCAGCAATCGGTGGCTGAGGCTGGGAATGTAGAAAAAGTGTTGCTGGCGCAATTCCGAGCCGCGTACCGTCCGTTCCATGCGTTTGCGGATGATGAACAGTTTGCGCTCGAAGGCGTCGGGATCCTTGATCCCCTTGCCCCGGCCGATGAATATCTGTTTCATCGCCGGCTCGGCGTCTCGGGCAACATAACCGATGTGGCTATTGTTTCGTGGCACCTGTCGCCAGCCGAGAAATTCCTGACCTTCCTGGCGTACCACATCCTCGAACATTTCCTGGATCGTTTTACGCTCATGAAAATCCGTAGGCAGAAAAACCAGGCCGGTACCGTATTCGTGGGCATCGGGCAGGCGAATGCCGCTGTCGGCCGCGACGTTACGCAGGAATGCGTCGGGCACTTGCATGAGAATACCGGCCCCGTCGCCGGTCAGCGGATCGCATCCACTGGCTCCGCGGTGGGTCAGGTTGACCAGAATCTCCAGGGCCTTGGCGATCACGTCGTGGGTGCGCTTGCCATTGAGGGTGGCGATAAAACCGACACCGCAGGCATCCCGTTCGTTGACCGGATCGTAAAGTCCCTGAGCTTGAGGAAACATCGAAGCACCGCTCCCATCTGGATGAGGCCACCGTCCGGTTCCGCGCATCCGCCTGCGCGGCACTCACTATCTCGCGGGTATAACCATTTCCCGCTGAATCCCCAACGGCCGGCTCGCCTGATCCGCTTTCGGTACGAAGCCGAAGGCTGATCCATCTTTATATAAGCTTATAATGAATCGGGCTTATTGTCCAGAAAATAGGTATTAGTTTAACTTATACAATACATAGTTTGCTGTCTTATCCGTGCATCGCCGTGGCTATTGAGCGCGCAATAGCCTTTTTTATAATCATTTACACTCGTTCCCGGCTCGGAAAAAACCACCGGTAAAATTGCGTTTGGACCCTGGTTTCGGTGGTCTTATTGCGATGACCTTTCATGCACAGATTCGGCGGCGGTAATCCTTCGGATTGGCCGGTCGATGTCCTTCCCTATACAATGCGGCCATGCGATGAAAGATCTATCGGGCCGTGAATAATGACATTAAGGAGTATAGTCATGTCGACGACGACCGAGCAGAATTTACGAGAGGCGTTCGCGGGCGAGAGCCAAGCCAACCGAAAGTATCTGGCCTATGCCAAGCAGGCGGAGCAGGAAGGGTTGCCCCACGTCGCCCGCATGTTCCGGACCATCGCCGAGGCCGAAACCATTCATGCCCTCGGCCACCTCAAGGCCCTGGGTGAAATTCGCACGACGGCGGAAAATCTTCGGGCCGCCCTGGAAGGCGAAACTCACGAGTACATGAAGATGTATCCGCCGATGGTCCAGCAGGCCCAGGCCGACAATCATCAGGCCAAGCGCATGTTCGGCTACGCGGTCAAGGCCGAGGAGGAGCACGCGAAACTGTATAAGGCCGCCCTGGAAGCCGTTTCAGGGGGCAAGGATCTGGCCGCCGACGCTTTTTATCTTTGCCCCGTCTGTGGCCATGTCGAGCTCAGCGCACCACCGGAATCGTGCCCGGTCTGCGGAGCAAGGAAAGACAAGTTTATTCAGGTTTGAGGCCGACCTGATTTACACCTGCATCGAACCGGTTGTCCGACGTTGTTCCCATTCTCGGCCGGACGGGCCATTCGCGCCCGAGCCCTTTGCGGTCATTCATGATCAGGAGGCGATCGATGAGCGATGCGCGCTGCGGGGTTTATGAATGCGACGTTTGTGGATTCGTCTACGATGACAGCAAGGAAGGCGTACCTTTCAAGGATTTGCCCGACGATTGGGAATGTCCCGTCTGCGGGGCGGGGAAAGATCAGTTCCAGCCGGTGGCCGCGGCGTCCGCCAAACCGTCGGATCAATCAGCGGACAAGCCGGACAACGGCGGCGAGTATCTGAAAGAGTGGGCCAGAGCATCCGACGATCTGGAAAAGCACATGGCCGACATTCATCGGATGGCGGCCACGGGCCAATCGATCACCGAGCCGATGCGTACGCGTCAACCTGTCGTTTCCTGGGATGATATTCTGATCAAGGGCGGGCAACTGGCCCGGTTGCCTCTCGATCACCATGAGCCGGTTAATACCAAAACGATCATCGGTCCGAACGCCGAACACCCCCTCGACATCGACACGCCGATCTATGTTACGCACATGTCCTTCGGGGCGTTGTCCGAGGAAGTGAAGATCGCCCTGGCCCAGGGCAGCGCGGCCGTCAGGACCGCCATGTGCTCGGGCGAGGGAGGCATATTGCCCGAATCGCTGGCCAACGCCTATCGTTACATCTTCGAGTACGTTCCCAATCGCTATAGCGTAACCGATGAAAACCTGCGGCGGGTCAGCGCGGTTGAGATCAAGATCGGGCAGTCGGCCAAGCCGGGGATGGGCGGCCACCTGCCCGCGGTGAAAGTCACCCGACGGATCGCGGAAATTCGCGGTTTCCCCGAAGGTCAGGATATCATCAGCCCCGCCGGATTCAGCGATATCCGTAACCGCAAGGAACTCAAGGCTAAGGTTAGCTGGTTGCGCGAAAAGACTGGCGGCAAACCGGTGGGGATCAAGCTGGCGGCCGGCCATATCGAGGCCGATCTGGAAATCGCGCTCTATGCCGAACCCGATTTTATCACCATCGACGGCCGTCCCGGCGCGACCGGTGCTTCACCCAAATTCGTCAAGGCCGCCACTTCGATACCAACCATTTTTGCTTTGAGCCGGGCCCGGAAATTTCTCGACCAAGCGGAGGCCAAGGGGGTTTCCCTGATCATCACCGGCGGGCTGCGGATTTCGTCCGATTTCGCCAAAGCCCTGGCTCTGGGCGCCGATGCGGTGGCCATCGGGACCGCCGCTCTGATGGCCTGCGGATGCCAGCAATACCGACAATGTCATACCGGCCGCTGCCCGGTGGGCGTGGCCACCCAGGATTCCGACCTGCGAGGCCGGTTAGATAGCGAAACCTCGGCTCGCCGACTAGCCAACTATCTGCGGGTCTGCACCGAGGAGCTATGCGACTTCGCCCGCCTCACGGGAAATCGCGACGTACATGGCCTGACCGTCACCGATCTTTGCACCACGAATTCGGAAATCGCCGACTATACGGACATCGCGCACGTGTAGGCTTGGACATGGGATCCGAAAAATTCGTTCGTTCATGCCCAGGACTACAAGGCTTGGATAACTGACAAGACCGATAAACCGCGAGGATAGCACGGGGGGCACCCTGTCCCGGTTAGGCATTGCGACCGGCTTTTACTCGACCCGAAAAGGTGTATAATATTCATAGCAACTTCGTTGTAGTCTTTCTATGTAACCTTTCTCGGGACCGGTGTCATGACAGACGCGCAGCCACGAAAACGAACTCCACGGGGTCTATGGTTAGCGGTGGTCGTGGCCGCCGGGATGCTGCTCTGCGGTGGATGGTGGTATCGTCTCCAGGCCGCGCATTATGTCTCTTACAACGCCAGCCTGCCTATCCCGCCGGGAACGCTGGCTCGCCTGCCGTTGCAAATCGATGACTGGCTCGGAAAGGACGTCTCGATGGCTCAAAGCATCATCGAGGCGACGGATACCGATGATTGCATAAACCGCACCTACAGCCGACGAGGTGGAATCGATTCGGTTTCCCTGTTCGTGGGGTACGGCGTGCGTTTGCGGGATCTCGCTCCGCATCGACCGGAAGTATGTTACCCGGGGGCCGGGTGGACCTTGGTAGACAAGGAAACCGCCCACGTGCCCACCTCGGACGGCCGCGATCTGCCTTGCCAAATTTACCGTTTCCGCCAAGGTGGCTTGGCCCATAAGCAGATCATTGTCCTGAATTATTACATGATTGACGGCGAATACTGGCCGGACGTGGGGCTTCTGCGCAAGCTGGCCGCGCGGTCCGAAACCAAGGGACATTATGTCGCTCAGGTACAGATGAACTGTCTGGATCTGCCCATGCAACAAGACTCGATAATGGTGGTGCGCGAGTTCGCCCATGATGTCGCCCCCCTGATTCTCCGACATTTAACCGACGCGGTGGCGACGGCACAGACTCAGCCAGACTGAGATGCGTTTACAAACGCGGAACGGATGGCCGCCGAAAAAGACGAAACCGACGCTTTGCGAGGCATAACCATCGTGATGGAATCCTCCCATGCCGAACACCTGAAGGCTGGTCAAACCCGAGACCCGTCCCTCACCACGCTGCTTCTAGCCTCGCTGCTGCTCGCGATCCTCCTGTTCTGGTCTTTCGCCCCGACACTCGCCCCGCTGATCCGGGAATGGCGTCGAGACGATAATTATTCCGCCGGGCAACTGGTTCCGCTCGCCGCGCTTTACATGCTTTGGAACGACCGAAAGAAACTCGCGAATTGTCGGGTGGCGCCTTGCTGGTGGGGCATCGGGTTGATCCTTCTCGGTCAACTGGCGCAAATGTTCGGCCTCATCGCGCTGTTCGAATCCGCCGAGCGATACGGATTTGTTCTGACCGTCGCCGGACTCGTCCTGCTGCTGACCGGGCGGGAAGTGTTCTGGCGCGTTCGCTGGATCCTGCTCTTTTTGTTTCTGATGATTCCGCTACCCGGCCGGGTTCACAATCTCATTTCCGGACCGTTGCAGAATTTTTCCACCACGGGCGCGGTGATCACTCTGGAACT
>CAZXSA010000178.1:0-10505 GCA_964642815.1 uncultured Planctomycetales bacterium | reverse complement strand
TACCCGAACGTGCCGACATGCGAATGCAGAACATCGCTGTCGAGCCGTTTCCAGCAATTGACCGCCATGTGGCGTATATGGGCTTTATAAAAATCGTTCAACCACGGCTCCGGGGTGATGATCTGGGCACCTTGCTCGGCCAAAGCGCGCCAGTAGGCTCCCACTCGCTCGGAAGACTCGGAGAATTCCCGCTTACGCAGGGCCTCCAATTCCTGCTGCTGATCGAGGGTGATCGAAGGCATCGCGAAATACAGCTCGCAGGTCTCACCCGGCTTCAATTCAAGCGTCCATTGCAGGCTGTCACCTTGCTCCGACCAGGTTCCCCGATCGCTCTTGATAAGAAACTGGTAATCCAGCCGCTCACCGGCATGAGCCATCAGGCAATCGTCCCGACGGGTAAGCTTCTGACGATCGCCGCCCTTTGCCTCGGTGCGTACCTGAAACCGTGCCTCGGCGTTTTCCTTCGTTGAGGTATTAACCATTCGCAGTTTCATCAGGAGTACGGAGGGATCGTCCAGTTGCACGTCGTTCATGTCTCCGTCCAACACATCCAGAAGTGTTTCCGATTCATAGAAAACCGGACCCTTTTGATACCAAGTCCGCAACTGAGGCAAGTAACCATCGCGCAGCTCGCGTCCGCCGACCTGGCCGGGGATCGTGAACCATATTCGGTAGGTCTCACCCTTCCAATTGCAACGCTGCGTATCCCGCGGGCTGGTCGGTAAATTGAACCAGTGCGGCGACGAGTTGATTTCGACCATGCCTTCCCGGGTCTGGCGCATGGCGTTGCGGTTACCCGGCAAACCATGCACATAATAGAGCGGCCGTTTCAGGGGCATATCGTTCCACGAACGTTCAAGCGTCTGCTCGGGAACATCGAAAACCATGTCGTACACGGATCGGCCGGTGAACTCCCTCAAGGTGTCACGGTACTTTTCGAGGGTCATGGGGTCTTCGCCATGGACGACCAGCATACCCAGATCGTCCACCAGAACCCGCTGGCCGGCGGCCACCTCATCTACCGCGAACGAGAACGGCCGGTGCTTGGACCGCACGGTAACAATGGTCCGATCGTAAAGCCGATTCATCGGATCAACGGCCAACAAGAGGTCGATTTCCAACGCTCCGGACCGTCCTTTCGGAAGAATATAAAAATGAATGTCGTCCTTGTTCATCACCTGAATGTCGCCAATCGCTCGAACCTGCCGGATGAACCCGTTAAAGATTTCCAGATAGCCCAGGTCGTCCGTATCCACCTTGATCCGCGACTCGGCCGGATCGCCGAAATGGAGCCGTACGGTCAATGGTTTCAGCACGGCATCGGTCAAGACCCGCAGATGCTCGATCGCGGGTAACGGCTCCTCGCCTCGCAAGCGAATCTGGAGCGTTTTGCGATAGGTGACACCCTCGCCTTTCAATTTGGGAAACTCGGTCCGCGTCGAATCGAACGTGTAGATCCATCGTCGGCCCTCGACACGCCAGCTTCCTTTAGCGTGTTTCCATTCCCCATGCGTCCAGTCGTCCATCCGACTCCATCCGTGTTGGCCGGGATCGCCAACCATCGGATCGGCCTGCCCGTCCCAACCGCGGCCGTGCCAATATTCCAGCTTGATTTTGTCCGGATTGGGCAAGGGACCGTCGCCCGCATAGTCCACTATTAGCTGTCGGACCTTCCGTGATTCCGCCCAGCGCACGCCGTGAATCTTCGGGCTCTCCTCCAACAAGGGCATCCCAAACGGCGCGGCATCGAAGCCCTCGCTCGCCTGAACGGCGGCGGCCATGACCGAATCAACTCTCAAGCCGATCGCCGAAAAAAGGGCAAGAATGGTGAAAACCCTTGCCACCCACCGAGTCGATCGATATTCCTTCATCACCGGAACTCCTTCATCTAATGCCGCGACAGACCCCAAACATGATGACCCGTATGATCCTTAGGAGCTATTTCCCGCCGTTTGCAGGTTTCAAGTTCAATAGCGAGCAACGATCTCCCGCGGACCATCGATATCACCCGGCAGGATGACCCATTCCTTTTTCACATCAAACTGATCGTAGGCCTTGCCATTAACCGTCACGGACTGGATCGGCTTCTGCTCCGGATGGCGGAAGCGTATATAAATTTGCTTTGGCCGATTTCGCGACAAAGCCGACAGGGTCGCCTTGATCTCGCCCTTGGCTAAACTGGAAGTCATCTTGAACGTCAGTGGACCAAAATGCGTCGCCGCCCGTTCGATGCCGATAATATTCCCATCCGCCAGCCAGTAGCGCGGCACGGCCTGGCCGAGATACAGATCGCCGCCCCGTTCATGGATGAACATCAAGCGCAGCCAATAGGTCGCCTGCGCCTCGTCGCTGCTCTTGAAATGGTCCCCCACCGGGTAACCCAACTCCGGCAAACTGTGCTCGTTGCACATGCGGATTTCCGGATAGTAGGCCGCCGTGAAACTGTTGAAAAACGCACGCACATAATGCTTGATCTCGTCCCGCAAAAGATAGGGAATCGGGCCATCCAAAAGTTGTGATTGCATGGAAAAACCGCCGCGGGAAAACCAGAACCAGTCAAAAACCGGGATGTCGTAACCGTAATCTTTTGAGATATAGAGATTGTCCTCATAGTCCTTGAGGATCCATTTCGTTTCCGGGGCCTCCGGCGGCAGCAGCCCGTAAGCCGGCAGAAAGAATGATCCCTCCAAAGTCTCCCGCAGCCAGCCCAAGGATCGCCCGCGCTCGTACAATCGCGAAGGGATTTTCGGCACATAGGTCATATTCCGCAGCTTGACCACCGGGCAGCGAATGCGCGATTCCGTCCAGCCCCGCATCAGGTCATCGTAATAGGCCTTGGCCTCCTGCCGCAGCCGATCCGCCTCGGGGTGACCGAAATCCGCCAGAGCCTCCGCCGCCGCGGTAAAGCCCCACGACGCGGCCGCGTTCGTCGCCAGCCAGTACCAGTAGTCCCGGACATCCTCCAGCGAGCCGGTGGGCAGGAAGCCGTATTCAATCGGTCGCTGGCCCTGAGCATCCATCTTCATCGTCGCCTGACGTTCGCGGATGATGAACTCGCAACCTTTGATGATTTTCGGGGCCACCCGTTCCATCCAGGAATGGTCCCGGGTATACCACCAGTGCTCGGCCAGACCCCATAACGTATACCCCTGGCTCTTGTTGTACTCGCCCGATTCGTGCCCCCCCGCTCCGTAAAAACACCCCTCCGCCGAGGAATAATTCCCAAGAAACAACCGCGTCCCCTGGTAATGCAACATGTTTTCCAGGCATTGCTCGGCCATGCGATGATAGCCGCGCCGGTCGAGATCCGTAATCATCATCATCGATTCGTTGAAATAATCGCCGTAACGAAACGAGCCCACGTGCGCATGCAGGATATCGCTGTCCAGTTCCTTCCAGCAGTTGACCGCCATGTGCCGGATATGGGCCTTGTAAAAATCGTTGAGCCAGGGCTCGGGAGTGATGATTTCGCTGCCTTGCGTGGTCAATGCCTTCCAGAATGCGCACACCCGCTCACTGGTCTCAGAAAATTCTCGCTTCCGTAATGCCTCAATCTCCTCTTCTTTATCCAGAGTGATCGAGGGGATCGCCAAGAACACCTCATGGCTTTCGCCGGGCCTGAGATCGAGCGACCACACGATCCCCCGGTCCTTGGCCGTGAACACGCGTTTTTCGACATCCCACAGCCGATGGACTCTCAGTAATTCATGCCTCCCCTCTCCTTCCTGGGTAACCGTCCCCCGCCCCTGTTTGTTGAACAGGAATTGGTACGTCAGCTTCCCATCCGATCGACATTCGATCCGATCGTCCCGCACGCTCAACTTCTGGGGATCATCGGCCGCCACGGTCAGGTTCAGACTCGCCTGCCCTTTTTCCGTGGCCGAGGTATTCACCACGCGCAACTTAATCAGTAAAACACTGGGGTCGTCCAGTTCAATCTCGCTCAAATTGCCGTCCAAGACGTCCAAAACGGTCTGGGACTCATAATAAACCGGACCGTTCCGCCACCACGTACGCACCTGCGGCAGGAACCCCTCGCGCAACTCGCGTCCTCCGATTTCGCCCAGAACATCGAACCGGATTTGAAATAGTTGCCCCTTCCAGCCCTTGCGGGCGCTGTCCCGAGGACTTTTCGGCAAGGCAAACCAGCGCTCCGTCGATGATATTTCCATCATTCCATCGCGATGCTGACTGATCACGTTGCGGTTGCCGGGCAGACCGTGCACGAAATACAACGGACGCTTCAAGGGCATGTCGTCCCAGGACCGCGCAAGCGTTTGCTCGGGAACATCGAAAACCATGTCATACACGGAGCGGCCGGTATGCTCTTTCAAGATGTCACGGTATTTCTCAAGGGTCATGGGATCCTCGCCGTGAACAACCAACATGCCCAGATCATCCACCAGAACCCGCTGGCCGGCGGCCACGTCGGTAACCGCGAACGAAAAAGGCCGATGCTTGGAACGCACGGTCATGATCGTCCGATCGTAAGGCAGAGGGCTGGGATCAACCGCCTGTAACAGGTCCACCTCCAATCCGCCGGATTTTCCTTGCGGGAGGATATAAAAATGGATGTTGTCCTTGCTTATCACCTGAACGCCGGTGATCGGCCGGACCTGCTGGATGAAACCGTTGAATATCTCAAGATAGCCCAGATCGTCGGTGTCCACCTTGATCTTCGGCTCCGCCGGTTCGCCAAAAAATATCCGCACGGTCAACGGTTTCAGCATCGCATCGGTCAAGGTCCGCATACGCTCGATCGCGGGCAGCTTTTCCTCCCCCCGCAGGCGAATCTGCAACGTTTTCCGATAGGTCACGCCTTTGTCCTTCAGATCGGGAAACTCGGCTTGCGTCGAATCAAAGGTGAAGCTCCACTGACGCCCCTTGACCTGCCATCGACCTTGGGCGGCTTTCCACTGGCCGTTGGTCCAGTCGTCCATATCGCTCCAGCCGTGCATGCCGGGATCGCCGATCATCGGATCGGCCTGCCCTTTCCAGCCTTGGCCGTGCCAGTATTCGACCACGATCTTTCCCGGATCAGGCAGTGCCCCCTCACCTGCAAAGTCCACCACCACCTGGCGCACTTTTCGCGTTTCCGCCCAACGTACCCCATGCACCTTCGGACTCTCCTCCAGCAACGGCATGCCAAATGACGCCGCGTCAAACGATGCCCCCCCATCGGCAGCCACCGCCCCGCCCACCATGACTAGGGTCGCCGCGCATGCCATCATCGTCGTTATCACCACGCCATTCGCCATGCACAACCTGCTTGCTCTTGCTTCGGCCATGAGTTACGGTCCTCGTTTGTATGTCTATGGGACTCAACGATACATAAGGCCGACATTATAGGCGGAAACCGCTTTTCGGCCAGCGCATTTACTTTCCGGTATGTTTAGGTTATTTTCCCGGGTAAGACACCCACCACCTCATAAGCGGAATGGTCGATCGCATGATTGATGTTGATCCATAGGAGACGAATATGAACGCTCGGCGAATAGATGCAGCGGAGATTCTCGCCATCCTGCCGTTTTTATTTCTCGGCTGTCAGGCCACTCCCGTCGCTCCGGGTGTCAGCGTCACCAACGACGCGCTCTTCGTGATCCCCGCAAACGTGGAAAGCAGATCGATCACTTGGGAAAATCCCACCGGTGAGCAAGGCGCCGGGGGAAAGGCCGCTTCCCGTCTCGGACCGACTCGTAAAGGCGCACCCTGTATTCGTGATGTGAAAAACGGTCAGACCGCCACCCTCATGGATTACCAAGGCTGCGGGATCATTCGTCACATCTGGGTGACGCTCTCCCCCAATAAACCGGAACATGTTCGCAATCTTATTCTGCGCATGTATTGGGACGGCAGCAAAGTGCCCAGCGTCGAGGTGCCTCTGGGCGATTTCTTCGGTACGGCCCACGGCCGCATGGTCGAGCTATCCTCCGCCTACATGACCTGTCCGCGAGGTCGGGGCTTCAATTGCTTCTTCCCCATGCCGTTTGCCACCGGGGCCCGAATCACCGTGGAAAACGACATGCCGGACAACGAAGCCGTTCGCGCTCTGTTCTATCAGATCGACTTTGAAAAACGCGACCGCCTGCCGAACGGCTCCGGGCGTTTCCACGCCCAGTTTCGGCGACAGAACCCGACCATCCTCGCGAACGATTACGTCGTCCTCGATGGCGTAGAGGGACCGGGCGCGTTTGTCGGCTGCGTGATCGGGGTGCGCACCCTCAGCGGCCATTGGTGGGGCGAGGGTGAAATGAAATTTTTCCTCGATGGAGATGGCGAGTTTCCCACCATTTGCGGCACGGGTTCCGAGGATTATTTCTGCGCCGCCTACGGTATGGGGTTGTTTCAAACCCTGTATCACGGCTGTACGCTCTATCTCGAAAACGACTTCTTTAAGACCCCCTTGGTCAGTATGTATCGCTGGCACGGTCCCGATCCCATCTACTTCAAGAAAGACCTGAAGGCCGCCATCCAGCAGATCGGGTGGGGTAAGGAAGGCCTCTATGAACGCAGCGACGACTGGTGCAGCGTAGCCTATTGGTACCAGGCCAAACCCATCAGCCAAATGCCTCCTTTGCCGGATCGTGCAGCCCGGACCGCGGACATCATCGAACCTGTTGAGAAGAAATAACCAGCCGAGCCGTTTCGCCTGTATGTTTACTCCCTGCTCGGATGGCCGGAACAATCGCTGGCCGAAAAAGTGATGGTTGACACGAGGAGGAATCAGATGATGCCTGCTCTTGTAGTCTGGTGTGGACTTGTGGCCAGCACGCTGGCGGTTGCCGCAGAATCTACAGAACAATCCGGATCGGTAAAAACGTGTTCCCTGACGGTCATGGGCAAGCAAGTCATCCTGGAATCGCCGGCTTTCGCGTTCACGCTCGATACCTCGGACGGTTTGCGCGCCGTATCGTGGGAAAACCGATTAACCAAGCGGATACTGGGCCTCGGCCGGGGACCGGAGGTGGAATTTGATATTGGTTTACCCAACCAACCGCTTACCGCGCCGATGCTGCGCGTGGTGAAAATGCCTCAGGCCTCAACGGGTTCAAGCGTTGCGGCCGCATTCGAACTTGCGTCGGACGAGACCAAGGCGTTGGTCGCGGTACTTTACCGTTGGGACGCAAAGCAACCGGTCCTACGCAAATACGTCACGATCATCAATAACGGCGAGTCATCCTGGAATCGACTATTGAACATAAGAACGGGACGTTACATGCTGGACGTCAAAGCGGAAGCCACCGACCCGGACTATCCTGCATTTCTTGAGAGTGTGATTGGTGATCTAGCCGGAAATCAACGCGGTTTTCCCGCATACGTCGAGTGGCAGTATTTCGTTGGTTTGGCGCATCCGGCGGGCTTCGCGAAACGGTGTAACCAGGAGCTTGTGCTGCAGCAACTACCTGGCATTACCCTTGCGCCCGGAGCAAGTTTTGCGTGCATGGAGGCGGTTTATGGCGTAAGTCGCGAAGGGCAGGCACGACAGGCATTCCGTGACCATCTGCTGACACGCATGCGGCGTGTCCTACGTGGGCATGACCAGCCACTGGCGATTTTCGAACCGTTTGGCGCCAAGCCGGACGGCGATTTTTGGGAAACGGAAGAATTCGTGTTGGATAACATCGCCAAGGTCGCCACAGGTCAGCGCGATTCAGGACTGCACTGGGATTTCTACTCAATTGATTTCTGGACCAATCCGCAAGGTGATTTGAAAACGCCGGATGCGGGACGATTCCCGAATGGGTTCACGAAGATATTGCCTGAATTGGAGAAGCTGGGTACGTTGCCGGGGCTGTGGGTGGACAGCGGCCATTGGGGCGATTGGACGATTGCGGACAACCCCGCGGTCGAGCGGGCACTGACCCCGGCGGGTGGCCGTAAAAAGCTTGGACTGTGCCGCGCGACCGAGCCGGCCAACCGCTTTTACGTGGAGGGTTTCGCCCATCAACTACGCCACCATGGCGTACGCCTGGTGAAATTCGACAACGCCCAATTGACCTGCTCCAATCCCGACCACGAACACTTACCCGGCGAGTACTCCACCGAACCCATCACGAATGCATTGATCGAATTCTATCGTAGCCTGGACCGCGAAAGTCCCGACGTCTTCATCATGCTGTACTGGCGTCACCTCTCGCCGTGGTGGCTCCAGTATGCCGACACGGTGTTCGACGTGGGCATGCACATGGAAGGGGCAAGTTTCTCGCCGTATCCCGCTCCGCGGGCCCGTGACAGCGTGACCCGCCGTCTTGATCGGGGGCGCTGGATGTTGAAGGATTGGCCGGCACTGGGCTGGGACACGCTGGGTATCTGGCTGTCCGACTGGCCGTGGAACAGCCATATCGGCAAAGAGGCGTGGCAGAGCGGCATGGTCATGGACATCAGCCGCGGCCATCTGTTGGCCCAGCTTTGGTCAGATACTCCTTACCTGTCGCCCGACGAGCGCAGGCAGATGGCGGACTTCATTGCCTTGTTGAAGGCGCAGAGCGACTGTTTCCGAAATTCCCGTTTCATTATCGGCAACCCCTGGAAAGACGAGCCGTATGGATACTGCTGCACGAATGGAAAACGCGCGTTTCTGGCGATCAACAACGGCGTCTGGCAGGACAATACATTGACGCTGGAACTGAATCCCGCTTGGGGGCTGCCCGAAGGTCAACGCTGGAACCTGTATCGCTGGTGGCCCGACCCGGCCAGGTTGGGCGGCGAATACGGTTCGCAGGCCACCCTCGCGCTGCGACCGTTTGATATCGTCCTGCTCGAAATCGTACCCGCCGGCGAGCCGCCGGCGCTCGCTCGTACGTTCAAACTCGAACCACTTCCCGTGAGCTTCACCCAGCCAAGCCGGGAGCTGACGCTTACCGTGAGTAAATCCGAAGACACCGTCGAGAATGATCCGGTTGCGTGGTCCTTTCTGGAGCCAATCGAATCTCGCTCCGCCGGCGGAGCCACGCTGATCAAGCAGGCGGATCATTCAATACTGGCGAGCGGCGAGAATCCGCAACAGGACAGTTATTTTATAAAGCTTAGTACCGGATTAAGCACGATCAACGCCATTCGACTGGAAACGCTTCCCGACGAAAGTCTGCCGCACAAAGGCCCCGGCCGCGCGGTCAATGGCAACTTTACGCTCGCGGAGTTCACCGTGATGGCCGACGGCCGACCCGTACCCATCGCTCGGGCTCAGGCCGACATTGAGCAAACCGACCTCGGCGGTTGGCGTATAAAAGCGGTGATCGACGGTAAACCCGAAACCGGCTGGGGTATTGATCCGACGGAAGGGATGCGGCACGTCGCCGTTTTTGAATTGGCCCAACCACTCTCCGTCTCACCAGGCACCATAATTGAAATCCGTCTCGATCACGCCGGCCAGCAGCATAGCATCGGTCGTTTACGCTTGTCCGCAACCTCCGAAAAACCGCCGATCTCGATACCTCCCTCCGAAACCCGGTTCATCGTGCGCGGCTCCGTTCCCGCAGCCGGGAACGGCGGCCTCTTGGCTGTAAGTGATATGTTCTTCGCCCAGTCGAATCCCTATTGGTCGTTCCAGTGCAAGAGCGGTTTTGCGATCGTCGGCACGCTCGACAGCCGGCCCGTCGCCTTTGAACCCGTCGTCAACAACGGCAACTATCGCGCCCCGTGGCAGACGTGGCGGTTGACCATCACCCCGTCGGACAGACCTCGGCCGTTCGAGCTTCGTGTTACCAGTTCGCTGCCCAGTATCGTGGAACACCATTTTACCGCGCATTTTATACCCGGGAAGGAACAGGACGACTGATCAAACCGGATACGTAGTTAAAGGCCTTCCGCGGCGAAGAATTATTTACGACGAACGGCTCGCCCGATTTGCCTGTTCTACTCGACCCATGTTATACTTCCAGCATGAAGAAAAACTATGTGCTGGATGCTAATATCCTCCTTCACGACCCGAACTCCATCTTCCAGTTCGCCGACAATACCGTCATCATTCCGATCGGCGTCATCAGCGAGATCGACCGCTTCAAGAAGGAACGAACCGATCGCGGTTACAACGCCCGGGCCGTCGTTCGCCTGCTCGATGGTCTGCGTGGACGGGCCAACCTGACGCAGGGCATCCCCCTCGATAACGGCGGGCAGCTCCGTGTCTATTGCGAGCCCGACCAGGCCCTCTGTTCCGGCAACGGCCACGCCGATATCGAAATTCTCCGGGTCTGCCTGGCCATTCAGAAGGCCGACCCGCAGACTCCGGTCATCATCGTCACCAAGGACATCAACCTGCGTATCCGCGGGGAGGCCGCCGGCCTACGTGCCGAGGATTACGAGACCGACCACGTGATGCTCGCTGATCTCGACACCGGCCAGGCCGAGTACGCCGTCAACGCCGAGCAAATGGAGGAATTCCGCCGCACCGGTCAGCTTGAATTGCCCAACCCCCCTTTCGGTCGCAACGAATACATACTGCTGCGTCTCGACGACGGTGGACGATCCACCGCCCTGGCCCGGATGGACCCCGAGGGGCAAAAGCT
>CAZXSA010000177.1:0-10522 GCA_964642815.1 uncultured Planctomycetales bacterium | reverse complement strand
CCCACACTGAGGACCATTTCGCCGATGCAGCCCTGGCGGGGCAGGTAGGGTTCGGAAGCGTCGAGCACCTCGCGAATGTCGTGCGGCTCTTCATAGCCTTTCAGGTCGTCGGCCACCGGGGCGAGCAGGGTTTTTTCATACCGGTGCTGCCAGTGTCCCTTGATGCGGTGCTTGAGGTATTCGAGGTTCCAGCGTCCCCTGGTACGGGTAATCTTGTCATCCACGTACCAGTTGACGTACCAGACCCATTCGGCGATGTCCGAGATCCAGCACTCACCGCCGAGCCGCTCGATCCGCCGGGCGATATCGTCGTTACTGAACGTGTTGAGGCGGCAGAAAATCTCGCCGACCAGCCCGATCAGCGGCCGTCCTTTTTCGTAACGGGCGGGAATCGATCGGAATCGGTCGCGCATCCGCACGATTTCCGCCACCATCTCCTTGCGGCGCTGTTTGAGCGGCATATCCGGGTTGGCCAGAATGTCTTCAAAAGTCTTTACCGCTTGTTTGAAAACCTCGTCGCTGTCGCCCGTATGGGTTTCGTAGGGGCGGGTTTTAAACAAGAATTTCTGGGCCAGATCGCCGGCCACCAGGGCCATCCACATGCTGATGAGTAAGTCCGGTCGGCCGGCGGTGATTTCGCCGTAACCGTCGCCGCTGGTGGGCGAGAAAACGAGCACGTCAGGATAGCCCATCTCGCCGAGCACCTGTCGTAGGTAGGGGGCGTATTGTCCGAACCGGCACGGGCCGTGGGCGGTGGCCATGAAAAACGCGGTTTTATGCGGGTCGAAATCGGGCGAGCGACAAACCTTAAGGAAATCGCCGAGCGTCACCTTATGCGGTAGGCACTCCTCGCCGCCACTATGCAGCCCGCCGAGTTCGAGCGTCTCGCCGTCGGAATCCGGAGCTACGGTCGCGTCGATACCGGCCGATCGGAACGTGGCGGCAATAAGCCGGGCTCCGGCGTAGGCCATTTGAGGGAAGTAGAGGGTTCGACCTTCGAGACTTTTTCGCTCTTGCACGTTCGCCACCATCGTAATATCCCTTTGCTGTCCAGATAAGCCTCGCAGCGAGTCATCATCCCGGCATCGTTGGAATGGCCGTCAAATTGCAGGGTCAGGAACGGCTTGCCCGAAGCTGGCCGGATGAAGCCCTTGACGAAGGAGTCCGGGCCGCACTTGAAGTTGGTGATATAGATTATGTGCAGGTGGGGATAGCGTCCGACGATCCGGGCGGCGGCCAGAATCTTGCGTCCGTATTCCCAGAACATATTGTCATTAACGTCGCGAATGTCCACGTCGTCGACGGGGAGAGCGTCGATGGGTAGCACGTTGACGCCGTACAACTCGCGCAGCTTGCGGGCCACCGACAGACTTACGCCACCGTCGTGGATATTGTAAGGTCGGCCGACCAGAACCATGCCACTTTCGCCGCTTTGTTCGAGAAGGTCGAGGGCCTCGCGCCCGGCCTTCTGGTATTCCCGGCGGTAGTGATCGTAGGTGCCCCAGGCGAGATCGAACGCGCGATTCGCCTTAACGCGATCCACTCCGAGTGTCGCGGCGGCATCGACAAGGGCTTGGCGCACTGCTTCGGGCCCTTCGCGCAAGCGGATGGTTGGGCAGAGAATTCGACCGTTCCAGTCGCGAAAGGCCGGTGCCTGCCGAAGCACGAAGGGCAGCGTCTGGCCCCACGGGCAGACGTGGCTTTCGTTATCCAGAAAGCGCGTCCAGGCCGACAGGATGTTCGGTAGCCAGAGATAATCGACGTTTTTTTCGACCAGATCGGCCGCGTGTCCATGAGCCACGATGATCGGGAAGCACGGCTCGGCCACCACGGAATCCAGTCCCAGATGCACGGTTTTCCGGTTGGTCTCGTCTGACAGTACTACCTTGAAACCACACTCGCGGAAGAACCGCCGCCAGAGCGGCAGCAAGTCGTGGCTATACATGGCCAGCGGGATACCGACACTGCGAGAGGCGTCTTCGTTAAGCGGTTCGCCGTCCTGTGCATGGAGCAGTTGATAGCGCAGAGCCACCAGGTCGGGAATGACCGGTTTGCGTTCGGTCTTGGCCTGCTTGCGGTAGCGGTCGGAACACTTGTCGCCCCAGAAGGTTTTCTCGCCCTCGACCTTGAATTCCTGCACCGAGCACAAGTTGCCGCAGCCGTGACAGGTGAATTCGCGAATCGCGTAATCGACCCGGCTGATATCAAAACCGCGGAAGCGGGTCTCGGCCGCCGTCGCCTGCATTTTCTCCTTGGCCAGCAGGGCGGCGCCAATGGCCCCGAGCACCGCATTGTGCGGTGGGACGATAATTTCCTTACCGGTAACCGCGCTGAAAGCGGCGGCCACGGCATCGTTGTAGGCGGTGCCGCCCTGAAAGAAGATACAGTTGCCGATCAGCCGGCCGCGAACCACGCGATTGATGTAGTTATAAACCACGCTGTAGGCCAAGCCGGCGATGACGTCCTCGCGCTTGGCGCCGCGCTGCATGGCCGTATTCACATCGCGCTCCATGAACACCGTGCAGCGCTCGCCGAGCTTGATGGGAGCCGTCGAGCTGAGGGCCAGTTGCGAAAACTCACCCTTAATGGCCACCCCCAGCTCCTCCGCCCGTTCCTCCAGAAAACTGCCGGTACCGGCGGCACAGGCCTCGTTCATGGTAAAATCGACGACGATGGTTTCTTTCGAGTCGCCGCCTTCCGGTTGGAGACTGATGTATTTGCTGTCCTGGCCGCCGATCTCGAAGATGGTGTCCGGTCGCTTGCCCAGCAGCCGATCGCCCACGAACGTGGCCCCCGTCTTATGGGCGGTAATTTCATCGTTAATGCTGTCGGCTCCGACCAGTTCGCCGATCAGCTCGCGCCCGCTGCCGGTGCTGCCGACGCCGCGAATACGGATGTGTTTACCGACGGCCTGCTCCAGTTCGCCCAGGATGCGGGTGACGACCTGGATCGGGCGCCCTTCCGTTCGCGTAAATATGTCGTGGATGACATCGCCGTGTTCGTCGATGACCACCAGCTTGGTGCCTACCGAGCCGATGTCGAGGCCGAGGTAGGCGTCGATCCGTTCGCCGTTTTGAGGCAACGGATAAGGCTTGACCCGGTCGCGGAGAAGAACCACGCGATTCAGGTTCAGGGGTCGGGAGCGGGTGAGCGTGTCCGATTTCTCTTGACCATCCGTGTTGAGTCGATCGAGCCAGTCCGCGGGGGAAGGGCGGTCCTTGGCCGGGATTTCTGCGGCGATGATCGCGGCGCCCACGGCAGCCAGGGATTCGGCCGCCGGCGGGACAAGCATATCCCCGTCGGCAAGCTCGAAAACCTCATTCAAGGCTCGCACGACGGCCGAGTTGGCCGACACGCCGCCCAGCAGAGCAATGGGAGCCACGGGCACGCGCCCCTTGACCACCGCCGAGCGGTAGTTGGTGGCCACCGCGTTGCACAAGCCGCGGAGTACTTCCGGAGGCGAAAAGCCCTTCTGTTGGGCGTGGATCATGTCGCTTTTTGCGAACACGCTGCAACGTCCGGCGATCTGGGCCGAGCGTTCGGCCTCGGAGACAATGCGGCCGATATCCTCAACGGCGTATTGGAGCCGCGAGGCCTGTTGATCGAGGAACGCCCCGGTGCCGGCCGCGCAATCGCCGTTGGTGCTGTAATCGAGAATGCCCAACGTGCCGCAGCCGGGGTCCGGTTCAAGACGCAGAAATTTACTGGTTTCGCCGCCAATCTCGAAGACGGTGCGGACTCGTGGGTGTAGCAGATCAACGGCGCGGGTGATGGCCTGATATTCATTGCAGCGGGGGATGCCTAAAGCGTTGACCGCCAGGTTGCCGCCGGAACCGGTGACGGTGATTCCGCCGATCCGATTACGGTCGATCACCCCCAGCAATTCGCCGAACCACTGCCGCAGGGTTTGCATGGGTCGACCGCGCGTGCGGCGATAATCGGCCACCCATATTTCAAACCGGCCGTCGGGCGAGGTGTGGATATGGCGCAGCGTTTGACCCCCCAATCGATCGCCTTCGACCTCGCCTCTGTCAGCCAGTAACGCCGCCTTCAGACCGATTACGCCTACATCAATGCCAATGTGTATACTCATGTTCAAACTTGCCCCATACGGCCCCCGGAGCCTTAAGAGCACGAATAATTCCAAGTGTACCGTTATAGCTTGCCCGCTCGCTGGCGCGGCTTTTTGTTAAGAGCCTCAAGGATTCAGTGGGCTATCGATGAGACGGTAAGGGATGAAGGTCAAATCCTGGTCGGCCGAATCCCTCGGTCTCCATGAGGAACCACTGAGTTTTGGTATCTCCATTTCATGACCCATTGACCGCTCTTGGGTGCTCTCCAGCCTACAGTCTCTAAAATAGTAAACACTAACAAACGGGATGTCAATGCGAACATTATGCTAACACCGAGATGGCCCTGATCGTATTTCTAGTAAAATGGTTTTGATTCAATCGATAAAAAAAGGCCCACGGATGTATATCCGTGGGCCTGTGAAAAACTGAGCGGGTCGATATCCGCCGAATCAGGGGATCAGCAAGGAATCAGTCGTGGCGTTGTTGTAGGGTTTTTGGGCGGCGTAGGGCAGTTGGACACCAGATTTTATTGGAATTGTTTCGACCCCGTTTATTGTCAGCGATGTATCTCCCGGGAGGTATCGGCCCCAGATAAAGTCATCGTCGGCTCCCGCCATGGCATTGGTGACGAATGCCCCACTGCCGTCAAGACGAAGCACCGACTGGCCTTCCTGCCTATGGTTACGAGAGTTCAATTTTCGACTTCGCGACGTGATTGCTCCATAGTAATCAGCGCCGGAATATGGCGGTGGAGCAAAATCGCCGACCGCTGCCTGGGTGTGATCGAAGTAATAATAGCCACCGGCGGTGTACTGGTTAGTTATATAAACGCCCACACTAGCCGCACCGGCTGGGGGGTTACGGGTTATAGTCTGGACTTTATTACTGTAGGGGTTTCGGTCCGCGGCGATGACGAGCCGGGAATCTCCGGTGTTTTTCAAAAGTCGCCCAATCTTTCCGGATGCTGCTGCCCAACCATTAAAATTGGACTCCAAATTCATCTGGAAACTATAACTGAACTCGAGCATTTCCCCGTCATTGAATCCCAAAACGTCGGGGTCCGACGTTGCTGAAGAAACGCCGGTTTTAGCCCAACCATGAAAATCATAAATCTGGGCCGTGCCACCTACAGGTATGGGTGTCGGTGAAGCGAAACTGCCATTTCTTTCGTAATAGGCCATTTTCTGAGGATTAGTTTGGTATTCGACGGGTGAACAAGGGGCATGCTTAAGGGTATTGGCGGTACTGGGACAGATCATCTGTTTGGGGTTTAGCGACGCTCGCTCGCCGCCGGTCAGGGGTTTGAAATAACCACGGGTGGAGCCGCAAAAGGGATTAGTGGTTCCTGTTCCAGTTTCGCTTGTGACCATCGCCATGACTTCACTATCCGGTTTCTCGGCAAAAATGCCCACGACGGTGGATCTGACTGACGTTCTTTTAGCCGGATCGTGCGGGGCGGTGGGTAAGATGCCCGCTCTGCCTTCCTCTGCATAGATCAAGCAGGCCTTGCCAAACCCGCTTAAGTTCGCCAGACAGACGGTCCTTCGGGCCGCCTCTCTTGCCCGCTGAAGGGAAGGTAACAAGATGCTGATCAGCAGAGCGATGATGGCCACGACGACCAGTAGCTCGATGAGGGTGAAGCCGCCGCGACGGCCGTTTCTGTTTTCTCGTTGAGCCTTCATGACTGTGCTCCTTTTGCAGTTAAAGGTTGTTTGGTTTTGAGTACCGGGGTTTGGTGCCGTCATCCCTTGTCGGCCGTGAAGCCCTCAGGGATCCCGCCCCGTTCCGGCAAATACATCTTCGCCTTGGAGTACTTCCCTCCGCGTACTCCTGACTTTTATACCACACTGCAAGCCGTATGCCAATAAGCAGGGCAGGTTTTCGTGCGTTTTGTTGTCGGGAGCTGCGTTCCAATTTTCCGCATATCTCGAAATAAACCATGCGGTGGTTGAAAACAACCATCGCTTAGGACCATTGGCTTTATTCCATTCGGACTTTTTTCATTCCTCAAACCGTGAAATGGAATCTGCCACCTGATGCGTGGTTTTCGTTCGGCTTCACTCCGTGACATGATCGGCCGAATCCTCGGCGGGGTCTACCGACAAGCCGAACTTGGCCATGCGATAACGCATGGCCTCGCGGCCGATGGACAGCAGGCGGGCGGCGGCTGAAACATTGCCATCCGTTTTGCTCAAGGCCCGCTCGATAAGGGCCTTCTCGACATCCTCAAGATGTACCGGGCGGCCCATATCGATGTCCCGCTCGGCGCGGAGTACGGGATCGATCATGGCCGGCAAGGGTAAATCGCCAACGTCGATGGTCGCGCCCGAAATCTGCAAGGCCGCGCTCTCCAACGCGTGTTGCAACTCGCGCACGTTACCCGGCCAATGATAATGGATCAGGATGTCCCGGGCCGCCGGAGTAAGGGTTAGACCGGCCAAGCGGTATTTGGCGGACAGCCTGCCGAGAAAATGCTCCGCTAATAAAAGAGTATCCTCGCCCCGTTCGCGCAGGGGCAGGAGATGGAAGTGGACCACCTTAAGCCGGTAGAAGAGATCCTCGCGAAAGCGTCCGGTGGCCACCTGCTCGTTCAGGTTCCGATTGGTCGAGGCAATCAGGCATAGATCAAACGAGCGGTCACGGGTGTCGCCGATCCGGCGGATGGCGTGTGTTTCCAAGGCCCGTAGCAGTTTGGGTTGCAGGGCCAGGGGCAGGTCGCCGATCTCGTCGAGAAAAAGCGTTCCGCCGTCGGCCGTCTCGATCATCCCCGGCTTGTCCGCCGAAGCCCCGCTGAACGAACCTCGCTGGTGGCCGAAAAGCTCGGATTCAAAGAGTTCAGCGGGCACAGCCGAGCAATTAAGCGCGACGAACGGACCACCGCGATGCGGCAGGGCGGCATGAATATAGGAGCCCAACAAATCTTTCCCCGTCCCGGTTTCGCCGGTGAGCAAAATGGCCGGCATGCCGCCGGCCGCTCCGGCGGTTCGCCTGGCCAGCCGGTCAACCTGCTCGCGAATCGTGTTGATCGCGGGGCTTTGGCCGATGAACTGGACCTGACGGAGGCGCTCGGCCTGGGCGCTGCGGAACTGCTCGAGTTGCCGACGAGCCCGGGAGGCTTCCCAAATCCGATCGATGGTTACCTCGAGCACGTCCAGATCGATCGGCTTGGTCAAAAAGTCGGACGCTCCCCGCTTCATGGCGTCCACCGCGATCTCCACGCTTCCATAGGCGGTGACCACCAAGGCCTCGGTTTCCGGCGCTTCGCTTTTAATCCGCTCCAGCAAATCCAGGCCGTTGACCCCGCCCAGACGCACGTCCATCACCATGATCTGCGGAACGAAAGCGCGAAACTCGGCGGGCACTTTTTCGCCGACATGGACCAGCCGCACTTCATGCCCGGCCTCGGTCAGGGCGTCTCCCATGGCCCGGGCCAGACTGACTTCATCCTCGACGATCATGACTTTGGGCATAGTTATTCCAAGCCCGCGCAACTACGCATTGGCGTAGACAATCAAAGCCAGCCCAACGATGAAGAACAGGAACATCAGCCCCAGCAATTTATTGGTGCCCGCCGGGGCCTGCTTAAATTCCTTCCAGACAAACACGCCCCAGAAAGCCGCCACCATCGTCGCCCCCTGGCCCAAGCCATAGGAAATGGCATAACCGGCCGTGTCCCCCGCCAAGATGCTGAACGACATGCCTACACACCAGATCATTCCACCCAGAATGCCGATCAGGTGCAGCCGCGGATTGCCTTTCTTGAAGTAGTCGCCGAGCGGTACCGGCTCACCGACAAACGGCTTGGCCATCACGATGGTATTGAACACGAAGTTCGACAGGAATAGCCCCAGGGCAAAGACCACGAGCGCTGTGTAGGGGGTAAGCTTTCCCGCTTCTTCTAGCGTATCGATAGTTTTGATATTCGCGATTGAACTGGCGACATAAGGGAAAAAACGTCCCATGAGCACGCCCGCCACGATGGAGATGACGAGCCCCTTACCCGTGGTCTTCTGGCCGCTCGTCGGCAACTTCTTATAGGCGATTGCATTCACGATGATCGCCGCGGCCACCACGGCCACGCCCACGAACAGGATCATGGGGTTTTCGATCGGATTTGTGGCGGATGTCTTGATGTAGGTTTCGATGACCCCCCAGACCAGCGCGATTCCGATGCCCACTGGGAAAGCGACGGCCATCCCGGCGATGTCGATGGCGGCCACGAGCAAGATGTTGGCGATGTTGAAGATTATCCCTCCGAGCAGGGCGTAACCAAGATAAGTTCCCTTTGCCTGGGACAGATCCGCGAGGAAACCGCGGCCGGTCTCGCCCGTGCTGCCGAGGGTGAAGGCGAAAATGAGGGTCAACAGCAGAACACCGATGGAATAGTCCCAGTAAAAGAGCTGGAATCTCCATTCCTTGCTGGCCAGTTTCTGGGTGTTGGCCCACGAACCCCAGCAGAGCATGGTGATCACGCACATGAGTACGGCGATGGAATAGGATTCAACAGTAACCATAGGTTCCTCCCGATAGGTGTTACAAACCATTCGCATTCGACCTCTGAGCGCGGTGAATCGCGGACCGCACGCGTTCATGCAGCTCAAGAGGGTTGTTCACATGGGTCCAGCAGGCCTCAATCGCGGCGGTACCCGCGGTGGCGAACGCGATGGTTCCCAAGCGGGTCAGCCTCTCGTACCAGGCCAGGGTTATATACGTATTCTGTATCTTGGTCAGCGGACATTCAAAAAGGTCGATATTGAGAATCCCGCGGATGCGCATGACCCGGCGGTTGGTAAGAACATAGAGCCGCGACACCCATTGGAGCATGGCCAACCCGACACGGGCGGCGCCGAGGGCGACCGCCCCCTGAACGACTAAGGGGCGATTCAGGAAGGGCAGACGCTGCCCCAGCCACCCGGCCAGCAGAGCAAGCGCGAACAAACCCAGTAGCCAGCGAGCGGAGGTGAAGATGATAAACCACAAGGAGGGTTTGACCGCGAGAATGACGATTTCATCCCCGTCGAGCAGGTGGGCGGGGAGCAGATCGACGGCTGGCAACGCCTCGGACCTGGCTCCTTGCGCTTCGGTAAGCGGCGTGGTGGCGGATGGAGGAACGGCCGTCCGCCGCGCAGGATGGACGACGCGTGGCGGGCGAGGCCTTTTCATCCGTCGGCCGACCGGCTTGTCGATAACCTGCTCCATGCGACACTATCCCTTGGCCCTGTTCGACTGAGCAGAGTATAACTCTTTTTTGAGCACGCCGATATCCGGCAAATTACGATAAAGGTCGTTATAGTCCAGACCGTACCCCACGACAAACTCGTCGGCAATGTCGAACCCGACAAAATCGGCTTTCAGATCGGCCGGAACCTTGCTCGGCTTACGCAGCAGGACGCAGGTTCGCAGCGAACGAGGCCGGGCGAGCAGGATGCGGTCGCGGACGAGCCGGAGGGTACCGCCGGTATCGAGGATGTCGTCCACCAGCAGTACATGACGGTCGGCGACATCCACGTCGAGATCGCGCAGAATCCGTGCCCCGCGCGATTCGGTGGTCGCCCCGTGATAAGCGGAGACGGTAATCAGTCCGATGCGCATGGGCTAGGGAAGCCTCCGCATCAGGTCGGCCGTAAAGATTAACGCGCCGGAAAGAATGGAGATCAGAACCAGACCCGCTTGGGCATCGTGGTCGTAAGCTCCGGCTATTTCCCGGGCCATCTCGTCCACCCGCTTGGCGATCTGCTCGCGGGTAATCAGCACTTTGGCGATGTCGGCATGCATGAAGGGAGATTATACAGGTGATACGAGGAAAATTCAGGCCCCCCCGACCCGGTGAGACCATTTTTCATGGCTTCGTATAAATAGCCGGTCCGCCGTCACCTTGGCCGATTATGCCTTATTCCAGGAAATGGTTGGCGGATTTCACAAGTCGGTAAATCTGCAAACGGATAGAGGGATGGGAATCGCGATCGGTAAGTGGGAAGTGGTTCGGGGGAATGCTCGAACCGGCAAGGGGGACATATCAGGTGGAATTTATCGAGTGACGATCATAAGATGGTTTCCGATTCGTGTGTCCTGTCCTTCCGTGATCGCGGTGGACCATGTATTCGTGAGGAACACATGATGCGAATACCACCTTATTGGGCGAAAGAAACGCATACGGGTACGGACCACAAAGGGAAACGCCGAACTTTCGCGGCATGTGGATGGTCCTTTGAAAGCTTGGCGGCAGCCAAGAACGATGCCTTGGCCAGGGCTCGGCGGATTTTCGATCGGCTGGCCAGCGGTGTCCGGACGGATACGTATGATTACCTTGAACATCCCTTGCGCGAGGAAATCGTGGAAACCATCGGGCGGGATGGCGACCCGATAGCCGTTATTACCAGAAACCGTTATGGGGCCTTGGTTCTGAATTCAGCATCCGTGTGTTTCGTGGATGTGGATTTCCCACCTGC
>CAZXSA010000176.1:0-10540 GCA_964642815.1 uncultured Planctomycetales bacterium | reverse complement strand
ATGTGGAACGAGCGGGCACCACGGTGCCGTTGACCTTGACCCTGGACGTGGCCGGCGTGGAGGGGACGTACACGTTGCGTCCGCTGGCCGGGTTCATAGTGGATGAATCAGGCGAGAGGGTGGCCTTGCGGGATGGGGATTTGTTGACCATCACCGTCGCGTCGGATCGCGAAAGAGAGAGACGATGAGCGCCGAAAGATAGCTGCTGGAACGAGAATCCGTTCTCGTACCTTTTCCCGCGGGGGAATCCCTTCCTTTGGCTGCGAATGGGATAGGAATCCCTGAACCATGGGACCGAGATGGGAATCTCGGTCCAGCCGCATCCCTGAATCATGGGACCGAGATGGGAATCTCGGTCCAGCCGCTAGGAATCTCGGTCCAGCCGCCAGGAATCTCGGTCCAGCCGCTAGGAATCTCGGTCCAGCCGCTAGGAATCTCGGTCCAGCCACGCCCTACGGCCGTGTCGGGCAGATAACCCGACCTGTGTTTGGGACTTGGAAGATTGATCATCGCCCTGTCTTGAAATTGCAAAAGCTGCCAAACGCCGGCTCTTCGCCGGCGTTTTTTATGGCATCGTCCGAAAATGGCTCGGCTTCCGCAATTTTCAGGTCATTTGGATATTTTTGTTGATTCCGAGGGCACGGCCGGATACAGTGAAATCGGAGCTTCGGTCCCATACAGAGCGAAAGAATCATCAGGAGCAGGGCTATGAAAATTCTGGCAAGTGCGCTATTGCTGGTTTTTGCCCAAGTGCAGTGCGATTTCCTTCCGTTTGTTCCGGGCGGATCCTCCGGTCAGAATCCGGGGGGCGGCCAAACGAGCGGGGGGATCAATGGAGGTGAGCCGGCCGGGAGTCCGATCCCCGAGATTGGTGAACCGGTGAGCGTTCAGGTGATCAGTCTTAGCAGCGTGGACGCGACGGTACGCATTCGTTTCTTGGTCCAGGACTACACGGTGCGCGAAACGAATCTGCATGTTCCCGCGAAGGTGACGGCGCGGCCGATCGGGCCGGATGTGGCCGCCTTCGTTCGGATCGAGGGGGAGTACTCCGGTGGGGGGGCTACGCCTTCCGTGGTTCGGATCCTCGGTCAGGATTTTCAGGGTGGCGATACGATCGAGTATATCATTCCGGACCCGTTCGACGGATGTCCGGATGACCCGAATAAGAGCGAACCGGGCATCTGCGGTTGCGGAGTTCCGGATATCGATTCCGACGGCGACGGGGTGATGGATTGCGTGGATCTTTGTCCGACGGACGCTGACAAGATGGATCCCGGCCTATGCGGATGTGGTGTTGCGGAGGATGTGGGCGACCGAGACCGCGACGGGGTGATCAACTGTCTGGACGGATGCCCGGACGATCCGAATAAAACCGAGCCGGGCCAGTGTGGTTGCGGCGAACCGGATACGGATCTCGACGGAGATGGGATCCCCGGTTGTCTGGACGATAATGATCAGCCCGCCGGTGGCGGTGGAGGCGGAGGTGGAGGCGGTGGGGAGCCGCCATCGCCCACTTGTGCCCCGCTGCCCGACGGTTCGGGTTGTCAGTCGGTCAGTTGTTCCGATTCGCTGGAGTCTTGCGTGCCGGTCAAGATACGCGTGAATCACGAGACCAACCAGGTAACGGTTCTGGCCTGCGATTGCATGAATACGGAACTGGAATGCCATGTGGCTTACTACCAGTCCTGCAGTGTCTATGTTTACTGTAACGGTGGAGCGTCGCCAGGATCGACCTGCGAATTGGTGGTGACGGCAAACGACGACGGGACGACGGACTACACCTGCGCGGCTATCGCGACCGGAGCCTGTTGCGACATGAACGGCGCGAGCGAGTCATGCGAACTGATTGGAGAATCGGAATGCATTTATTGGGGCGGGCAGTGGCTGGGGGCCGAGACTTCCTGCGACGAATGCCCGGTCCCGGAATTGCGGGCCTGTTGCGATTACGAGACGGGGTCTTGCGTGGAAAGTGCGACAGAGGAGGAGTGCTCGTATTGGGGAACCTGGCTGGAGCCGGGGGCGACCTGCGAGGATTGTCCGATGCCGCAAGTGGTGGGGGCCTGTTGTCGGCTGGATGGTGTTTGCGGAACATGCGAGTTATTAGGTGAATTGGAGTGTTATGCGGCGGGTGGATATTGGCTGGGGCCCGGGACCATGTGCAGCAGTTGCCCACACCCTTATCGACCCCGCTGATAGAGCGGCAATACGAATCGAGCGAACAGGGTTCCGAAATCCAAATACCAAACCGATGAAAATCCGGTTTTGCGACGGGAGGGGCACGGTTAGAAATTGGGCCGGCGAGGCGCGAATACCCTACCATTTCTTCCTCGGTTTTAATCAGATTATTCAGGCTTGTACATCGTTGTTCTTGACCGCTGTTTTTTTTATCATGGTGGCCTATGAAATTCACCAAGATGCATGGATTGGGTAACTGTTATATTTACGTGAACTGCCTCGAGGAGCGGGTGGCGGATGCTCCGGCCCTGGCCCGGGCGATCAGCGACCGGAACACGGGAGTGGGCAGCGACGGATTGATCCTGATAGACCGTTCGGCGTCGGCCGACGCCCGCATGGAAATATACAACCTGGACGGTTCGCGAGCGCAGATGTGCGGTAATGGTATCCGCTGTTTCGCCAAGTATGTGTACGATCATGGGCTGTGTCGGCGTAACCCGCTACGAGTGGAGACGGATGCGGGGGTGCTGAGTTTGGATCTGACGGTGGAGGACGGCCGCGTGCGTATGGTGCGCGTGGACTTGGGTGAGCCGCGGCCGCGGCCGGAAGATTTACCGACAACGCTGACGGCCGAGCAGATGGTGGATTATCCGTTACGGGTATTGGGGCATGAGGCACGGATGACCTGCGTTTCGATGGGCAACCCGCACGCCGTTCTCTACGGGGTTCCGCTGGAGTTGCTGGGTCCGGATGCCTTGCGGGCCGAGGGTTCTCGGCTGGAACGCGACCCGCGATTTCCAGAGCGGGTGAATGTGCATTTCGTGGAGGTGACGAGCAACCGGGAAGTCACCATGTTACCGTGGGAGCGGGGTAGTGGGGCCACGCAGGCGTGTGGGACGGGGGCGGCGGCGGTTTGCGTTGCCGGCGTGTTGACGGGGCGGAGCGAGCGACGGGTGACGGTCCATTTGCCGGGCGGCGATCTGGAACTTGAGTGGCGGGAAACGGACAACCATGTTTATCTGACCGGTCCGGCGGTGGAGATTTTCAGCGGGGACTGGCCGGTGTAGCCATCGGCGGCGGTTGGGGGCTGAAGACCGGCTCTTTGGCGCCATCGGAAGCGCGGACGAGCCGACGATCGCCCAGGGTGGTTACGATCCGGCGATCAGTGAGCTGGCCGAGAGTCATGCCATCATGGTTGTCGGGGTGATAGAGCATCTGCAAGGCAAGCACATCGTAGAAAGTCAGCGTGGGCGAGAAATCGTTGACCATTCCCGGTGGCGGGGGTTGGGAACCCTGCATGCGGGAAAGTAACCCGACGCGGGCATGGTAAAGCCCCAGGGCGTGGCCCCACTCGTGCGCAAGAACCCGCGGGCAGGGCGTGTTTTTACCATCACCGTCGGCGAGTAGAATCCTCATGGGTTCGACGAACAGGCCGCGAGTGTCCCAGCGCATGTAGATGACCCCGCCGCGATCGATCAAATCCGGATATTGAGCAGGGACGTAACGGACGGGAATCACGACTTGTCCGTTGTTCGCGGATCTCGATGGGCCCACGCGAAGCTCGGCGGTGAGGGCGCCGGCGGTCCATGCATTGGTCCGGGCAACAAGGAATTCCGCGTATGCGCGAGCGGGGGTGGCCGGCGGCGGATTTTCCATTTGAAGGATCAGATGGGAGCCCGGTTGCCATCGGCGCAGCAGGGTGTCGGATTGGATATTCGCGGTGGCGTTGTCCGAGAGCGGTCCGGTTTTGCCGAGCAGAGCGTTGATGACGGGGGCGGCGTTGGTTCCGGCGATGACGTTGAATTCGCTGGTAGCGCCGCCAATGGTGGTGGCCGTAGCGGTCATGACAAAGCCTTCGGGAACCACGCGACTATCGAGTTCGAATCGACCCGCGGCATCGGCGCGTAGAGTCGTGAAATATTTGGCCGCCTCGCCGGCACGATCGATATACAGATCGATTTCGGCTCCGGGGTCGGCGAGACATTCGATGAACGGGCCGCGGATGCTCAAGGGGGTGGGCACGAGCGGGTCGATGTGCAGGGGACCGCGGTAAATCGGGCGCAGGCCGTTGTCGTGAAACAGGCATTGTCTAATCTGGACGATACCGCCGTCCGCGTGATCGGCGCACCCGATCCCGCTAAGACGGTTCTGTTCAAACCGGCAGAGTTCGAATCGACCGGCGGCTTGGTCACGCAGGCAGACTCCGTGAGCGGTATTATCGCGAATAAGCGAATCGGTGGCCTCGATCACCGACCGGCCGAAAAGGATGACACCGTAGTCGCCGCTGGATTCGATGCGGGTACGCAGAAGGGTGATTCGTCCCGCGTCCTGTATTTCGATTCCACGTCCGCCGTGTCGAGAGAATAC
Organism: uncultured Planctomycetales bacterium; assembly: GCA_964642815.1. Taxonomy (GTDB): domain Bacteria; phylum Planctomycetota; class Phycisphaerae; order UBA1845; family PWPN01; genus JAAYCU01. The sequence goes on along the minus strand of CAZXSA010000176.1, from coordinate 5,998 downwards.
CGTATCGACGAGTTGAATGACGGGGCCGTCCGTGGCGAACAGGCCGAACTTATTCCCATCGCGGATGATGCACTGATTGGCCTGTAGTCGGGCGGAGCCGCCAAGATCAAGGTTGGCGAAGCGCGAGCCGTCGAGTTGGCAATCGGTCAACAGGGCCTGGCTTTCCTGTTTGAGTACGAGGTTCCAGTCCCCATTGGATTGGATTCGACACTGTCGGGTTTCGATGCGGGCCTGGTTGAAAGCGGCGATACCGGATTGCCGGTTGGAGTCGATCCGGCTGTTGTCGATCCGCAGAGTGGCCCGCTCGTGGAGTTCGATACCGTGGGTCAGGTGATTGGTGATGCGGCAGTCGACGAGCTCAATGACAGCCTCCTGAAAAAGGGCCACCCCCGGCCCGCCGGAACCCTCGATGGTGAGCTCTTCGCCTTGCAGTCGGCCGCGATCCTTGATCAGGATCGTGCGCTGATTTCCACCGCGAATGGTTAGACGAGAAAGGCTCAGACGACCATCGCCGCGGATGAGGATGCCGGCGTCGGAACACAGGGAAACATCGAGAACAATAGAGCCGTTGGGTAGTCGGCCATCGATGCGGTCATGACCGGCCCCTGAATCCTTGACCAGCAGGGTGGCGGCCGGTTGAACGATATTTTTAGAGTTATGGAAGGCTGCCGGAGCGAAAACGATCTCGTTATCCCGCGGATCGTTCATCGCCTGGCGTAGGGCGGCGGTTAAGGTGGTTTTTCCGGGTACCGTCGAGTCGCCGGAGAGGGAGCTATTCACGACGATGGTTGCCCTCCGCGTGGGGTGAGCGGTCGAGGCCGTATTTTCCGTGAAGGCCGATAACCGCGGAGTGAAGAGGGCGATCGTCAACGCAAGCAGGAAAAGTCGATGCGCGCCGTGCTGAGCTGACGAGGACATGGAATAGTGTCCCGTTGGCCGAGGGGCGGGTCCGGCGAAGCAAAGCCGGACTGTTTCCGGCCTTGGCCCGGGCCCGCCGTATATTCGCGGCCACCACATACGGCGACGGCGGCGTGATACCGCCTTGATGAGCTATCGGTCCAAAAACAGGTCGTCTTAACGGTGGAGCCAGGCGGGGCAAAACAGATCAGAAGGTCGCGTGGAAAAGAAAAATCCAGCAGGCATAACCCCCTGTCGCGTTGTCCGATAAGAACCTGTTTGTGGATTTCGCGATAACGGTGATTATCGCTCTCTCGACGACGCGGCTGGGCAAGATCAAATTTTTATGTTTTGTCAAGAAAAAAATGGATGATTTTAAGTTGACCGGTCTAGAATTTTCTGCAAAGCAATGTTTGGCTTGCGCCTCGGGGGGGAAGTATTGCCGGGGTTTTCGGGGAGAAGAAAAGTACTCTACGTATTGGGGAGAAAAGCATGAAAAGATCACTGATGACAATAGGTTTATTTGTTTTGTTGATGGGGGCATCCTCGGCGTGGGCGTCGGTGGGTGAACCGATGGGAGTTGGTCCGGGGGGAACCATCCGGATCGTCATCGAACAGGGATCCCAAACCCTTCTGGATGAAAATGTACTCTTCCCTACGAATCTCGACGACATCAAGCTTCCCGGCTTGACCAAGATTCTTTTGACGGACGCGCTGGGAACGTGGGATAACGACGTTTATCTGGAAATCATGAGCAGCGGCGGGGCGGTGGAGGACACGCGATTGACCAACTGGTTCTTCTCCGCTTCCGGCGGCGAATCGCTGTTCGACCCGGCCAACACCGATCCGATATCGGTTTCCATCAGTAATATTTCCGTCGCGAACACGGTGAACGCGCAGCCGTTTCTCGGGAACCAGGACGATTACTCCGTGGTCTATATGATGACCTACTGGGGCTATTATTATGAATTCGCGGAAGCCCGCCCCTGGAACGCGTACGGTAACGGAGAGTTTGACGTGCAGGTGCCCGGCCCGGAATTTCTCGATGGTACCAATCCCTACTCGTTCTCCGCTACCGGCGGAACCAATGTCGGCGACGCCTTGAGTTGGACGTGGCAAGGGATCATAAATCCCGGCGCGGGTACAACCGTGGCCACCGGCACCGAGACTGGCCAGCCCGGTCCCGATGGGGTGGTCTACCAGATGGGCCTGGGCGTGTCCATTGGTGGAACGTGGGTGCCGGAACCGGGGACCGTCCTGTTGTTATTGAGTGGACTGCCCGTAATAATTTATCGTCGTAAACAAGGCGAATAAACAGACTTTTAACGATTATTCGGATTGCACGGATTATGCGGGCGGGTCGAACGATGTTTGACCCGCCCGCCGGCTTGCGCCTCAATCTGTCGATCCATGATTCGTGATAAACTTTAATTATCGATTTGCAGGGTAATTCAAAATCATGGGGGATTGCGCGGTTTCGTGCGATTCAGCAGTGGACTTTCGTGCATCGTTATTGACATGGAGAGAACAGGGTGTTAGGATAAAGCAATGACATCGGGAGATGTTCACGCGGGGGGCAAGTTCGCGAGGATATTCCATTAAAATTTGAACGGGGAAAGAACCTCGGGGAAAGATGCCAGTTGGTTTGTTTGGTTCTATTGTACTCTGTCTGGAGGCATACCAATGGCATGGGTGGAAAAGCGCGCATGGGTGTGGAGAGTTCTTTCTGGGGTGGTGGTTTCGGGGTTTCTAGCGGGGCCGGTACTGGCGGAAGTAGGCGAATTAATGGCGGTCGGAGGAGGGGGCACGATTCATATCGTGATATCGCAGGGGGCCACGACCCTGCTGGACGAGGACTTCATCTTCCCGACGGATGTCAACGACATCAAGCAAGCTACCTTGAAAAAATATGAACTTGCGGACACGTTGAACACCTGGACCAACCCGGTCTATCTCGAAATAATGAGTAACGGCGGGGCCGTGGAGTCTGCCCGCACGATTAACTGGTTTTTTTCCGCGTCCGGCGGAGAATCCTTGTTCAAGACGAACAGCACTGAGGCTATTTCCGTTTCCATCAGTAACATCTCCGTCAAGGATACCTTGAACGCCCAGCCTTTGCTCTTGAATCAGGACACTTACTCCGTGGTTTATATGATTAACTATTGGGGATACTTCTATGAATTCCCCGAAACCCGAGCCTGGAGCGCGTACGGCAACAAGGAGTTTGACGTGCAGGTGCCCGGCCCGCAATTTCTTGACGGAACCAATCCTTATTCGTTTTCGGCCACCGGGGGGACAAATGTCGGCGACCCATTAAGTTGGACTTGGCAGGGTATCCGGACGCCCGGCACAGGTACAACCCTGGCTTCCGAATTCAACACCGGCCTGCCCGGTAACGGAGAGGTTTTTCAAATGGGTTTGGGCGTGTCCATTATTGGAACGCACTACCCGGAACCGTCAAGTATGTTGCTCTTGGCCATGACGAGCCTGGTTTTCCTGAAACCGCGAAAGCTTTCTCGGTAACGACCATCGCCGTCACGGGTTTATGCGCAAGCCGGTGGGCCGGGAAGTGCGCGACAAGTGAATGTTGGAATGCGAATTCAAATCACTTGGGAGGAGAAAGAGAAGTCGCGTCACTCGGTACCAGGGTACTCTGTCGAGGCCGCGATGGAGACATACGTAAATTCGTGCTGGACGGTGGCTTTCCGGAAGTCAATGTTTCGGTCTTAACGCTGAATCATTGCTTGGGGAAAAAGGCCGGGGATGGAATGGACTCGAAGGGTACGGGGAAAGATGCCATGAGAGAGTGTTCTTGGAAATCGCTATTAGCGGAGGAGGCCTCTTGGCATCGGAAAAGCGGAAGAAAATACGGAATTTATTGGTTGTTTCGATAGGTTTGGGGGTGATGGTTTCGGCGGCGTCGGCGACGCCGATCGTTCAAGTTGAGTTTCTGGCACTGCCAAACACCTCGACGGAGAGTACGGGGGTCAGCGGCCGTCTGACGCTGTCTTTTTCCGAAAGCGACGGAGTCGATTACCTGACGCTGACGATCGCGAATACCACGTCGCCGACTATCGGCGGTAAGCTGACCGGCGTCGGCTTGGAAATGCCGGAGGAACTGGTCGATTGGCCGGTTTTCGCCTCCGGCGGAACCAGCGCGTATTTCGACCAATTGAATTACAACGTCGGCGTCAGCCCGGGCTGGATGAATGCGCCGGGCGGTTATGATCTCATGATCTCGAGTGACGGGAAATTCGAGGGTGGCAGCCCGATCGGCGCGCCGTCAGCCGGCGAAGCGCAAACCATTGTATTGAGTCTCGGCAATACGTTGAAAACCCCGGACGAATGGGGCAATATCTTTAGTGGGTTTTACACGCAGACTACCGATTATTTCGCGATTGCCCGTTTTCAAGCGGTCGGTCCAAACGGCGAGGATTCCGATAAAGTGCTTGGTGTGCATTCTCCGGAGCCGGGCGCGTTGTTATTCATGACCGCGGGACTCGCGGGCTTTTGGATGGTTTTGCGCCGATCCTCAAGAGGCTCGGCAAATGTCCGGCGGTGATCGAGCCCCTGACGGTATCATCGGCTCATGACTGGAACGATAATGGGAGGTCGACGGGTGACGTTTGCCTCCCGTTTTCGATGCGCCGGGGAACAACGCCAATGCAGAAAAAAACGAGAGAAGACTCTCGCTTTCAAAAAGAATGTTTTTCATCGCCTGAATGAAAGGCGGCGGCGGGATTCGAACCCGCGAATAACGGTTTTGCAAACCGTCGCCTTGGTCCTCTTGGCTACGCCGCCAGGGTAACCGACCTTTGATAGCCTTAGTGTACCAGCTTTTTGCCGGTTGGCCAATACCCTCGAACGGCTTTAGCGCGGCGAGGCTGGTCCGTAGCCGGTGGTTGGGGCCAGCCAAGGGAGCGGACGACGGAATACCACCCGGTGGCGGGAAATTGATCCTAAACCGCAAGGCCGCTTGTTGCTTGAACCGGCCGCGGCCTTGTTTTTACGCTTAACCTTTTCCCTGGCGTCCTTGACGAATATGCTTGCGGATTCTAAACTATATTCCTGCGGTTTCGGGTGACGGGCGATATCACGAGCCCAGGATTTCCCAACCCGCACGGGTAGGTAGCTCAGGTGGTAGAGCAACGGACTGAAAATCCGTGTGTCGCGAGTTCAACTCTCGCCCTGCCCATTGATATATAAACCCTTGCGGGCAAATAGCTTGCAGGGGTTTTTCTTTCGCGTGGCCGTCTGTGAGTTTTTTATTCTCTGTTGGACATTTCAGGTTGCCCGCCGGGCCAGAAGACCGGTGCAAGTTGAGGGGGCTTGCGTATTTGGGTGAGGCCGCCGCTTGCGTTTGCCGCAGCGGTTATGGCGTCCCGTCGGGTGAGGCCGTTGCGGTAGTTTCGACGGTCTCCTTTTTCTGGGCGGCGGCGAGCTGGTCGAGGGTGTAGCGGGTGCCGCATTCGGGGCAACGGCTTTCGTAGAGGCCGGTCATGTTGTAGCCGCACTTGGGGCAGAAGAGTACGTCGCCGGCGTTTTGGCGGACACGCTCGGCCCGCTCGGCGGGGGTTTCGCGCCAGAGTAAGACAGTGAAAATAAGCCAGAGCAGGATGGTCCATAGACCAGCGAAAACGATGAACATATCCCAATCCCAATAACCGCGATAGCGGTTGAAACTGGCAAAGAGAAACGTGATTGCTATACCGATCAGGCATCCCAGAAGTAGGGCGGCCGGGGCGGACAACCAAGTAGCATAAATTCGCCTGTCGGTCCAGCGGACGTCGCCGCGCCACAGTTTGAGCCAGTAATAGACAACAAAAAGGGTTACGGCCGCGTAAGAACTTAACAAGATGTATCGAAATTCACGCTCGTAAATTAAGGGAACCATAACTGAAAAGAAAATGGCGATGGCCAAAGGGACCATCAGGATCGTCAACAAAATACGGGACAAAAGGCGGGTCATGGCTATTCTCCAATTCTTATTGCTTTCGAATGATCACGGATAGATCAACGTATCCGTATCGCTCCAGGGGGTTTCGTTGCCGGTGGGCGGGGTGCCGTGGATGCGCGGGATTTCGTCGGTATCCGAACCGCC
>CAZXSA010000175.1:0-10546 GCA_964642815.1 uncultured Planctomycetales bacterium | reverse complement strand
ACATGGCGACATCGGCTTCGTGGATGAGGCTTTCGTAGGAACGGGCGCGGGTGGTACGCAGACTGGCCGCCCCGACGCTGACGGTGGTGGGTAGATGGGGATATTGCTTGCGCATCTTCTCGACGAAAGAACGCAAAATACGATCGGCCAGTACCGAGGCCGAGTCCGCCGAAGTCTGCGGCAGCAGGACGATAAACTCGTCCCCGCCAAAGCGGGCGGCCACGTCGGCGCTGCGTAACGATCCGGTAATGGCCTTGGTCAGCAACATCAGGGTTTCGTCCCCGGTAGCATGCCCAAAGCGGTCGTTGATCTCCTTGAAGTGGTCGAGATCCAGCATCAGACAGGTCAGGTCGGAATCGTAACGCTCGGCGGCGGCGAACTCACGGGACATGACCTCGGAGAAGTGACGGCGATTATACAGGCCGGTTAGCGGATCCTTGGTCGCCAACTCCTTTAAATCGCGAGTACGCTGTTGGACCCTCTCCTCCAGTTCGGAATTGAGTTGCAGAAGGTCCAATTGCGTGGCGGTGATGCGATCGGCCATGGTGTTGAACGACGCGGCCAACTGGCCAAGCTCGTCCCGCGAATGAATGGGCGCCCGGGCATCCATTGACCCGCTGGCGATGGCCCGGGCGGTGCGGGCCAGTTCGTTCAGCGGAGCCACTACCCGCCGGGCGATCAACAAACTGGTCGGCACGATAAGCAGGATGGCCACGATGGCGGTTTTCGATAGCTGCCGAGTGATATCCTGCAACTTGAAATTCGTGTCCGTGGCATCGAGGCTTAAGCGAAGATAGCCAAGGATAAGTTCGTCGCCGTTCGGGGCCGCTTCGTAAGTCGTCGAGTGAAAAATGGGCACGGTGACATCCATATAGAATCGATCGAGCGAGTTAATGCGGACCAATCGTGGTCGGGCGATCGACTCGATTTCGATCTGATTCGTCGCATCCGTATCCTGCGGGGCAAGGGGTAATAGGCCGGGCGACGATTGCGCGGACGCAACGATTCTTCCCTGATTATCCGCGATCACCAGATAGCCCAGGATGTTGTTTTTGATGAGGCGGTTGCAGGTGTTATTCAGGACGTGAGGATCCTGATCGGCTATCAGGTTGGCCATGCTTCCGGCCAGGGCTTGAGCCCATCCCAGGGCCAAATCACGTTCCCGATCATATACGGCCTGGTTCATCGCCCGCATGCTCAGGGTCAGGCCCGTGGCAATGACCAGGAGAATGATACCCACGACGACCAGCGAGGCCTTAAATTGCAGACTGAGCAGCCCCGAGCCCCACTTGGCCGATCGATGGTGACCGGACTGGTTATCATAACAATCCATACGGGTTCCTTCTCGCACGTCGCGCTTGCCTTTACTTATTACATACGATTCATTTATCTCTTGAGGCAAGGCGTTTTTCAGTTCGGTATCAGAGTTTTAACGTGCGGCAACCACCTCGATAACACAGCTTCTCGTTCCATATCGGGCATACGAAAACCGGTCTGAATATCCATTGTCCGGCGGATATATAAGAATGATAATTTCAGGATGGTCCGAAAACTCGAAACGTGCGGGCCCGATAATCAACTGGAAAACAATGATTGGATTTCATGCTCTTTCGGGAGCGTCGACGGGCGTGGTCCGCGTATTCTTGGGGCGATAAGCACATGATGGTATGATGCCGCTTCCCACGGCGGAGGGCGGCGGATGGTGGAGGAAATCGATATGCGGAACATACGTATCGGCCTGGTCGGGGCGGGGTTTGCCGCCCGGTATCACGTCACCTGCCTGCGGCGGGTGTACGGCGTGGCGGTGGAAATTGTCGGGGTCACCTCATTGCGCAAGGAGAGTCGGGAACGTTTCGCCGCCGAGCGGGGTATACGACCCTACGCAAGTGTCGAAGATATGCTGCCCCATATCGATCTTCTTGACGTATGTTCGCCTCCCTATGCTCACGAGGAGGGCATCATCGAAGCCGCCCGGATGGGGAAAGCGATCATTTGCGAAAAACCGTTGACCGGCTGGTTTGGTCCGTCGCGGGAGGATAACTCATTCCGCGGTGACCGGGTGGCCAAGCAGCCCGTTCTCGACGAGGTGGTGGATAAATTACGCAGGATTGCCGACGCCGTCCGCGAAAACAACGTGTTCTTCGGTTATGCGGAAAACTTTGTTTATGCCCCGAGTGTACAGAAGGAGCGGGAGATCATCGAAAAAACCGGGGCCCAGATTCTGCGAATGACCGGCGAGGAATCGCATAAAGGATCGGCCTCGGACACCTACGGATATTGGCGACTGGCCGGCGGTGGCTCATTAATCGGCAAGGGATGCCATCCGCTGAGCGGAATGCTCTATCTCAAGCGTGTCGAGGGGCTGGCTCGTGACGGCCGACCCATTCGTCCGGCCACTGTGACCGCGCGAACTCATCAGATTACCCGCCTGCCCGCCTACCGGGACGCCGGCTTCTTGCGTACCGACTATTACGACATCGAGGACTACGGTATCATGCACGTGGTTTTCGATGACGGCACGGTGGCCGATACCCTGACGTGCGAACTAGCGCTCGGCGGGATCTACGATTACATCGAGGTTTTCGCCAATAATCATCGCACGCGTTGTCGGATCAGTCCGACGGAGATCGTGGACACCTACAACCCGAGCGGGCCGCAGTACAAGGATGTTTATCTATTGGAGAAAGCCAGTACCCAAGAAGGCTGGGCGCCGGCCGCTCCGGATGAAAATTTCACCATGGGTTATCAGGCGGAGTTGCAGGATTTCGTTACCGCCGCCGCCGAAAATCAGCCGCCTCAGTCGGATCTTGATCTGGCTTTGGATACGACGGCCACCATCTACGCGGCTTATGTTTCGGCGGAGAACCAGGGACGGGAGACGTTGATCCCACGGTTGGAATAATCGGACGATGGTGTAGGCATTAACCTGAAACTTATAGACCTCGGTGCTTGCTTTGACCTGAATCATTTTTGGGAGGAAATCATGGCCGAACGGCTCAAGGTAGTGGTGACGGATTATATCGAGGAGAATCTTGATTGGGAGGCCGAGCAACTGGCCAAGGCCGGCATCGACTTTGCCTGTTATCAGCTCAAGTTTCGGCCCGAGGCCGAGGTTGTCGAGACAATCCGGGATGCGGATATCATCGTGGTTAACATGGTGAAAATGCCCGAGTCGGTGATCTCGAAACTGAAAAAATGCCGGTTATTGATCCGTCACGGTATAGGATACGACAACGTGGACGTGGCGGCCTGCACGAAATACGGAATCCCATTCGCTTATCAGCCTGACTATTGCAAGGAAGACGTGGCCGAGCATGCCATCATGTTGCTGTTCGCCTGTGCCCGCAAACTGCCCCGTAGCCGGGTAACCCTCGAAAAAGCCAGTGCCAGCGGGCAGTGGGATTTCACCAACCTGTTTCCCATCTATCGCATGGAAGGCAAGACCCTCGGCATTATCGGTGTTGGGCGGATCGGCAGCCGGGTCGCGACCAAGTTGAAATCCTTCGGCTTCAAGATCATCGGCAACGATCCCTATCTTAGCGAAGAGCGTAAGGCGGAAATCGGCATCGAGTTCGTGGACAAGGAAACCCTGTACCGTACGTCCGATTTAATTACTCTACATACCCCGCTGACCGAGGAGACCCGCCATCTGATCAACGCGCGGACGCTCGCCATGATGAAGCCGACGGCGTATCTGGTGAATACCTCGCGCGGCCCGATGGTCGATCACGACGCTTTGGCGGATGCCTTGCGGAACCATGCGATCGCCGGGGCGGCCATCGATGTTTACGACGTGGAACCGCCGCCGACCTCTTATCCTCTTTTCAATCTGGATAACGCGATTTTGACACCGCATCTGGGCTGGGCTTCGGAGGAATCGGGCTGGGCGATCCGCGAGAGTATTCTGGCGGATATATTGGCCGCCGCCGAGGGGCGTCCCGCGCGTTGCATGGTCAACAAGGAGCTTCTCGAAAAGAAAGGATAAGTCATGGCCGACAAGTTGGGATTCGGACTGCTCGGAGCGGGTCTGGTGGCCCCGTTTCACGCGAGGAGTATTCAGACAGCGCAAGGTGGAAAGCTTTTGGCCGTCTGTGACATGAACCGTGAAAGGGCGGACAAGCTGGCCGCCGAGTTCGGCGTTAAATCATGTTCCAGTCTGGACGAATTGCTCCGAGAACCCGGCCTTGACGTGGTCAATGTGCTTACTCCCAATCACCTGCATTGCGACGCCGTCCTGCGTTGTGCCGCGGTCGGCAAGCATGTGATCGTGGAAAAACCGCCGGCCATGAGCCTCGCGGACACGGACCGGATGATCGCCGCCTGCCGGCAGGCGAACGTCAAATTCGCCTGCACGGTTCAGTGCCGGGTGCGCAAGGCCATCCAGGCGATGAAAAAGGCGATCGATGCCGGGCGTTTTGGTCGGCTTCTGCACGCCGATACGTACATGAAATGGTTCCGGCCGACCGAATATTATCACAGCGATCCGTGGCGAAGCTCGCGCCAATCGGGGGCCGGTGTAACCGTGCAACATGCTTTTCATTACATCGACCTGCTGCAATATCTGGCCGGTCCGGTAGCCGAAGTAGAAGCCCGGATGACCAACCTGTTGCATCACTCCGTTGACCTGGAAGATACCCTGCGGGCTTTCGTGGTTTACGCCAATGGGGCTCAAGGCGTGGTACAGGCTTCCACCGCCTTATGGCCGGGCACGGATATTCGCGTGGAGATCAACGGCACGGACGGGACGGCCATCATGTCGGGCGAAAAGATGGTCATGTGGAAGTTCCGCGACGAGCGACCCGGGGATGAATCGATCCGCCTGCTCGGCAGCGAGCAGCAGAAGACCGCCGCCGGCGGGGCGGCCGACTTCGGATTCGCCGACCATCAGGTGGTTATTCAGGACTTGATCGACGCCGTACGCGAGAATCGCGAGGTCATTATCCCAGCCAGTTCCGTCCGCCATACGGTCGAGATTGCTCTGGCCATGTACCAGTCCGCTGCACGGAATCAACCGGTTAAGCTTCCGGTTGAAGACGATCCGAATATTTGGTCGTAATAAAGGCATAAGTGGCGCGCCTCTCATAATAATGCGGCCTTCGCGCCGCAGCGTGCAGGGGCAATTGTGACCCGGGGGACGTCTGGTGCAAGACGAAGCCGTCGGAGACGCTGGTCCGGGGAGCAAACCGTTGTGTGAGCGTTCGAATGATCGCCCAATCGCCGAAAAACGCCCCGAAACTGGTGCGAGAATCCCTTCTCGCACCATGCCCGATGGGAATCCGTTTCCATGCAGAAGCACCGGGATTGGAATCCCCATCCGGGGACCGAGATAGGAAACTCGGTCCAGCATGGCCGGCCCGAACTTCCCTGGGAGCAGTGTGGGTAATTGAAAGGTTCGTCAAGCGGACACCCGCATTTAATTGTCAACATCTTTGCTCACGACAGGAAGAGGATGCATAATATAAACGGGAACGTTAACCGTCTTAGTCTTGCCGTCGATCATTGCTGTTATTACCACCTTCGCGGTGTGATTACCCGTCGGAATTGGCCGCACCAGGTTCACGCAACAACATACCTTTCCATTCTCCAACTCCGCCGTCGCAGTGATTGACGGATCTGAGGTCTCCACCTTAGTAATCCGGACATCGCCACACCCCGAAAGAAACCATACGCGTGACGCAAGTATGCTCTGCTCATCGTTGGCATAGAAACTGATCGATTGAGGATACCAGAACACTTTCAGTTTAACCTTTGCCAGAGCAGTTAATTCCACTACGGGCTGCTGGATATCGTCAGTAAGTACCCATATCTTAAGAACTTCTTGCTCTCTAACATCTCGCCCAGTATACCTTACATCGATCACTGACCGTTCCCCCGGCGCTATCTCAGTCTTTCGGGGAGTTGCTCCGGCGCATCCGCACCCTGTCTTTACATCAACGATACGTACACTGCGCTGCCCATTATTCTCCAATGTAAAAGCAGTTTCTACGTACTGTCCTTCCTCAACTAGGCCCAGGTTGACCGTGTCTCCATTCAACACCACAATTCGTCCTGATACGATACTTGCTTTTTTACCTAGCAATAGATGCGTCATCACTATTCCGCCGCCAACGCATAATAGGAAACACCCGATCGCCACGAGTAGTAGCCATGGCCTCTTCATAGCCTGTCTCCGGAAGTGTACTGTTACCATTGAATGCCTACCACATTCTATATTGTGTAGATGACCCGCAGTTCTGTATGGTTTTCGCTCCGAGATCAATCGGTAGAGCTACTCGCCCGGCGTCGCTGCACGCAATACCATACAATCCCGACTATTAGAAGCAGAATCCCGCCCACGATAATGCCACTTGCATATATCAACGTCGGCGATCCACTTGTCAGATCATTTCTGCTGCCGGATTCGTGCCTCGTACTGCGCACATCGCGCAATGACTGGTGCGGTTCACTCTTGGCATTGTCAGCGTTTTCAGTGCTTGAGTCACTTTTCGCAGTCTTATCGTCGTGCATAACTGGCGGCTTATCAATCATCGCTATACTGTCGCCAGGCTCTAGCTTCGCACCAACTGTGTATCCCATTTGAATAAACTCGTCCCATACAACACACCCCTGCGGAAAGACTACCCGAAAGGCCTCGTCCGGTATTCCCTGATTAATCCGAATGGTGGCTTGATCGATCATCAGCACATCTTGTGTTCCGCCAAGGAGCGCAACAGATATTCGGCCTTTTTCGCGGACTTCCTTGAGGGGCAGCTTGTCAAACTCTTCTTGGGACATTCCCTCAGGTGGCAGTACTTCCGTAACTTTATACGTGGATCGTGTACCCTTAATCGGAAACCATATTCCGCCAATCTGTGCCAGTTCAATATCCTCTATAGTGCGTGCCGGGACTTTCCATCGGTTTGCGCCTTCAATGCTGTCACATTCTTCTATGCGCAATGGTCGGAAATCTCGCTTTGGGTCAACCCATACGCGCACATCGTAAACAGCACCAGAGACAGGGTCCGTCTCGAAACCGATAGCTTCCACGCATACACACATATGCCCATTGATAGTCCGAGATTCACCAATGGATAAGGTGCTTGCCTTCGACAGGGCTTCACCAAGAGATTCACGACTGAGATCCTTTGCGTCGTACCCAAGCAAGCTTCTCGGGGTCATAGTTGCACTGAATTCTTCAGGCCGGAGGCTCCCCACCAAACCGGTCTTGACCTTACCTAAACTATCCTGCCGGTACATATATGCCTTTTGCCCGTCAAAGGCCTTCTTCTCGACACTGACACCAGCACGATCGAGGACTTGCTCAGAATAATTGGTGCCATGCTCGCCATGACGGCCGAGGAGCGCCGATTTGCCGGAAATCATTTCGCCCTCGTAAAATTCTTTTCCGCCGGCATACCCCCACGTAAATTTATAGAATAACTCATTGCCGTTCTCTTTCGGTATGTAACAAGCTATCTGTGCTTGAACATCTCGAAGTTGCCGTTCGCTTGCGAGAATACTCTTGACCAGTTCCTGTGCGGAAGGATTCTCCCCAGCAAGGCTGGGTGATGGTAACATTGCATACATGCATCCAGTTGCAAGCAAGATTTTTGCGCGCATTAAGGTCTCCTCAAGATGTAGTGAGCGAGAATCGGGACCGACGATGGGTACGACAGGAATATTCCGCCGCCCAGACCGTGCAATCCCGCAGGTGAGTTTCCAACCCTTCCCGCTCGGCGGCCGTCAGATCGGCATCCCCCAGGATATGGGGAGCCATCAGAATCTGTGCTTGCGAACAATCCAATGTACCGTTTCCCAAAAGAGAAAAAAACGCTTTTCGTATACTTGTTATTGAGAGTTTTGACTAAAACGTGACATGAAAAATAGGGATTTTTCTAAAAATTTTAATGCAACCGCAAAATCATGTCATTAAATGAGTTACAATCTCCTGATAACTCTTATTCGTTTGGTTTTTCCGGATTTATCTGGTCTCGAAGCAGGACCAGCGCCCGGCGAAGGTGTTGGCGGATGATTATTTACATCATCCACGAATTTACCTGTGCGTTGCTATGTCCTTCAGATTTCAGCCATAATCGTTCAGGTGTCGGGCTCCTCAAGCCGAAGTATACCTTGCAAAACAAAAGGCATTATTTTATTATGCAAGGTATGAAACGATTCTATAAAACACTTTTAGATGAGTATTTATCCAATTTCGCTTGTGTGGCTATTGTTGGACCACGGCAATGCGGGAAAACCACCTTTTTGGGAGAACTCGGGAAACAATGGAAGCGTTTCGATCTGGAGCGGGCCAGCGATACGCAAATTATCGCCCATGATCCGGATTTATTTTTCCGACTGAATCCCCGTCAGGTGGCGATCGATGAATGCCAACTATTACCCGCGTTGTTTCCGGCGTTGCGGGTGGCGATTGATGAAACGCGAAACGAAACGGGACGTTTTGTGATTACCGGGTCGAGCTCACCTGACCTGCTCAAATCGATATCCGAATCCCTGGCGGGGCGTATCGGGATCATCGAGATGGCTCCTTTCGCGTGGGCGGAGGTGTATCCCGTGACGGAAACACCGTTTGCTCGTGTCCTTATGGATCGCCAGGCCCAAGCGGCCGACTTTTTGGATGTTTTAAGGCCGCGTGGCGATCTTCAATCCGTCCATGATTATTGGTTTCGTGGCGGTTATCCCGAACCGTGGATAAAAGGTTCCGATCGTTTCCGTCAGCTTTGGATGGATCAATATACCCGGACCTATCTTGAGCGTGATGTAGGCCGTCTGTTTCCGGGATTGGACCAACAAAAATTTCGCTTGTTCCTGCGGATGTTGGGTGGATTGTCCGGGTCCATAATTAATTATTCGGAAGTCGGCCGTTCCTTGGGAGTATCCGCTCCCACTGCGCGGGACTATTTTAAGATTGCCGATGGAACATTCATTTGGCGCCATGTTCCCTCTTATACGCGCAGCGCGATGAAACGCGTGGTCCGACACCCCAAAGGTTTTGTGCGGGACAGCGGGCTATTGCATTATCTGCTGCGGATTCCCGATATTGACGCCTTGCTTGGACATCCCCAGGCCGGCCGATCCTGGGAAGGCATGGTCACCGAGGAAATCATCCGCCAATTGAGCAGTCAGGGGGGCGGTTTCGATGTATATTTTTATCGCACGGCCGCGGGGGCCGAGATTGATCTGATCCTGGAAGGGGATTTTGGATTGATCCCCGTGGAAATCAAGCATAGCCAAACGGTGGAGCCGCGCGAACTTCGCGTGTTGTCTGAGTTTATAAGGGAACGGTCCTGCCGTTTCGGGCTGGTGATCAACAATGACCTGGCGCCAAGGCGGTATACGGAGAACATCGTCGGGGTGCCATTTTCTCACCTGTAAGAAACCGGCCCCTTGGCTGCCTCGCGAGGATTCGCTAAGATGATCGTTCGGTTTTGAAAAAAGTTAATGGTATGAGCGAGATTCATGCTTACCGACAACATTCTCAATCTGATCGGCAACACGCCGCTGCTGCGGCTCAAGGGACAGAGCATTTACGCCAAGGCCGAGTTCCTTAATCCCGGCGGCAGTATCAAGGACCGGGTGGCGCTCGCCATGCTCGAGGGAGCGGAGCGCGATGGCCGGCTCAAACCCGACTCGATCATCGTCGAGCCGACCTCGGGCAATACGGGTATTGGAGTGGCGCTTGTCGGCCGACTCAAGGGCTATGCCGTGCGTATTGTCATGCCCGAGGGCATGAGCGAGGAACGCAAGAAATTGATCCGGGCGTTGGGGGCGGATCTGATTTTGACTCCCGATAAGGAAAGTATCGGTGGGGCGGTTATGCGGGTCCGTCAGATGGCCGCCGAGGATCCGCGCGTGTTTGTCCCGCAGCAGTTCGAGAACCCGGATAACCCCAAGGTTCATTACGAGCAGACGGCCAGGGAGCTGTGGCGCCAGATGGAGGGCGATGTGGCTTGTTTCGTGGCCGGGGTGGGCAGCGGAGGCACTCTGCAAGGCGTTGGTAAGTTCCTCAAGGAACATAAACCGGGCGTGCGTATCGTGGCGGTCGAGCCGAAAAATGTTTCCGCCTTGCTCGGCCATGAGCCTGGCCTGCATCAAATCCAAGGCATCGGCGATGGGTTTATCCCCGCCGTGCTGGATGTTTCCCTGGTCGATGAGGTGATTGAAGTTACCGATCAGGACGCCATCGAAACCACCCGCCGGCTCGGGCGCGATTACGGCCTGCTGGTGGGGATTTCTTCCGGGGCCAACGTCTGGGCCGCCCGGCAACTGGCCCAACGTATCAAGGGTAACATCGCCACCGTCCTGCCTGATCGCGCCGAACGCTATTTCAGCACGGCGCTGCTGTAACGATTGACCGCTCCTCGCCCGAAGAGAACGGATTTCGAATACATAATACTGCTGCGCGATTCGATCCGGTCTTGACGGTATGCGTCTTCTTCGCGGCCATTTCAGCAGGCGGCTGCCGGCTGGTTGATCTCGAATTCCTCAAGAAAACGCCGATCGCCGCAAAGCTCCGCCACGGAATTCACCACCCAATCAGGCCGGTAGG
>CAZXSA010000174.1:0-10748 GCA_964642815.1 uncultured Planctomycetales bacterium | reverse complement strand
AGGACCGGCGAGGGAGACCTCCTGATGGACACCGGCCAGGGAACGGCGGCCATGGAGCTTCTGGAGGAAGTACCCGATCTGGATCTCATCATGACACCCGTGGGGGGCGGCGGGCTTTTGAGCGGAACGGCCATTGCCGCCACGGAAACAAAGCCCGGGATCCGCATCATCGCCGGCGAGCCGGAAGGGGCCGACGACGCGTATCGATCCCTGGCTACGGGAGTCATACAGCCCTCGGTCAAGCCGATGACCATCGCGGACGGCCTGCTGACCTCCCTGGGCAGCCTCACCTTCCCCATCATCAGGGAAAGGGTGGAAAGAATCGTGACGGTGAGCGAGGCGGGAATAATCGAGGCAATGAAATTCATATGGGAACGAATGAAAATCGTCATCGAGCCCTCTGCCGCCGTACCCGTCGCGGTACTTTGGGAACGCAAAATCGACTTGAGCGGCCTGAAAATCGGGATTATTCTTTCGGGCGGCAACGTGGATTTGGGGAATTTGCCTTGGCATGGAGGAATCTCCGGCGGACGCTAAAAAGGAGTTTTCGTCTTACGGGGTTAATTTCATCGTGCTCGCCCGCGGAATAAGCCTGGACTGGAGTACATATTTTGACACGTTGCCCTGGCGTTCTCCCGTGTCGATGAGATTGCGGAGCAGGCTGATCGCCAGCAGGCCCATTTCCTGCAAAGGCTGTTCGAAGGTGCTGATCGGGATTGGCTTAAAGGCCGAGAAGTCGCGGTTGTCGAACCCAAGGACGCGCACGTGGTCCGGTACCGCGACGCCCATCTCCGTCAGTCTGGCTATAGTACCCGCGGCTATGTAGTCGTTAGCGCAGAATATGCCATCGATTTCCTTGCAAGCGTCCATAAGTTTTTTGGACGATTCGTACCCATTCCCGAAGTCGTACTCGCCGAATAGGACATTGCGCTCCTCAAGCTCCAGGCCCAGATCCTTTACATGGGACCGAAATCCCCGCAATCGGTCTTGAACGGAAAGCCGATTCTCCGGGCCGCAGATCATGGCCGGATGCCGCATACCCGCGGCGTATAAATGCTCAGCCGCCTGAAGCCCTCCCTGAAAATTATCTGGAATCACCGAAATGATTCCCGGTATCTCCATGTTCACCGATGCGGTAGGCACCTGATTGCGCGCCACAGCCGGATACAGCGACGGACCCAAGGGCAGATGATGACACAGGAGAAGTCCGTCGATGGAATGGCTCTTGAGAAAAGCGTAGGCGGCTTCATAATCGTTGCCGAACTCCACTTTGGAAACGAAAAGCAGGGAAAGACCGCTTCCCGACAAACCCCGCTCCGCGCCCCGCACGATCTGGTTGACGAAGGTCTCGGTGATATCCATGGCGAGACAGCCGATAATCCGCGATTTCCCCGCTCTAAGACTCCGGGCGTTCGCCTGGGGAACATAGTTCAGCGCGGCGATGGCTTTCATGACTCGATCGCGCGTGTCGGCGCCGACAGGTCTTTTCCCGTTCAAGGTATGGGTTATCGTGGAAGGCGACACGCCCGCCATGCGCGCTACATCGAGAATCGTGACGTTCCTGTCCTGCCTTTCTCCCATCCTCAACCTCGATGTCTTATACTACTTGAAAATCTTATACTCGACAACGCGATTTCCTTAAATCCCCAGTTCCTCCAAAATCCCTTTGGCCCGGAGCCCGTACTTAAGATAATTTTCTCGTAAATTATTGCCTCCGAAAGAAATGTTGCCGCCATGAGAGCTGACCTCGAGGTGAGGTTCGATGGAAAACATTCCCGAGTATCCCCGCCTCAGGATATCGCGTATGATCTGCGCCACGTCGCATTCCCCATCGCCGGGCATAACGTGTAGGACGCCGCCGTCCGGAAGTCGCCTGCAGTCCTTGATATGAAAATGGACGATATAGGGCAAGGCGGCTCGATACAATGCCCAGGTCTCTTCGACACTGGCTCCGTGCCCTATGGGATTGCCCGGATCGAAAACCACGCGCAACGATTCGGAATCGAAACAGGAAAGAAATTCGGAAAGCCGTTGCGCCGATTCCGACGCCCAGCCATCGCAGTTTTCCAGCACCAGCACGATCCCTTCCCCTTCGGCTATGGCGAGGAGTTCGTTCATTCGCCTGAAAACTTCGGCTTTCCATAGTTTTTCATCCCTTCCGTCGTTCGGATAGGACATAATTCTGATGAAGGATGTGCCCAGGCGACGCATTCTGGGAATCGCGCGACGTAAATCCTCCAGGTCTCGCGAAAAGGGAGCATCGATAGGCCTGGCCCAGTTCGCGATGGAGGAACCCAGGCATATCGTGCGCATCCCCGCCTTATCGATGCTGGCATAGACCGCATCGAAGGCGGTATCGTCCATTTCGCAGATATTTTTCCCGTCGACGCTTCGCAGTTCGATAGTATCCCAACCCAAGGCTCTGTGATTGGAAATCTGTTCCTCGATGCTCGCCCCCCCCTCGTCTCCGATGCCGGTCAATCTTTTCGATAGTTCAGTCATCCTCCGCTCCTTATTCCCAATCGATCAGTATTCCGAGATGCGCATCGCGGTTGTTCAACAGCAGATTATAGGCATCGGCCACCTGCGCCGGCGGCACTATATCAGTCAAGAACTCTTCCACCTTGAGCTTGTTCCCCGCAATCATTTTCAGCACCTCATGGCCGAATAAATCATGGGAGAGAGGAGATCCCGCGGTCGAAAAAAGCGGGTACCTGCCCTCGTGAGCGCCCATCAGGCTAATCGCCTTGCGATGAATCAGCTTGTAAACATCGATTTCCACCTTCCCCCTGGTGGAGCCGAGAAGGATTACCTCCCCAAGTCTGTTTACCGCCTTGAGCGATTCAGTGACGAGATCCGGAACCCCCGTCGCCTCCACGACCGTTGAGACACCCTCTCCGCCGGTGATCGAAAGAATCGCTTTTTCCATATCGCTGACCGAAGTGCAAATCGAAGCCTCGACGCCGCAGCGAAGCGCCAAATCGGCGCGGGATTGGGCTAAATCGGCGATGATCGCCTTTCGTCCTTGCGCGACTTGGAAAAGCTGGGCGCAGAGGTTGCCGACGATTCCTCCGCCTATCACGAGCGCGTATCCCTCTCTCCTGCCCGAAGCGGCGACAGCGGTGTAGGCTATTTGGCCGAATCGTACGAAAAGGGCCTGTTTGCTATCGAGGCCGTCGGGCAGTTTGAAGATCAGATCCTTTCCCGGTTTGACGATGGATCGATCGGCGTGGGGCTGGTAATGGAGGACCCTCTCCCCTATCGAAAATCCGGGGATATCGCTTCCGGTAAAGGCGATCGTACCTACCGATGCGTAACCGGGAGCCAAGGGATAGCGCGCCCAGGTGATTTCCGGATCGGAGAATCCGATGTGCGTACCGGTGAACAAGGCCAATTCGGTTCCCGGGCTGATGAGCGAGTATCGATTATCAACCACCACAGCCTCAGGCCCCGCCGAAATTTTTTTGCCTTGGATCTCCACCTCGGATTTGCCAACCAACATCAGTTGTTTAACGCTTAATTCCATATCCATATCCCCTTGGAAACAACAGTGGTATCAGCGATAACTACCATTGAAATCCCATGAACGCTTTCCCTCGCGCCGAAGTTGAGCGACCTTTATCTCTGCCGGATTGCTTCCGGCGAATTGAAAGAAATCAGGTAGGCTGAAACGGAATACCCGACCGGGATCCTTATCCATCCCCCCATGATGCTCTTCCAGTATTTCAAGGCTTCCGCGATGAGTATCGTTGTCGTAACTTAACCGAATCGTCCACTTATTGTATCGACCCAGATTCCATTCCGTTTTTCCATCGTCCTCGTAATAGACGAATGTCTTTTCTTCGCTTTTGTCGGGAGGGAATATCATAAAATCGACCAACGCGAAATATGCGGTATTCAATTTGATCAAGCCAGGGCTCGTGGGAATGACTGAGCCTGTTTTTGCGAACCATCGAGATCCTTCGAAGGGAACGCTCACCTGTGAAGCGCCGCCGTTTCTATATACGGTATGCTCGATCGGATCGTACCAGGAATCCGAGGAAGGGAATCGCACGGTCGTAGACAAGACCCCCTCCCTGACTACGAGCACTTTCAAGATCGAGGGTCCGAACAGGTAATGCGGATCCAACTCATTCAGGTGGTTGTCTTCGGGGTATTCCAGAAAGAGGGGCCGCTCGATTGGTATGCCACGCAACGATGCCTCGATCGCGCAATTATAGGTATAGGGCATAAATCGGTAATGTTCGAGGATATAGTCGCGAATTTGATGTTTAATTCGGGGATAGGTCCATGGCTCGGTAGGGTTTCCGTCTTCTCGCCAGGAATGTATCACGAAACGAGGTTGAAAAACGGCGGATTGACAGCTGCGCGCCAAGAGCTCTTCGGAAGGCGGGTTCCCGAAGAATCCCCCCAGGTCGTGACCGTAAAAGGGCAAGCCGCTCAGGCCGAGGGACAGGCCCATATACTGATTGAATTGCAAGGTCTTCCAATCGCTGCAATTGTCGCCGGTCCAGGTGCGGGCATATCGCTGCAAGCCCGAATATCCCGAGCGCGAGTATATCCAAGGCCGCGTTTCGGGATTGTTTTCCTTGAAAACCTCGTAGGCCGCTTTGGCCATTTTGACTGGATACAGTTGCTTGGTCCTGTACGCGGGAAGTTCGGGTTCTTCCAGCTCCAGTTCGTTGTTGTCGTTCCAGATTCCCGTACAACCATGCTCTAGATATTGTTCCCGGAGCTGGGATTTCCACCACTCAGTAGCGGAGGCGTTGTCGAAATCGATGAACGAAGCTTCTCCGCCCCAGAAGAATTCCTTAAATGGTTTCCCTTCGGCGTTTTTTATCAAAAACCCTTCGGACGCGATTTTTTCGTACCAGGGGTGCGAGCTGAGTATGCCGGGCTTTATATTCATGCATAAGTTGTATCCCCGTTCGGAAAGTTCCTTTAGAAAAGCGCGATAGTCGGGGAATTTTTTCTTATTCCACAGGAAAGCATATCGCTTACCGTCCTGCGCTTTTAGATACCCGGACGATACATACATGCCTTCGCAGGGTATGCCTTCTTCTTCCACGCGGGCGAAATAGCCTTTTATTTTCCCGGCGGCGTCGTCGCCTTCGACATAGTTCATCGACGATCCCAAAAAGCCGAAGCTAAAAAGAGGCGGCAGCGCGGGAAAGCCGGTAATGCGGGCGTAAGCTTCGAGAATATCGTGGTAAGCCGGTCCCAGGAGGACGAAGTAGGAAAAAGGTCCTCCCCTTAGATCGACCTTGAAGTAATAGGGGCTTTCCCTGCCAAAATCCATGTCCTCTATCCAGACCGACGGGAAAAAGATGCCGCAACAGGCTCCGCTCGCCCTGTTTCGCTTTATGAAGAAGGGTATCGATTTGTACAGCGGGTCTGATTTTTCGGCATCGTAGCCCAGGGCGTCGCGGTTGAAAAACTTGAATCGAAGTCCGCGGCGGTTGGGCGGTCCAGCCTTATCTCCCAAGCCGTAAAACGCGTCCTCGGCGGCAAGCGGAAAGTTGAAACGAGCGAGGGGCACCGCCCCTCTGCCTTCGGAAAGACAACGCACCGGATAGGAGGGGATGACAGTATCGTGGGTACCGAGTCTTCCGCCGTGGACAAGAATATCTCCTTGGTAAATGGACTGCGTACCGTGCTTTTTTTCGACGCGCACGACTGCCGGAGGAAGCTTTCCGTCACCTATGGTAATTGAGTAGTCGAGTTCCTTTTCCTCCACAAAAACCTTGGGCGCTATCGAGGTCGAAACGTAGCCCGACGTTATAAATGAAGCGGCCTTCTCGAACTCCGGCGCGGTTTCGATTCCCTCGAATTCGTATTCTATTTTGATAATCGTGGGCGAATAGGCCGATATATGGATTTTCCCTCCCTCTCCGAGGGCGGAAAACCGAACAAAATTGGTCTGCGCCGAATCCAATTCATAGCCATACAGGTCGCCAACTGTTTTTTTCATGTCTTAGCCCTTTACCGCACCTGTGGTGATGCCCGACATGAAATGCTTCTGGAAAATGAGAAACACCACGATCATGGGTATTATGGCGATTGTCGTCATGGCTAATAGACTTGCCCAATTGATCTGTAGTTGGCCGACAAAGTTGGCCAAGGCCTGCTGCATAGTCTGTTTCCTATTGTCTGTTATCACGATAAGGGGCCAAAGGTAATCGTTCCACCGCCACATGAAGGAAAAAATAGCGATGGTGGCTATGACCGGCTTGGCCAGGGGCGCGATGACCTTGCGGAAAATAAAGAATTCCCCGGCACCGTCGATCCGGGCCGCTTCGATGAGCGAATCCGGCAAGGTCTGCAAGTATTGTCGCGCGAGGAATATCCCCGTAGGAGTCGCTGCCGGGGGAATTATAATGCCCCAGAGCGAATTGAGAAGTCCCAAAGTTTTCAACTGGAGAAATATGGGAACCATGATCACCTGAAGCGGAATCATCAAGGTAGCCAACATTACGGTGAATATCGCGTCCCGGCCGGGGAACTTGTATTTTGCCAGCGCATATCCTGCCATCAGGTTTATCGTCACCGTGATGAGGGTGGCTGTTACCGCCACGAACACCGTGTTGGAAAAATATCGGAGAAAATTCCCCTGCCTCACGGCAGCGATGTAATTGGAGATCGTCCAGTCGGCGGGGAAAAGCCTCAAGGGAATGGTGAAAAGTTCCGACTGCGGTTTAAAAGAGGAGAGAACTACCCATATAATCGGAAACACCATGACCGTCGCAAAAAACGAGATCAACACGTAGAGTATAAAGGGTTTGCCGCGTTTATTCATAGTCTTGTTTTTTCCCCGACAGGGCGAATTGGAACGCGGTGATAGCGGCGATGAGAATCATGAGCACTATGGACATCATGGCCGCGTACCCCATTCGATCTTCCATAAAAGCGGCCTGGTACACCTGTTGGACGATAAACTTCGTGGCGTAGCCCGGACCGCCTCCGGTGGTGACTATTATCAATTCATAGGCTTTGAAGGAACTGATGGTGGCCAATACGAGGGTCACCAATATCGTACCGCGGAGCATGGGCAGGGTGATTTTCCAGAAAGTCTCGCCCCGGGACGCCCCGTCTATTCGCGCGGCTTCGTACAATTCCTGGGGAATCGCCTGGAGTCCGGCGATCATTATCACCATGAAGTATCCCGCACCCGCCCATACGGTGATGAGTATGATGCTCATCATCGCCGTCCCCGACTCGGTCAACCAATGAACGCCCTGCCCGCCCATGGATCTGATCAGGTAGTTGACGATGCCCATATCATCGCCAAGCAGGAACCGCCAGGCTATGCCGACCGTGATCATGCTCAAGAGCGAGGGAATGTAAAACAAGGACCTGAAAAAGCGAACGCCTTTCATCGAATTATCTTGCAGGAAATACGCTAAAAGCAGGGCCGCCACCACCAGGAGCGGGACTGAAAACAAGGAGTAAACAAGGGTGTTGGTGAAAGTTTTCCAGAAGATCGCATCCTTCAGCATTTCGAGCAAATTCGCCGCGCCGATGTAGCGTGGTGTCGAAAGTATGCCCCATTCGTACGTGGCCATCCGCAATCCCTGGAAGGCGGGAATGATGATGAAAACCGAAAAAATAATCATATTCGGCAAAAGGAACAACAATGGCGCCGTTGACTGATTGAAGCTGTTCTTCGATTTTTTTCTCATCCGCCGCCTTCCCGATTGCTAGGTATACCACTGAAAAGTGATTTGCGCCGCTTTCAAGAGTCGTTGGCTTTTGAAAGCGGCCTCATTTTACTTGAAATACGTGTTGCCCTTTTCCTGCACCGCCCTGGCCGCTTGTTCGGGTGTCAGGTTTCCCATCAGGACCTGTACGATCTGTTCCCGGATGAATGCGCTCACCTTATTCAGTTCCACGTTTTTCCATTCATCGGCGGTGAACGGCGGGGTCACTTTGAGTTCTTCGAGGAAGATGGCGAAATCCTTGCCGTTGGACGGGTAGTTTACGACCGTGTCCGTGCGTGACGAAAGATTGAATGTATCGCGCACATAGGCCGATGTATGATCCTTGTCCGCGAACGCTGTGATCAAGCGCAGGGCCTCGGTCTCATTCTTGCCGCCCTTGAAGGTTGCGATGAATTTTCCGCCGGGCACGGAGGAGTTAATCGTTCCCTTAGGCATCCGGACGGCGCCCCATTCGAAATCCTTCACATTTTGCTTATAGGTATTGATGTTCCAGCTTCCGCCTATATGGCAGGCCACAAGGCCTGCTTGGAAAAGCTCGGCGGGATTTTCCGATCCCATCCATACCGACTTGGGGATCAGTCCTTTGTCGTGCAGGCTTTTGAAGAAACGCAGCGAAGCGATGGTTCCTGGATTCTCGAAGTCCATTCCCGTTTGGGTGGAGTTCAAAAAATGACCGCCTTGTTGGAACATGAGTGTGGAGAAGCGGTGGGGGGTAAAATCCACCGCCAAGCCGTATTTCATCTTGGAGTTGGCCGCTATGACCTTGGCGATTGTGGTTTCCCATTCCGCCCAGGTCCAGGTTTTCGAAACGGCGTCCACGTCGATTCCGGCATTTTTAAAAGCTGTCTTGTTGACCAGCATACCGTTCGCGGTCGCTTCGGTGGGAAATGCCACCAGTCTGCCCTTACTGTCCAAGGCGAAGGCGAGGGAAGCGGGCAGGTAGTTTTTCTTCATTTCCTCCAAGCCCGGAATTTTCCCGTCCAGGGGCAAGAGGGCATCAATCAGGGCTGAAATCTGATTGTTCGTAACCCGGGCGACGTCCGGAGGATTGCCTCCGGCGATCATCAGCTTCAGCTTTTGTTCGTAGGCGCTGAAAGCCACGACTTGCACATCCAGTTTGATGTTGGGATTTTTTGCCACATAATCCGCCATCGTATTCTGAAATACTTCGGATTCGTTGGCATCGTTGAACCAGAGCACGGTCAACGTGGTCGGCGCCGAGAAAGCCGGCGAGAGAATGCTCACGAGGATAATCATGAACACGGCAAGCCTTTTCATCACTTCCACCTCCTTGGGTTGTCAAACGTTGTCAAAACGTTTTGTCATTTTGAGTATGTCTTCAGTTTCCCCGGTTGTCAAGTTAATTTTATGTAGTTGATAAAAGGCTATAGGGGATAGTGCTGGTTTTTGTGATCAGGTTATTGGCCGAATTTGCTTTGTTTAACTTCTCGGTGAATAAAAAAGGCTATTCCAAACTTGGATAGCCTTTTTGACGCCCGAGCGACCGACGGGAGTCGAACCCGCTTCTCGAGCTTGGGAAGCTCGGGTAATACCGGTATACGACGGTCGCAATTTTAATGTGTTGCTTCCCGCAACACTAAAACTGTGGAAACCGTCGTGCTGCTCCGGCTTTGGCCGAAGGGCGGCGGGGTTTCCGTTGTGCGGCCGTCGCGGTACGACGGTCGCAATTGAAATTGGTCGCTTATCGCGACCAACACTGTGGAAACCGTCGTGCTGCTCCGGCTCTGCCGAAGGGCGACGCGGTCCCCGAATGCAAAAACTATACCGGTCGCAGGCTTACGAAGTCAAGGCCAGGGGCTCCGCCCTTGATCCGTCGCCGTGGTCAAGCCATGGCAGCGTCCAAGAGGTAATGCATGGCGCGGCGACAAAGCCCAAGGCCGCCGTCGGCACTTTTAAGAAACCTTTTCAACAATCTTCGATGCAGTAACTAAGACACACCCAAAATTCCCGAAGTCGCCATGAAAAGTCGCGCGTCGGGCTCGGAAAAGAAAACCAAGTGTATGTAGCTGGGCGCGTCGTTGACCAGGACGTAGCGCGAAATGGTGTCGAACACCACCTGATCGGCCAGATGCTTAGGATAGCCGTAGACGCCCGTGGATATGGCGGGAAAGGCGATGGAGTCAAGGCCGAGGCCGGCGGCCAGGACGAGACTTTCACGGTAGCAGGAGGCTAGAAGTTCGGGCTCCCCCTGCCCGCCGCCCTTCCACACCGGGCCGACAGTATGGATCACATGGACGACCCCGAGCCGACCAGCGCCGGTGGCTACCGCCTTGCCCGCGGGAAGCCCGCCTGGCAGAGGCCCGGCGCGCAAAGCCTTACACTCGGCAAGGAGGGAGGGACCCGCGGCACGGTGAATAGCCCCATCCACGCCCCCTCCTCCCAAGAGACCCGAATTGGCCGCGTTGACGAGACCGCCGCCCGAAACTTCGGTTATATCACCCGTATCGACGATAAGCCTTCCGCCCAGATACTCACCGAGAGACTTCATGTCGGCGTTCCTTTCCGCACCGCTTCGGTCGCGCTTTGCGAAATCTTTTCCGCCGAGCCTTCGGTCGCTCTTTCGTGCAACCCCCTGACACGGGCCTGAAGCAAACCGCTGGCCTTGTAGATCAGCCCATCGAAATCAAGGGGCTTGGCGAAGAAATCGTCTGCCCCCGCCAGAAGAAGTTCGTCCCTCATGGATTCGGTATCGAAACCGGTGATGGATATGACCGAAGGTTTCCCGATCGATGAATCCGATTTTATCCGGCGGCAGAGACTCAGGCCGTTTATTCCCGGGAGTTCGAAGTCGAGGATGATCAGCCCCGGCCGCAGTTCGCTGATGATCCTGCCGGCCTCGAACCCGTCGAAGGCCTGGAGGATTTCCGTCTCCGGGAGCCTCCGCTGAAGCATCCGAGCCAGAACCACATTCAAATCCTTGTCGTCATCGACGATAAGAATGAGTCGAGGATCGACTTCCGAATCGGAGGGGCTGCCCAACTCGGGAGGAATCCGCATTTTTCGCTCTTC
>CAZXSA010000173.1:0-10773 GCA_964642815.1 uncultured Planctomycetales bacterium | reverse complement strand
CGGTCAGGCCGAGCAGACAAAACGCGACGGCCGCGAGGGTCAAGGCCGCGCCGATGAGCAAACTCCAAAAATGTTGCCGGAACCAGGATGCAAACATAGGGATATGATAACGCCGGCAATGGGAAGCGTCATTATGAGGGCAGGAGGCAGGAGACAGAATACCACAGTGAGACCCGTGGCATCGAGAGACTACGATCTCGATAACACTCCTTGCGAAATTCCACTGTATCGAGATTCCAATCTCGATACCCCTTCTTGCGGGATTCCCATCCCGCGGTCGCATGGGTGCGAAAGGATTCACATTCCCGTGGGCGCGAGAAAGGATTCTCGCACCAGCAATGATCATCGATCGCTCATCTCGATACGAGGAGGGCTAACCAGCTTATGTTTTTTTTCGCACTCTAGAAAAATACGCCACAATGATAGTCGATCAGGGTATATGAGGTTTTCTTGATTCGATAAGGCGATTCCCTGTTTATTGTAAAATTCACTTCCTCAAATCCGCCCCAATTGCTGAAAGTAACGAGGGACACAAACACGCTTTTTTCATCAATTTTGACCACTGGTCTAACATCGAGAGCCGTGCCGAGTAGCGTGATAATCGGCGGAACCTTGAGATTGTCCTCGACAGTATCCTTCGTGATTTCGGATAAGGATGAATGATCGGGGATAATCCTCGCATCATTACAATTCGCATGCCAGAACAAATAAAACTGATCCCCCAGGAGACTCAAGGCGACCAGCTCAAGCCAGCCCTGCGGCGTGCCGTCAACGCGTACATCGTCAAGATACCATTTCCAATATTCATGGTCAGGAAATGCGGCCAGTTGTTTATCCCGCCATTCCTGCGCTGATTCCACCCCGTCCGTCTCTTCCCTCTTACGAGACTCTTTCTCGATTTTTTCAATCTCATCCATGTGAGCCCGTTTGCGGATGGCTTCGATGAAATCCTTATGACTTGCATACGGAGGCCAATCCCGTTTTCGAGAATACAGCACTGGCTTTCCGCCCATTTTATGATAGTTATAGACATAATCGAGTTGGTAATCCTTTTTCATGGACAAATGCCGCAAGATGGTGAAGTATTTCTGGACATCGAATTCGTCGCCGCGTTTTATGCCTCCTTCACAAGCCAGATGCTCAGGAAATTTCAAACCGGCTTTCAAATCATCCATTGCTTTCAGGCTTTTCCGAAAAGTAGCTCCAAGACCGTCGGTATTCGATTTTGTATTTTCCTCCAACCCCACAGAAGATTGATCACCCACAAGAATGCCCAACAGTTTTTTCATATTGAAGCGATGTAGTATCTCCTTTGGGGGAACATAAAACTCCAAAGAGGCATAATCTTCTCCATTTTCCCTGCCGGCATATGACACAACCAATAGGCCATTCTTTATGAGTACGGGAAATACACGATCCTCCTTGGCCTCCAAGATTTTTCCTTCAAAGCTGATGGTAACGGTGGCAGGATCCCCTTCATGAATGCCGATCAAGCGAATACCGGTCATCTCATCATTCGGATTTTCACTATCCAGATCGATGGATTGGTTTTCAAATGCGAAAAAAAGGTGCTCAAAATGAATATCCTCGATACTAAGATCTGCTTCAGTCAGATCCTGGACTTTTGTTGTTGCGCAGCCAACTATGCCGAGGAATAAAATAACAACTATATGTTTTGCTTTCATATCTAAACTCCAATTTGTCGACCCATCGAAATTCTTATCTCGCTTCCCCTGTTAGCGGGATTCCAACCCGCGGATGCATAGGTGCGAAAGGATTCGCATTCCCGTGGGTGCGAGAAAGGATTCTCGCACCAGCCAAGCTACCGCCACAGGCTGGTATTGCGTATTCTCCCCCCATCTCCTTGCCTCCCTTTCTCCCCATCCGATCCGTGCGGGATTCTTCGCCCCATTGGGGGCGACACCCTTGCTTGCCCGCCTGGGCGAGGTAAACCGCAGTGGGCTGGTAGTAACTGGCTTTCACTTCCCTCCCGCGCCGGTGCCGAAGTTGCCTTCGGGGCGATCGATCGCCCCCGGCCGCACGGGTGACACGAAAGATGGCGTGAACGAAGGGGTGCCACCGGGACCGCCGCCCTGGCCGGTAACGCCGTAAACCCCCGCGCCGCCGCCGGGGTCGGCCGCGCCCTGCCCGCCTTCACCGCCGAAGGCCAGGAACGATTTTTCCGCGCCGGTCATGCCGAAAACATCGCTCATCGAGACGAAGCGATCGAAAGTGGCCGTCTCGATCCAGCGGATCATGGCCTGGGTGACGTACTGGCCCGGTCCGATCGAACGGGTGCGGCTGGTCAGTTTGTTCAATGCCTCGACCAACCCCTCGCCGGCAAGGGAAACCCGAAATCGGCCGGTCACCGGTGTATATTCCATGCGGAAATCCTGCGTGCCGCGTTTGCTCAGGATGGCCGTCGGCGTTTCGATGGTCATGTCGCTACGCAAGGTGGTCTCGGCCACGCCGGCGCGAATCGCCCCGTGCCCCAGCCCCAGCCGAACAACCTTGGTATCGGCCGCGCGGTGAAATTGGTCGATGCTGGCCAGGGTGATCCGTTCGATCATTACGACCGTATCGTCGCCGAACTCCAGGACGACCTTGGAGCGGGCCTGGGTGCGAATCTGCGTACCGGCGGGCAGCGTATCGCCGACCTTCGCATCCTGCCACGGGCCGCGCTGGCCGACGCCGTCCACGATCGCGTAACTGACCTTTCCGCTGACCTTGGCCACCTTGGCCTGGAAGGCCTGATCGACGCCGACCGGTTGCGTGGCGGCGGTACCGGACCCGGCCGGGGCGGTTTGGGCCTGGCCAAAGACCGGCCCGATCAATAAACAGATTACGGTCAATATGTGCATCGATATCTTCATGGCAATACCCCCGTCAGCGGCGGGCAATGCTTCTCTGCGAAGCAGCTTCGCTACGAAGCACGAGAGCCCGCCCTACCTCTGGTCTATCGCAAAAGCACCTATAAACGTTTCCCTAACACTCGGCCTCAAAGTCATCATCGCTCCCGCACCTTCAGAGAAGGTGGCACCCGTCAATCAGAACCCCAAGCGGTAGCGCGGGGTCGAAGCGGGATGATTTTCCGGCAGTCGGTGCGCCATACTACATCCGCCCGTCACTTCCGTTCCGGGTTCCGATGGCATGGTCGCTAAACACATACACCTTCGGAGAAGGTGGCACCCGTCCTCTGCAATATTTTCACATCTATATTATAGGCAACCAACGATTGTCCTATGCTCAAGTCGCAACCCGCGGCGGGCAATGCTTCTCTGCGAAGCACCTTCGCTACGAAGCACGAGAGCCCGCCCTACTTCCGCGTGATATCCACGCTCTCCTCGTGGTACAGGCCGTACTCGGCCATGTACTGGTCGGCCTTGGCCATCAGCGAGACCATCTCCGCCCCGCTCAAATAGCGATAATCCGCCCCTTCGTCCAGCATCCGGCGATAAATCAGTTCGCGAACCGCGTAACGGCGGTCGCCGATGCCCAGGCCGCCGAACAGGGTGTAATTCACGCCGCCGCGAATCCGGCAAACCTTGCACACCATGTAGGCCACGCTGCCCCGGTCGATGCAGGCGGCCGCCTCAAGTTTCCATTCCGGCCGGGCAATGCCCCGCTCGAACAAAGCGGTTTCGCGAGCCTCGAAACCGTCGTATTTTTCCTCACCGTCGGCCAGATACAACATCGCCCGGTAGGCCTCCGCTACGGTAACCATCGGCACCTCTTGCAGGTGCTGGTGCAGGAAGTCGTTGATCTCGGTTTTCTCACCCTGCTCGGCCTGCTCGACGCGGTTGAGCTGACTACAACCGATCGGAACCACCAGCAGCATCAACATAAGTAACATTACGACGCAAGGGTGGCAGGTAATCCCGACATGAAGGGACCGTCCCATGTTTGCTTGGTCGCGAAGGCACCCATAAGGTGCCACCACGTCACGGAGCGGCGGGCAATAGCCCGCCCTACGATGTCCACGTTTCGCCATTATTCTGAAACTCATAATCATTCGCCCCATCCGTCCGATTCGCTGTTCCTGTCAAAGCGCGGTCCGTTGTACCGTTTAGAAACTGTACGTCATGCCCGTCATCAGGAATGTCCGCGTGGTCTGGTCGCTATACGACTGGCCGGGGAAAAAAGTCCCGAAGCGCGTCGTCCAAGCCAGATCGCTTGTCAGCCGCCAGTTGACGTAATAATCCATCTCCCAGCCGACGTAGCCCGATCGCTCGTCGGCGGTGTAATCGGAAATAGCCCCGGCCGAATGGTTCTTGGAATATAAAAACCAATCCGTACCAACTTCCAGCTCGCGCAGGGCTTCGATTTTCTCGAAGGGCAGGAAAGACGCCCCGGCCCGCCAGATGTGCAGGTTGCTCAGCCGCGGGGCGAGGGCCAGGCCCGTATAACGATAGCCGAACCCGACGAAGCTGGTGTCGTTACCCCGCGTATTGCCGCCAAGGGCATCGGTCGGGCTGAACGGCCGGTCCGGATCGCCACTGGCGAACATATATTCAAAGCTGTACCGCGGCTTCATCGGCCCTGGCGAGAGGTACTCCAGACCAGCGTCAAAGGCCCAGGCGCAGACGTTATTCCGCTCGTCCCATTGGCCCCAGCGATAACTCTTGCCGCCCTCGAATACCCACTCCGTCATGTAGCGAAGATGACGGGCGATCTCGCCCATCGAGCCGAGGCCGATATACCACGTGTCGTAGTCGTGCCCCTGCGGGGGCCAGCGAAAGTTGTCGCGGTGCTGGTCCTCGTTCCAGAAGGCGTAGATGAACGGCTTGTGTTTTTCCAAACCTGTATAGGTCATCTGCGTGCCCCAGAAATTTCGCTCGGAGTCGCCGCTATTCGGCCGGCTCAGGTCGATATCGTCCATGCTGCGAATGGTCGTACCCGCCAACCCTTGAATCTCCAAATCGCCGACATCCAAGGTCAGCAACACGTGATCCATCGGTAGCGACAGAGCATACCCGGTACCGAACTCGACCAGATCGCGGCCCACCTTGGCCTTGAAATTCCAATCGATGCGCTGGCCCGCGTACGCCCGCATGGCCCGTTGCAAATCGAATTGATAGAAGCCCCGGTCCAGATTGGGGCCGACCCAGTCGTTGTCATTGCCGTCGTAGGAATCGCCGGTATTGAAATCCTGATATTGCAGCTTACCCCGAGCGTAGAATTGATGGGTTCCTTCCTCAAGGCTCACCGAGGTCCAGGCCCGCAGGTCATGCTGTCGATAAGTTCGCGAGCTGTTGATCCCGTCGTCATACAGAAACAGGTAGAAGCTGTACCAGCCGCCCCAATCGATATCCACCTTCTGCTCGGCCGGCAATTCCTTGTCCAACGCGGCCCGGACCTGGTCCTCGATCAGCCGCTGCTGATTTAAGAAAGCGTCCGGATCGCGCTGGGCGAACAACGGGCCGGCATTGAGCAGGCCGCACGCCGCCGCCATCGCCAGGATAACGCAGCGCCGCGTGGAAAGACCCGCCCCCATCCGTAACCACATCTCGAAAAATGAAAAGCGTCTGGTCATAGTCCCGATCAACCCAAAAATGTTCGTGCCCGACAATCGACCGCCGCCCCCCCGGTCGAAACCTCGAAGAAAATGGTCGACACGCGGCCGCCATACATGCCGCCGCGTTCCGCCGATATCATCCCCCCACTACAATCAAAAGGCAAGCCGTCACCATCTCACGTGCCGGGAAGCCGGGAAAGAGTGTATCGAAAATTTGATGGCAGGGCACATGCAAAGCCACGGGGTGGCATGGGGAATGAGAAGCGCAATGGACGTAATCCGATGCTACTTGAAGAGGGTTTCGTTGGTTTTGACCGTTGACTCAACGGACAGGGTCGCCGGTTGCGTGGCTGACGCGGCCGACTCGAACAAGCCGCCGTCGCCGCCCTTGGTCCCGCTGACCATAATGACTTTGGAATAGCCGACACCATAATTACCCGCCCGGTCCTTGGCCCGAACCTGAAATTGGAAGGCCTCGCCCGCGGCGTATTCGGGGATGGTATAAGCCAGCACGCTGTCCGTATCAAAGGCCGCCTTGAACGGTTTCCAGAAGCGGCCGGCCGCCTTGTCCAACTCCTCCGGCGTATTCGGGGGGTAGTTCGGCGACAACCGATACTCCAGCAGATCGGGATTTTCCCAGCTCCAGCAGATCGCCAGCCGGACACTCTTCTTGTCCAGATTGGGATCATCCACCGTCCAATGCGCCCAGACAAGCTCGTTCGGCTCATAGATCGGATGATCCGGCTCGACGACCACCTTCACGCACGGTGGGACCGTATCCAGATGATAAATGCGATGCGGGATCGTCTCCTCGGTCAGCGATTCCTTGATCCCCGGCCCGACAAAGCGAATTCCATAATCGCCATCGTCGCCGCCCACGAAAGGAAAATGCGTCTGTCCCAGTCCGAAATAACCCGCCCGAGTCCACTGGCCGCCGTTGGTGTTCGTCCACCATACCGCCACGCGAGGCACGCGGCTTGCCGGCACCTGGTTGTTCGGCCGCTCGACCATGAATACGCGATCGCGGACATAGAAGTGCTGAGGCAAATCGGCATTCGGCTGACTGGCCTCATGAGGAACGGCATCCGGCGAAGGACGGAAATAATACGGCGCGTCAAACGCCCATTCAGGCAGGGTTTCGGCGAGATCCGGCGGCATCGAGGCCTGCCGCTGGTGCAACGGCTGTTCACAGGCGCAGAGCAGAAGCAGACCTGCCCCCACCCCCGCGACAATACGGGTATATCCACGCACGCAACATACTCCCTTGTTAAAATCTATCCCCAAAAACCTTCATTGGAATTATCGGATCACCCGGAAAACGACTGCAAATAAAAGCTTATCGCGATCCGGGTACTCCATCGCCCCGCCGAGGCTTGGACCGCCCATCTTGACCCTGTCGATCCCCGAATTAACGGAGATAAGCATAACATTACCGGACGCTTTGGCGAGTCGAATACTTCCACGGATTCATTACCGGCCATGGGCCACCGATACGCATCGCTCAAAGCCGGCGATTCTTAAAGCATAACATGGACGATTTCACCCACATCAACCACGTTCGCAAGGGTTTCGCGAGGATCATTTCCCTATGCCTCTGCCATGCTCCTCCATTTCTTGATTAGCACTATTGATACACTCGTCAGCATAAGCGGTTTGTCATAATATAATGGGCCATGATGCATTGCCGAACCAGCTTGACTGACAAGTTCTCCGCATGTGTTGCCCATTGGCATGCGCATCGGGTGTACCAACGCTTCATTCAGAGCACGAGGCACGCGACGGCCATCCAGGAAAGAATCTTGCTGGCGAAAATCCGTCGCAACGCCGACAGTGACTTCGGCCGTGAACACCATTTTGACGCGATTGATAATGCATCGAGTTTCAGTCGTCTGGTGCCCATCGGCAACTACGAAAGTCATCGCCCCTATATAGAGCGTGTAAAGCACGGTGACTTACGGGCCTTGTTCGGTCCTCGGCAACGGGTACTGATGTTCGCGCTGACGAGCGGCACAACCGAAGAACCGAAGTATATTCCGGTTACCCGGCATTTTCTGAATGAATACCGCCAAGGCTGGAACGCGTTCGGTATCAAGGCCCTGCTCGATCATTACGGAACCATCCTGAGGCCGATCGTGCAGGTTACGTCGCGGATGAACGAAACCAGCACGTCCGCGGGCATCCCGTGCGGAGCGATTACCGGGCTGCTGGCCGCCACTCAAAAACGCCTTGTTCGGAAATATTATGTCGCTCCCCGCTGCCTGGCCGAGATCGACGATCCGGCGGCCAAGTATTACACCATCATGCGCCTAGCCGTGCCGGCCAATGTCGGCTTTTGCGTGACCGCCAGCCCCGCCACGCAACTCAAGCTGGCCCGGGCAGCCGACGCGCATGCCGAACAACTGATCCGCGACGTACGCGACGGCGGATTATGGCCGCAATTGCCGGTGTCCAACGCTTTGCGTCAACAACTCGCCCCGCGGATGAAAGCCAACCCGGCGGCCGCGCATCGATTGGAGGAGACAGTAAATCGGCATGGTCGATTGTTGCCCAAGCACTATTGGAAACTCGGTTTTCTGGCCAACTGGACCGCCGGCAGCATGAGTCTCTATCTTCGGGAATTTCCCGAATACTTCGGGGACACACCCGTACGCGATATTGGCCTGCTGGCCAGCGAGGGGCGGGTGTCCATTCCCATCGAGGATGGTACGGCCGCCGGTATTCTGGACGTAACCAGCCATTATTTTGAGTTCGTGCCCCGCGACGAGATTGACCAGCCGTCGCCGACGACGTTGCGTTCCCATCAGGTGAGGGTCGGCGAGGAATACTTTGTGCTGCTAACCACGTCGGCCGGCTTGTATCGCTACGATCTGCGGGATCTGGTGCGAGTGGTCGATTTCCTCGGGGAGGCCCCGCTCATCGAGTTTCTTAATAAAGGCGCGCATATCAGTTCACTGACCGGCGAAAAACTTACCGAACGGCAGGTGATCCTGGCCATGGAACGCGCGGCGCGGTTGTTGAACCTGAGCGTTGACAACTTCGTACTCGCTCCCCGCTGGGATCGGTTGCCCTATTATCTATTGCATTTAGAAGAGGGGCCGGAGAATTCATCCCCGGCCGGAGCTCGCCTGGCCGCGGAACTGGACAGACAACTCCGTTCGATCAACGTGGAATACGCCTCCAAGCGGGACAGCGACCGACTGGGGCCGATCCGTCTTAACCTGTTGCCAGCGGGCTTTCTGGCCGATCTCGACCAGCGGCAGGCCCAATCGCATCGCCGGGGCAATGAGCAGTTCAAACACAAGTTCCTCTATACCCGGCCGGGAGAGGATGACGATTTCCCTTGCACAATGTCCCGCCATCTCGCCAATTCGCCATGAATTCTCGTACATGATGGAGCCGATCAGCGTCTGTCTCTTTGTTTTTGACCGTCTTACCGTCGAACGGATACACTATTCATAGACCATCGTGCATCTTTTAAGAGGAGGTCGATCATGGACGTGTTCGAAGCGATCCGGAAACGGCGGAGCATTCGGGCGTATTCCAGTCAACCGATACCGGATAAAACCATGCGTAAGCTGCGTCAGGTGTTGCGCTCCGCCCCCTCGGCGTGCAACTATCAACCCTGGTACTTCATCTTCGTCACCGATGCGGCTCTGCGCCGCAAACTCGGCGAGTATTCCAACGGGCAGCTTTTCATCGCGGATGCGCCGGTCATCGTCGCGGCCTGCGGTTATCCCGAGCATGCCTACAAACGCATGGGGGGGTATGGTAACAGCGTGGATATGGATCTGGCGATCGCTATCGATCATTTGACTCTGGCCGCGGTGGCCGAGGGGCTGGGCACCTGCTGGATCGGCGCATTCGACGAGCAGAAAATCAAACAGCTTTTGAAAGTCCCCGGAAACCTCAAAGTGATCGCGCTGACTCCCCTCGGATACCCCGCGGATGAAGGCATGATCCGGCCCCTGGATGAAAGCCTCCGCAAACCGGAAACAGAGATTTTCGGCCGCGACTATTTCGGGCAAGCCCTTGTTTAAGCGCGACCGCGGAGCGGAAGCGGCTTACATATCGCCGACCTGGCTTTCCATGCCCGTGGCATGCCGTTCGTGCTCTTCCTGGCCCGTCATATAAGACGGATTCGCCTGCGTGCAGGCGCCCAAACCCAAGCCACAAAGCACAAAAACAAGCGCCAGGATTCCGCGTAACGTGGTTTTGTTGAACATGGTTCCATCTCCCATCTTTCATTTGCGGCCATCCGCCCATCCTGCAAGGCCGATTTGACTCGCGGGCGACTGCTTCCCTCCGGCCCGCCTTTACCTTCCCGCCGAGACCCGGCCGATATTTTCAATTATCGGTCTAAGTCTGCTATATTTCGGAGAAAAACACACCCCGAAGAGCTACAACTCACTTTAGGAGGGGTCACCAAGCGAGTCAAGCACATAACGCAAATACAAAAATATACCGGCGGCTGAATACGCGGGATAGGCGAAAAAACAATCTTTTATCGGGTCGATGATCGCTTTGAGAGATACTTCACGGGAATCATCAGCGGCAAACGCCGTCAATGCCCATGTGAGCAATGAGCAAGGGGCAGAGGTTAATTCGATCCAACATCGCGAGGGTTTACCGGGCGGACAACAATACATCGGGAGTGGTTTGGGGGCGGCCGGCCTCGGCCAGATAGTCCAGCCGGGCATTCGCCCAACCCGAGGGCTGGACATCGGCAATGACCCGTAACAACTCCGGCAGACCTCCGGGCGGGTAGCCGGCGGCGAGCAACAGTTCCGTACCCATGCGATCGGCCGCCATTTCGCGATGCAACGCCTCGGCAATGTTACCGGGTTTTGGCTTGAGGCTGTCCTTGTGAATGACATGCCCCATCTCATGAGCGATTACGGCGGCCAAAAGCCCATCTTCCGAGCCGACACGCTCGTACAATCCGCGGGTCACATAAATCAGACCACCCGGCAGCGAAAAAGCGTTCACCTGCTCACCGGCCAATAAGTAAAAACGCCATCCGGCCGAAGAGTCACCCGCATGGATCGCCAGCCGATTGCCAATAGCTTCCATCCGTTGCACGGCCGACGGATCGTTCAACACGCCTCCGAAAAGTTTTTCCAGAGGGCCGGCCGCTCGCAAGCCGGCCAAGGCTTCCGAATCCGCGGACCATAACGCTATCGGACGCACCGGAGAATCCGGTCCACCGCAACCGACAACCCCAACGAGAAGAAGCAGCCCCATTCCCCTGAGAAGCATGA
>CAZXSA010000172.1:0-11107 GCA_964642815.1 uncultured Planctomycetales bacterium | reverse complement strand
TGGTGGACGACAAGGAAATGCTTCGGGACTCGCTGGCCGAAACTCTGCGTCGCGAGGACCATCTCGTGCAGACGTTCGGCGACCCGGGCGAGGCCCTGGAGGCGATCAAGGCCGGCTCCTTCGATTGCGTGGTCACCGACCTGAAGATGCCGGGGATGGACGGGGTGACGTTGCTGCGCGAGCTGCGCGGCGCGGGTGGCGAATGCGCGGTGATCCTGATGACCGCCTTCGGGACGGTGGATACCGCGGTCGAGGCCATGAAGCTCGGGGCGTTCGACTATATCACCAAGCCGTTCGACGCGGACAAGATTTGCCTGCTGGTGGATCGGGCCATTCAGCACACTCGTCTGCGCAGCGAGAACGAAGCGTTGCGCCGCTCGCTGACCGACGGTGAACAGCGGGAGATGGTCGGTGATTCGCCGGCCATGCGGGTGCTGCGGGAAACGATCAAGCGCGTGGCCCCGAGCAACAACACGGTATTAATTCAGGGAGAGTCCGGCACGGGCAAGGAAATGCTGGCCCGGGCGGTTCATCTGGCCAGTCCGCGGGCGGATCGACCGATGCTGTGCCTGAACTGCGCGGCGTTGTCGGCCAATCTGCTCGAAAGCGAACTGTTCGGGCACGAGCGCGGCGCGTTTACCGGCGCGGATCGCATGCGCAAGGGACGGTTTGAACTGGCCGACGGCGGAACGCTGTTGCTCGATGAGGTCAGCGAGATACCCTTGCCGCTGCAGGCGAAATTGTTACGCGTTTTGCAGGAACGCCAATTCGAGCGAGTGGGCAGTGGCATTACCCGTAGCGTGGATGTGCGGGTGATCGCCACGACCAATCGGCATCTGTCCGACTGGGTGGCCCGCCAGCGTTTTCGCGAGGATCTCTATTTCCGCTTGAGCGTGCTTCCGGTTTCGGTTCCGCCGTTGCGCGAACGGCGCGAGGACATTCCTTCGTTGGTGGATTATTTCCTGAGCCGGGCGGCTTCGCGCTCGGGTCGGCCGAAACTCCGGGTTGAGGATCAGGCCTTGCGTTCCATGTTCGAATACGATTGGCCGGGCAACATTCGCGAGTTGGAAAACCTTTGCGAACGGGCCTCGGTGCTCGTGATCGACGGAGTCCT
Source organism: uncultured Planctomycetales bacterium (assembly GCA_964642815.1). Classification (GTDB taxonomy): domain Bacteria; phylum Planctomycetota; class Phycisphaerae; order UBA1845; family PWPN01; genus JAAYCU01. Next base: position 9,993 of record CAZXSA010000172.1, on the reverse strand, counting down.
GACCGCGGCGATGGTCAGTCCGTGGCTGGGAGGGATTCAGCGGAGCGATTCGTTCGATCAAAAGCTTCGGCCGGGCCATATTCTGGAGGACATGGAGCGGCAGTTGATCGAAAAAACATTGCGGGAATGTGGCGGGCATCGGGCCCGGACGGCGGAACGGTTGGGCATCGGCGTGCGGACGCTGGGCTTGAAACTGAAGCAATGGCGGGAAGAGGCCGCCTCGAAAAAGACCTATCAGTTGGCCGGTTGAATGGGTGTGTTCATGGGGATCGGTATGCGGCAGATCTTGCGCGGCAGGCGCGGAAAATGCGCTACCCAAGAAGTCGGATGAGCGGTTTTACGGTCCGGGCCGGGCGGCCTGGCCCGTGGTATCGGTTTTGCAGTGAGGAATATTCCGGCAGTGTCCGCGCGCCGGCGTATCCGGCGGCAAGGAGCGTCTGATGTTTCTGGCGGATGTGGTTAACAGCGGGACGATCCCGGCCTTGGAGAAGATGCTGTCGTTTGTCGAACAGCGGCAGCGCGTGCTGGTGGAGAACATCGCCAATATCGATACGCCGAATTACAAGACCCGCCAATTGGACACGGCCAGGTTTCAGAAATCGTTGCGGGAGGCGATCGATCGGCGTAAGGAAACGGGCTCGTCTTCCCTGGAACTGAAGGGCACGCGGCAGTTCCGGCAGGATGCCATGGGGCGGTTGCGGGTGACCCCCGAGGAGGTGCCGCCGGAGAATATCCTGTTTCATGACGGGACCAATCAGCGGGTGGAAAAGCAGATGGCCCAGTTGGCCGAGAACGGCATGATGCATCAGACCATCACTCAATTGTTGTTGGATCGGTTCAAGGGATTGAACAAGGCGATTTCAGGGCGGATTACCTGATCGTCGTGAGGCCGCGCCGCGGCCGTGAGGTTGAGCCATGTTTGGATCGTTGGATATCAGCACCTCGGCGTTAGTAGCCCAGCGGATTCGGATGGATACGATCGCCGGCAATATCGCCAACGCCGACGCCACCCGGCGAACGGATGGTCAGCCGGGCCCTTACAAACGGCGGGTCGCCTTGTTCGCCGCCGGCGACGGCCGAGGCGGGTCGGGAGTACACGTGACGGGGATCCAGGAGGATCCGGCCGTGAAACGGCTTTATCAGCCGGGCCACCCGGACGCGATCACCACCGGGCCGAACCAGGGTTATGTCGAGTATCCCAACGTGGACCTGGCCACGGAGATGGTCAACGCGATGCTGGCCAGCCGGGCCTACGAGGCCAATATTTCCGCGATGTCGATGACCAAGGACATGTTGTCATCGACGTTAAGGTTGTTGGCTTGATGGGCGCGAGAAGGTGAATAAGCGTGGATGTACGGAGACATGATCGATGCCTGATCCATTAAGTATCAGCGGTCTTGGGTCGAGTTCGCCGCTTCAGGCGGCCGGGCGGTCCCGGTCGGTCGGAGCCGGCTCCACCCCGGATGGCAAGTCGTTCAAGGATGTTCTGCTGGACAGCCTCGAGCAGGTGAATCAGTTGCAGAAGGAGGCGACCGACGGAGTGGAAAAGGTGGTGACCGGCGAACCGCATAACCTGGCCGAGGTCTTCACCGCGGTACGCAAGTCGGAAGTCGCTTTCAACATGCTCATGGAAATGCGTAACAAACTCCTGGACGCCTATCGCGAGGTTCAGCAGATGCGGGTGTAAGCGGGGCGGCGACGGGCCGGTTCCCGGTTGACGGCCCGGGCCGCTTGTCCGCCTGTTTGACGGTCGGCAGGATGCCGGTCCATTAACGGGGAGATCGAAGGAAATGGAATTCCTCCGGAAACTCATCATTCAGACGAGGGACCACCTCAAGGGCCTGACGCTGTCGCAAAGACTGGCGGTCGGCTCCTGCGTGGCCTTGATCGCCGTTTCATTGCTTTGGCTGGTGAGCTGGGCCCAGAAGCCCACCATGGTCCCGTTGTTGGATCAACCGATGCGGAACGACGATTTGGCGGCCATTCAGAATCATTTGGACACCGTGGGCGCGACCTATCAGGTCAACGGTGATCGCATCCTGGTGCCCGCCGGTGAACGTCATCGGCTCAAGGGCCTGCTGGGTGAGAACCAGTTGTTGCCGAGCGATATCAGCATTGGGTACAGCAAGATTATCGAGGAAGGCAACGCGTTCCTGAGCGCCGATCAGCAAAGCCGGCGCTGGACGCTGGCCTTGAGTAATGAACTGGCCCGTACCTTGAACAATTTTACCTGGATTCAGCGGGCGCGGGTGTTCGTCAACGACGCCCACCAGCGGCGAGTAGGATCTCCATCCATTCGGCCGACGGCCAGCGTCAACCTGGCCCTCAAGCCCGGTCAGGATTTGGATGAGGGGCGAGTGCGGGCGGTAGCCGCTCTGGTCAGTGGGGCGGTGGCTGGCATGGATATCGCCGACGTGAACATCGTGGATGCCCAGGGTCGCTCGTATCAGGTACGCAAGGATGCCGGGTTGGCCGGTCTGGACGATCTCGAGGCGCGGCAGAAGAAGGAACAGTATTTCCGGGAAAACGTCGTGGCTCTGCTGGACTTTATTCCGGGTGTACGCGTCCGGGTTCATGCCGATCTTGATCCGGAGCAGCGGGTGGAAAGTTCCACGAAGTATGGCGAGCCGGTGATGGTCGAGAAGGAAAGCGAGGGGGAGACGCAGCAACGGGGCACGTCGGCGAGCGAGCCGGGAGTGGTGCCCAACGCCGGGGTGGGCGTGGCGGCCGGCGGGGGGTCCGAGAAATCCGAGCGGGAAAGGAACCATAACCTGTTTAAAGCCGAAGTCGATGTGACCCAGACCAAAGTCGAATCCGCCCGATATGGGATCAAGCAACTGAGCGCATCGATTCTGGTGCCGCGCAGTTACCTGTCGGCTATTTTCAAAAAAGCCAACGCGGACAAGGAGCCTTCCGACGAGGAGCTGGAGGCGGCCAAGAGCACCCAGAAGGTGCTGGACGACATTCGCCGCAAGGTGGCGAATGCTTTGGGAGGCAAGCCCGGCGAATCGGACCTGGTGGAGGTCAGTTGGTTCTACGACCAGGCGACCATGAGTTTCGATGAAGTGATGGCCGCGGGCATGGATGAGGGGATGATGAAATTCGTGCGGGCCTACGGCACCAAGGCGGGGCTGGGGGCCTTGGCGGTCATGAGTCTGCTGATGATGCTCATGATGGTACGTAAGGTCGGCGAGGGCCCGGTGTTACCGGGCGAGGAGGCGCCGCAAGGCAAGATCATCAAGGTTCGAGGCAAGAAAGGACCGGAAGTGGAGGAAATGGATTTCAGTGCCGCCGAGCCGGTCGGCGAGGCCCTGGAAACCGAGCCGTTGATGATGGCCAAGGAAGTGGACGAGGCCACGTTGCAGACCCAGCGGGTAGTAGACCAGATCATGGAAATGGTCAAGGAAGACCCGCGGGTGGCCGGACAGATTCTCCAGAAATGGATTGACGAGGAGTAATCATCCGCGATGGCAAAGAAAGCCGCGACACAATCCGGAACCGAAACCGAGCAGCGGGAATACAAGGGGCTGTCCAAGGTGGCGGTCTTCCTGCTGTCCATCGGACCGGAATTAGCGGGCACGATCCTCAAGACCATGGATCGCGATACGGTCGAGGAGTTGACCCGCGAGGTGGCGTCTCTCGGGTCGGTATCGCCCAAGGTTCGCGAGCAGATCGTCGAGGAGTTCTTCAATGTTGCCTTGGCCAAGCAGTATGCGTCGGAGGGCGGCCTGAGCTATGCCCGGGCCATTCTCGAAAAGGCGCTGCCCAAGGACGAGGCGGCCCGCATCCTTGAACAGATCGAACACCAGGTGCAACAGCAGCCGTTCAGTTTCTTGCAGAAGGCCGAGAGCGAAAGCCTGTTGACCTTCATGCAGGACGAGCACCCCCAGACCATCGCCCTGATCCTGGCCCACCTGCCCCCGGGCATGGGCAGCGAGATTATGGCCGGTCTGGCCCCGGCCAAGCAGATCGAGGTTGTCGCTCGAATCGCCAACATGGAGCAGACCAACCCGGAGGTCATCCGCGAGGTGGAGCGGGGTCTGGAGCAGCGGCTGGCGGGCATCATGTCGCAGCGGTTCCAGAAGGTCGGCGGGGTCGAGGCGGTCGCGGAAATTCTGAACCGGGCGGACCGGGCCACGGAAAAAGGTATCCTCGAAACGCTCGAGGCCGAGGATCCCGATCTGGTCGAGCAGATTCGGCGTCTGATGTTCGTGTTCGAGGATATTCTGCTGGTCAACGACAAGGGTATCCAGGCCCTGTTGAAGGAAGTGGACAACGAAGAGCTGGCCTTGGCCCTGAAGACCGCCAGCGAGGACATGAAGCAGAAGATTTTCAACAACATGTCCGAGCGGGCGGCCACGCTGATTCGGGAAGACATGGAATACATGGGTCCGGTGCGGTTGAGCGACGTGGAATCCGCCCAGCAGCGGATCGTGGATATCGTGCGGCGTCTGGAGGATGCCGGCGAGATCATCATCGAAGGCCGCGGCGGTGATTCGGACATCGTGGTGTAACGATGAAAAAGGCTTTGAATCCAATGAGCGGAGTGGTGTTCCACGGGAGTCAGGCGGCATGAGTCGAACGCCGACGGTGATCAAAGCCGGGATGACCGGTGAACGGGGTGGATTGGGTTTGCGCCAGTTCTGCCTCAACGATGTGTTGGTCGAGGCCAAGTCAGTGATGAGCCAGGCCCGCGCGTCGGCTGATGCGATCCTCGTCGAGGCAAAGCGCGAGGCGGAGTCGATCCGGGATCGCGCGCGCAAGGAAGGATACGAGGCCGGTTTTACCCAAGGTTTCGAGGCTGGGCGTATGGCCGGTCACGACGCGGCTCTGGCCGAGGCCCGGGCCAAATTTGAAAAACAGCAGGGCAGTCTGATCGAATCGTGTCAGCGGGTCATTACCGAGATCGACACGCATCGAGCCCACTGGCGTGCGGCGGCCCGCGAGGATCTGGTGGATCTCTCCTTGGCGATTGCCCGACGGGTGGTCGGCTGCGTGGGCGAGCGTGAGCGTCAGGCCGTGTTGGCCAATCTGGAAAAAGCGGTGCAGTTGGCCGGCGCACGGTCGGACGTGACTATCGCGGTTCATCCGGCCGATACCGAGGCGGCCCGCCTGTTTGCCCAGTCGCTGATCGAGCAGCGTAGGGAATGGACCAACATCAGCGTGATCGACGATGCGGAGGTGCGGCCCGGCGGTTGCCGTGCGCAATGGGGCACCGGTCTGGTTGACGCCACTCTAGAGACGCAACTCGACCGTATCGAGACCGAATTGCGTACCGAACGACCGGCGAAAGCCGAGGAATGACGTGAGTCTTTATGAACGTCTTTGAGCGAGAAATTGAGCGGGTCGAGCGAATGTGCACACCCGCCTTGCGGGGACGGGTGGCCGACGTGACCGGTCTGACCGTCTCGGTGGACGGTCTGCCCGCGCCGGTGGGGGCCATGTGCCGCATTCGACGCAAAGGCGAGCGTCCCGCGGATGCTCAGGTGGTCGGTTTTCGAGAGGACCGGGCGATCCTGATGCCGCTCGATGATTTGCGCGGCGTTTCCCGCGGGGATGAGGTGGTAACCCTGGCGTCCGAGGCTCGGGTTGGGGTGTGCGAAGCGCTGGCCGGTCGGGTGATCGATGGCATGGGCCGGGTGATCGACGACGGACCGAAAGTTTTTCACGATACGTATTATCCGCTTTATCGCCCGGCGCCACGGGCCCTCGATCGTCCGCGCATCCGCGAGCCGTTGGCAACCGGTATCCGTTCGATGGATACGCTATTGACCGCCGGGCGTGGTCAGCGTCTCGGTCTATTCGCCGGCACCGGGGTAGGCAAGAGCGTACTGATGGGCATGATCGCCCGCTACACCGAAGCCGACATCACCGTGGTGGCCCTGATCGGCGAGCGTGGCCGCGAGGTCAACGAGTTTCTCGAAAAAGACATCGGCCCGCAGGGTCGAAGAAAATGCGTGATGGTCCTGAGCACCTCGGACGAGTCGCCGGTGTTGCGGGTGCGGGCGGCGTTTACGGCGACGGCCGTCGCCGAATATTTCCGCGACCAGGGCAAGAACGTGCTGTTGTTGATGGATTCGCTCACCCGGACCGCCCAGGCTCAGCGCCAGATCGGTTTGGCCGCCGGCGAACCGCCCGCTACCAAGGGTTATACACCCAGTGCGTTCGCTTTACTGCCGCAACTGCTGGAACGTGCCGGCCAGACGCACGAGGGCAGCATTACCGGTTTCTACACCGTGCTGGTCGAGGCTGACGACGTGAACGATCCGATTGGCGACGCGGTGCGCGGCGTGCTTGACGGGCACGTCTGGCTATCTCGATCGCTCGCCAACCGTGCGCACTATCCGGCGGTCAGCGTGCCGGAAAGCATCAGCCGGGTGATGACCGACGTTGTGGATGCCCAGCATTTGGCCGCGGCCCGTACCGTCTTGCAGGCCTTGGCTACCTGGGACCAGATCGAGGATTTGGTGAGTATCGGCGCTTACGCCAACGGAAGTAATCCCGCTTACGACGCGGTGATTCAAACCCGTCCGGCCGTGCTGGCTTTCCTGCGGCAGCGGATCGACGAGGGCGCGGGTTTTGCCGAGGGGCGGACCCAGCTCCTGACCCTGGCTCAGCAGATCGAGGAGTTGACCCGACGTTTGAGCCAGTCGTCGCGCGCGGTAGGCGCATCGGCCGCGTAAGGACTGAACGGCTCTCGGCCGCCAGGAATGTCGGTCGAGAACGATCGAATGAATGGATGGACTTATGGCCAAGCGATTTGTTTTTCGACTTGAGACATTATTGAAGATTCGCCAACAGCGCGAGGAGCGGCATCAGCGTATCGTGGCCGGGCGGTTGCGTCAGATTCACCAGACGCACCGACAGATCGCCGACCTCGAACAGCAGATGCGCGCCGGGCAGGACGCCATTCGCGATAACCAGCGCCCGGGCCGTATCGATTTGCAGCAGGCCATTCATTATCGCCATTGGATCGGCCATCTGCATAAAAATGTTCTGGAAGCCCAGGCTCATCTGGGCTACCTGGAGGCCGAGCTGGTTCGCGAACGGGCCGCTTTGGCCGAGGCCGCCAAACAGCGCAAGATTCTCGACAAACTCAAGGAACGTCAGTGGCAACGTTACCGCGAGAACGAAGACCGTCGGGATGTCAACGAGGCCGACGAAATGTCCACGGTCCGTTACGTCTTCGACCGCGGCGCGAAGCTGGAACTGGTCCATAGCTAAGAGGATTGAAACCGAAGCGAAACGCGGACGACCTGCAAAGGGAAACGATCGAGCATCATGCTGAAACGCTTTTATCATCTGGTGGCTCTGCTGGCCTTGATCAATCTGTTTACCCTGATCGGGCTGGTGGGTTTTCTATTCGCCACCGGTCGGTTGAACGCCGAGCGGGTGGAGCAGATGGCGATTGTCCTGCGCGGCGAATATCCGACCAGCCAACCGGCCGCCTCGCAACCCGCGGTCGCCAGCCAACCGGCCCCCGAGCCGTCACGGGCGGAGATCGCGCGTATCGAGGACGAACGCCAGCTCTTGCTGCATCAACTGGAGCGCAGCCGTCGCGAGTTGGACGACCGCTACAACCTTAATCAGCAGATGGTTTTCAACGTCGCCCAGGCCCTCAAGGAAATCGAACGGCGGGAAGCCCGGCTGCGCGAGGAAAAACAGGCCTTCGATCGCGAGCATAAGACCGAAGGTTTCGCGCAGGTGTTGCAGGTCCTGAAAAACACCCAACCGAAAAAGAGCGTGGAACTGCTGATGCGGGAGTGGAAACCGGCCGACGTGGTGGAACTCTTTTTGGCTTTGGATACGAATACCAAGGCTGACATCGTGAATGCGTGCAAAACCCCCGAGGAAGTGGCTTGGGTCAGGAGGATCCTGGTCCAAATGAAAAAAAACATGGAGGAAGCGGCGAACGGCGTGGATGGTTCCGAACGCCCCGTACCCATGAGGCCGTAATGATTCACGTGGAAGGGCTCGCGGCGCGGCCCGTTGCCCCGTCCGGTCGGACGGAGCCAAACGATGTGCGCGCCTTTCTCGGGATTTTCGATTCCGTTTTTCAGGCCATGCGTCAGACGACATCTCGGATGACCGAGTTGGCCGAGGAGAAAGCCCGCCGGAAAACCGAAGATCAGGTCGGTCGGCGGGCCGAGGCCGCCGCGCAACAGACTGCCGAACGCACGGAGCCATGTGCTCCGGCCGAGGATGCCTCGCCTGCTCGTCTGGGCCGTCTTCGTGAGCAGGCCGACGAATCGGCCCGGAAAACGGAGGAGGCGGGCCGGAACGATCGAGCAAATACCAAAAAAGTTCGCCGGGAGCAATCGGAATCCAACCCGGCGGTCGCGCTCAATCCCGCGGATAATTCAACAGAGGAAAATTCGACCACCGGAGCGTCGCCGATGCCGTTATTCATGAACTCCGCGCCGGTTTTTTACTTTAATATGCATGGCATGGGGGATTTCTCGGCCGGCGGCGAATCGGTAAGCGTGACGACCGATGGCGTAAACCCAACGGATGTCCAACCGGTCGGGGGCGTCTCGGTGGTTCCCGCCGGTACGGTTTCCGAATACACGACCCCCTTGGCCGGTATCACTATGGCGGGCGGTACGTCGGCCGCGCAAGCAACGATTCCGTCCGTGGCGGGTCAAGGGGGCTCGGAAGGCGGACTGGGAGGGGGGCAGAATTCCACGATGGCCGCCGCGAGTAAAAGCGGCGACGTTTCGGCTCGGCCGGCCGGGGCGGGAGCCGACTTTCAGGGTGTGCTGGAAGGAGCCTCCCGAACGCGGTCCGACTCGAACCTGAGCGGGGCGAAGAGCGTCCAGACACAAAAGCAATCAAACGCCGCGTCCGAGACCATCGACCTGAACCGGCCGGGATCGATCCGCGAACTGGCCCATATCATTCGTGGCCGCGCCGGATCACGGAATTCCAGTATGACCCTGCATCTCGATCCACCGGAGCTGGGCCAGGTTCGGATCGATGTGCGGATGCGGCAGCAGGAATTGGCCCTGCGCATCCAGGCCAACACCGAGGCGGGGCATGAGATTTTGCGTAGTAAGTTAGGCGACCTGCGCGACGCGCTGGAACGGCAGGGCATTCAGGTCAAGGAAATGGATGTGGAATGGCGTTCGCCCGCCCCAGCGTCCGAGACGACGCATCATTCTGAGAACCCAGCGCATCAGGAAGGCCACCACGACGGTTCGGCTTTCGATCGCCCCGGCGGGCAACCGGACGAAAGTCGCCATGATCCCCGATTCGTTTTCGGAGACGGACCGGGGGATGTTGACCATGCCGCGTTATCGACGAACGAGGAGTATGACGGGGTCACCGGCCTGGCGGAGACAGGCGTTGACCTGATTGTCTGATCCTGGAGAAGGGTCCGCTCGACCCGGAGGGTGGGGCGGACATGAGGAAACCCCGCCGGTTATTGGCCGGCGAACATACGAGGAAAAGGATATGGCCGTTTCCGCCTTGACAAGCAGTACCAGTACCACCGGCTCGGGCACGAGTTCCAAGGGACTGACCGGTGTCTCCAGCGAGGATTTCATGAACATCCTCATCAAGCAGTTGCAGATGCAGGATCCATTCGAGCCCATGACCAACGAGGAAATGTTGTCGCAGATTTCCACCATCCGGGAATTGGAGATGAATACCCGGTTGAGCAATCGCCTCGAACAAGTCACCGAGCAGCAGCGTTTTGGGGCGGCCGCCGCCCTGATCGGTAAACATGTCGAGGGCAAGGTAAGCGACACCGACGGTAATGAGTACGAGATGGAAGGCACGGTTAACGCCATTCGCTTTTCATCGAACGGCGAGGCTCTGCTTGAACTGGATACGGGCGAGACGCTGCCGCTGGTCAACGTCACCAAGGTGACGAACCCGCAAGCGGATTGATCCGCCGGATGATCGCATGGGCAAGGTTTCGATTGAAGGCTTGATAGCCAAGGAGAATGATCATGGGTTTGAGTACGGCCATGTATACCGCCTTGACCGGGA
>CAZXSA010000171.1:0-11151 GCA_964642815.1 uncultured Planctomycetales bacterium | reverse complement strand
GGCGACTCCCTTCGCGATAATGTGGTATCATAGCAGATGCCGGCCGCTGGGGAAACTTTTTATCGAGGGAAATTACCATGCCTAAAGCACTGATGCTTATCGGATTGATCGGCCTGGGGCTCGCCGGGTGCGGTCCCAGTCGTGAAGCGTATTTCAAGCGGCACGCGATCAATGCCGATTCGCGATTCGAGGTGGCCGGCGTGCTCGACGTAAATGGCGATGCGCGGCTGGATATCTGGTCCGGCGGCTGGTGGTACGAGGCCCCGGACTGGAAGAAACATTTCGTTCGCGAGGTCGAACCCCGCGGTGAATACTACGAGGATTTTGCCAATCTGCCTTACGACGTGGACGGCGACGGCTGGATGGACGTTATCACCGTGGCGTATGGCAGCAAAAAGCTCTCCTGGATTCGCAACCCTGGCCGCGGCGACGTGCCTTTCGAGGAAATCGTGATCGATACACCCGCGAGCATGGAAAGCGCCATACTGGCCGACGTTAATGGCGATGGCCGCCTGGATATTCTGCCGCATTTGAACATGGTGGGAGCAACCTATTGGTACGAATGGACGGCTGATGCGACGGCCCCGTATGGCATGCGGTGGATGCGCCATGTGATCGAGGAGAGCGGCAAATACGTGCATGGCATCGGCGTCGGCGACCTGAACGGCGACGGACGGCCGGACATTCTGCGGGCGGACGGCTGGTGGGAGCAACCGGCGGAACGCGAGGCGGCCTGGATTTTTCATCAGGAATGGCAGGCGGCCGGGCCGGCCAGTCGCAGCCAATCGAAGGAATACACGGATGTCGTCGGCCGGGCGAGCATTCCGATCCTGGCCCATGACGTGGACGGCGACGGGGACATGGACATCATCTACGGGATGGGGCATGACTTCGGGTTGTATTGGCTGGAACAGGAACGCGACGCGACCGGGCGGAGAACGTGGAGCAAGCATGAGATCGACGTGACCTGGTCGCAGGTTCACGTAGTCCTGCTCGGCGATCTGAATCTCGACGGCCGGCTCGAACTGGTGGCCGGCAAACGCTACCGGGCTCACGACGGCAAAGACCCCGGCGACAACGAGCCGCCGCGCATTTACTACTACACTTGGAATCCGGCCAGGCGACAGTGGCAAAGACACACGATCGACGATACCGGCCAGGCCGGTTTGGGTATATCCACGCAACTGGCGGACATCGACGGCGACGGCGATCTCGACCTGGTCGCCCCCGGCAAAACGGGGCTGTACCTGTTTGAGAATCTGAGGCGGTGAAGGATGCGAAGACGCAGAAATGTTCTCGCGCAGAGACGCGGAGGCGCAGAGATTTTTATTATTATTTCTCAGCGACTCAGCGTCTCTGCGCGAGAACACGATGCGGGCAAGGTTGCCGGGGCAAATTTACAAAGGGGTGCGTCATGAAGGCCATGCGATGGGGTAGTTGGCTGGTTGTGGTCATGTTTCTGGGAGCGGGGAGCATGGCGGATGAGACGGCCGCACCGGCGGATCAATCCTCCGCGCCGGCCGTCGAGGGGATCGTCCTGAATTACATGGGCGGTGGGATCGAGGGGGCCAAGGTGCGAGTGGAAGCGCTTGACGCCAGGCCGGACGATCCACCGCTGGCCGAAGCCGTCACGAATAAGATGGGGAACATCGAAATCGCCTTGCCCCAGGGCATCACCGGCAAAGTGCGGGTGCGGATCAGCAGGGAAGGCTACACCGAGTTCGTGTCCGAGGTGGAAGTCGGCGACCCGGACAATCCGCCGTTTGTCGATGCGACGTTGAGCGGTTCGGCGGTGTTGACCGGCATCGTGCAAGCCGCCGCCGACGGCCGGCCGATCGCCAAGGCCCAGGTCAAGGCCAACAGCGGTGGGCGTGAAACCAACGTCACTACCGACGAGGAGGGACGTTTTACAGTCAATGACGTGGTCCGCGGGGTAACCGCCCTGACGGTAACCGCGGACGGATATGCCGTGTATCGCGAGGGCGTCAAGATCGAATCCGACCGGACGGAAACGCGGATCGAGTTACGGCCGGAGCGAACCGTTGAACTGATCCTTGTGACCAACCGGGGGCAACCGGCCACCGAGGTATTCGTCGAGGCCATCTTACTGCCCATGCAACATTACGTGACTACCGCTCCCAACGCCGAAGGCAAGGTGACCCTTCACGGAGTCAGCCCGGAGATCGGGGCGATTCTCCTGCGGCTTAACGGGGAGCGGTATGTCCGCATGGGCGAATATACGGAGATGGTCGAGTTGCCGCCGGTTCCGCCGACGGCCACGCAACCGGAGGACATTTCGGCGGTCAGCAAAAAGCTGGTCGTGACACTGGCGGCGCAACTGCGCGGCCGCGTAACCGAGGCCGGTAGCGGCAAACCCGTCCTGGGAGTGCGCGTCCTGGCGGGTCGCAAGGTCGACGCCGACGCGCCGGTAACCTGGACGAACCCGGACGGCGAATATGAATTGGCCCATGTTCGGCCGGGCTTCGTACCCATTTCGTTTCAGCATCCCGACTACGCCACGTTCATTCGGGAAGCCGACTTGATGACCGGCAAAACCACGGAGATGAACGTGGAGATATCCATCGGCCTGCCGCTCGGTGGGCACGTGGTAGACGACGACGGCCAGCCCGTGGAGCAGGCGTGGATATCCGGCGATGACTGGAAGGGATACTCGACGCTCGGCTTGCGGGCGATAAGTAGCGCGGACGGTGGATTTTTGTTCAAACACGCACCGGCTGGTCCCATTGTGTTCAGCTTTCAGCGCCAAGGCCAGCGACGGCCGCACACCGAAACCCTCGAAGCCGGTAAAACCGATTACCGTGTCGTATTGCCGGCCGTGACCACCGCGCCAAGTGACCCGACGACGCCGGAAACGGAGAGCATGGGGCTCTTCGCGAAGATCGAGCCGGGCCGGCCGGTACCGGAGATCACCCTGACCGCGATCGACGGCACCGAATACAAGTTGTCGACATTGCGGGGCAAATACGTGTTCCTCGATTTTTGGGCCACCTGGTGCGGGCCGTGTCTGGCGGAAACGCCGAACATCAAGGCGTTGCGGCAGGCCACGAAAGACCGCGCGGATTTCGTGCTGATCGGGGTGAGTCTGGACCGGGAACGCGAGGATCTTGAAAAGTATATCAAAGAGCAGGGCATGGATTGGCCGCAGGCTCAAGGCCCGCGGTCCGGGGCGTCCGAGGCCTTCGAGGCTTTCTGCGGCGTGGGCATTCCGTACACCTGCCTGATCGGCCCCGACGGCAAACTGCTCGAACAACATCTCCGCGGCCCGGAGATATCCGAGCGGGTGAAGAAACATTTGCCGGAAAAGTAACTGGCGCGTTTCTCGTTTCAGAACGTAACATGCTCGCGCAGCGTCATCTGCTCACCCACATGCCAAGCGTTCCTTCAGGATCGGGGCACGCAAGTCATGAAAAATTGGACCAGCCGCGGCCGGGCGGTTTCGGCCAGCTCGTGCAGGGCGCCGTAATGGTCGGCGCCGTCGAACATCCAGAGTTGTTTCGGCTCGCCGGCCGCGTCGTATAACCGCTGGGCCATGGCCGGATCGACGATGCGATCATCCGTTCCGTGCATGATTAAAAGCGGCCGCGGGGCGATGCGCCCCACGTAGTCGATTGGGTTGTAATCGTCGCTCATGAAATAAGGCACCCACCAGCCGACCACTCGCAGCAGCGGGTTGCGCCGGATGTGCCAGGAGGTGATGCGACGATAATGCTCGAACGCTCCATCGGCGGCCAGCCCGCGGAGTTCGGTACGTTCGGCGGCAAGCACGATCCCGACCGCCCCGCCTAGTGACTGACCGAAAGCGACAATGCGCTCATGATCGAGGTCCGGCCGGGCCAGCAGATAATCCAGGGCCGCGTGGGCGTCGGCGACGGTGCCCGCGCGGGAGACCTTGCCGCCCGACTGCCCGTAACCACGGTAATCGAAGCACAACACATTCCAACCCTGCTCGGGCAGCCAGCTTACATGCGTAAAGTGACCGGTGATGTTGCCCGCGTTGCCGTGCAAGTGCAGAATCGTCCCTTGAGCAGGCGGGCGCGCGGGGAAAAACCAGCCATGTAAAGGAGTCCCGTCCTGGGTGGGGAAACGCACCGATTCATAGACAAGCCGGTGTTCCTCCGGACGAGCATATTGCGTACGCGAGGGGTGATAGAAGAAGCCGTCGCAACCGAACATAAAAAACAATCCCAGGGCGGTCGCCAGATATGCCGACCGTCGAAGACGCCGATCTCTCATCGTGGACTGCTCCACGGCCGAAAAGGATAAGAAGACGACGGGCATTTGGCAAATATCCATGTGGCCCCCATTCACATACACTTCATAATCAAGGCGTAGCGGAGGGTCTTTCGATGGTCGGACGCGGCCGCCCCGTGGGGTCGAGGGCCATCCCGGTTCGCCGGACGATCCGGTCCCGCCACTGGCGGGCGTCGGCCGGTTCCAGGGTCAGATCATACCAGCGGACGGCGCCGTGATCGGTAACGGCGAACAATGCGGGTTGGGCCGCCTCCTCCGCGACGGGCCGAACGAAACTCAAGGCAATAATCGGATACGTGCTTTCCAGGGTTGGCCCCAGCGGCGCAAGTACCGGTATATCCGTATGGTCGGCCAACCTCGTCGGGAATGCATACAGGCGTATCCGATTGCCACAGGTAACGGCCAGCAAAAGGTCTTCATGCCCGGATGCACGAGTTTGAGCCGCCAAGCGGGCAAATGCAGCGGCATCGGCGCCGGTCGGCGACTCGATCATCCCAAGCGCTCGACCATCGACGACGGACCACAAGGTCACTTGTCCGCCATGATGTCCGACGACCAGTATCGAATCGTCCGGCGGGCAGAACAGCATATCCCGGACCGGGTGGCCGGTATTCAGCTCGCAGACATGTTCGAAGAACTCGCCGGTATGATTGATCACCACCCGCCCCAAGGCATCGGCGATGGCCAGCAGCGAACCGTTATGATTAAAGTGAAGAAATTGCGGCCGGCCGGTGAGCAACCCGATCTGGCCGAACATATCGGCCTCGCCGGCGGGCCCCACATTGTGCAGAGTAATGCGGAGATCGACATGAGGAATGGCCGCCAACCGGCCGTCGGCGGAGAGAGCGAACAACCGCGTGGCCGTCGCCGGCAATGTCCAACTTCGCTGGAGTCGGCCGGTCCCGACATCGAACACACGGACCTGATCGTTCCAGTCGATTTCCATCAAGGTCTCGCCGTCCTCGCTGATTCGCCAATGCTCGCTCGGATCATACGACGGAATGCCTTCGCCTGGCTGACCAAGATTCCGCGGATCGATAGGTGTCCATGCATATTGCTCGCCCTGTCGGTTAAAGGTAACGACCAGGGGCTTATCGGAGACGCCCAGATCGTTGGCCGTCAGGGGTTCACTCAAGATCGCCGGCAAACTTGGCAGGTATTCAGCCCGGAACCCGACGGACCGCGGCTCGTTGAGATCATAGACATAGAGCCAGTCACCACCGGCCTGCTCGCCCACGTGAACATAGGCGAATCGGCCGTCCGCGGTCAGGCCCACTTGTCGCATATCCGTTGAGGGGGTCAACAGGCGATACAGACGTTCGCAACCGCGCGTCTCCCAGGCCGATGCCTGGAACAATGTTTCATTCCCCCTGCCGGTAAGCCGTTCCGTACACACCAGCCGGCCGGCGGAGCGATCGGTGGAAACGGGAAAGAGGGCATCGACCGGAGCATGAATCACCGGTGATGGCGAAGCCGTCGGCGTACCTACCGAGGCGGCAATCTGGTTGATGGTCTGGTTTTTCGTCACATCGACCAGAGTGACCTGGTTATCGTCCCAGAAGAAAAGGATTTTTCCGTCCGCGCTGAGTCGGGCATCGCGGCCGCGGGCTTCGAAGAACGTCGGCGGTTGGGTGTTTACATTCCAAAGGCGGATGGATCTTCCAGACAATTGCTGGCCAAGCGTTTCCGATCCGACGACCAGAAGATGGCCGCCGTCGGGGGTGAATTCCATATAAACCGGAGCCACACGCTGCCGACGGCCCGCTTCCTCCACCCGCAGAATACTTACCAGCCGAGGCAGCGGACCGGAGTCGCTGACATCAAATACCGTGACCTGTCCGAGTCGGTCGGTAATTGCCAAATACGAAGAAGCGACGGAGGCCGCGAAGCGGAAGCCGGCCGGTTGACCCATGAAAGGCAGACGCAGGTTGTCGTCGGTTCGCAGATCGGCGATCTCCAGGACTCCCCGCTCATCGAGCGCCGCCAGGTACCGGCCGTCACCGCTCAATTCCGCCGGCATCGGCGAACGAATACTTCGGAGCAAACGGGGCTGTTGTTTTTCCGGGAAATCGTAGACATTGATCCGATACCAGGGTTGCTCTTGTTCGCCGGCGGGCTGGGTTGGGGCGGTGGCGGGTGTTGGTATGGCGGACATGAAGACGACCACTGCCGCATCGACGGCCAGGCGAAGCTGATTGACCTCGCCCAACCCGCTCAAAGGCCTATCGTGTAAAGGGTTTCCATCAGCTGTATAGAACTCCGCAAGATCGGATTGCTCGTGGGTATGCAGGGCCAACATTTTGCTTCCGCTACGATTAAAGCCAACCCATTTGAGCCGCCCCGTGCTTTTCGTCGGTACGGGCCGTTCGGTTCGTTGGATGGGGTCGATCAGTCGCAACCGTCCGTCCGCGGTGCCGACAAATAAGGTATGCGCGGTCGGATCGAGGGCAAAAGCCGACGGCGTATCCGCGAGCCGATAGCGATCATGCAAGGGTGGTAATTCCCGCAAGACCATGCTAAGCGGCAGGCTCAGCGTGCCGGCCACCGACGCGTTATCATTCAGGGCCTCGGCGTACCACAGGGCGCTTTGTAGATAATCGCCGCGCTCGGCCGCCGCTTGGGCAAGGGTTACGGGTGACGCTTGCGGCGAACCGTTCGTATCATCGCGGGAAAGATAAACCCCCGTCAGGGCCAGACCGCACAACACGGCCGCCATCGCCGCCCCCATCGCCCAACGGGTCGCGACGGAGCGGGCGTTCCACCATTGGCCAACGCGACCGAGGCGTTTGGCGTGGATGGGCTTGCCCGCCAGCCAGCGGTCCAGATCGTCGGCCAGCGCGGCGGCGGTCGCATAGCGCTGATCGGGATCCTTGGCCAACATGCGTTGTACGATCGTTTCCAGCGGGCGTGGGATGGCGGGGTTGCGTGTTGACAGGGCGGCCGGCTGATGCACCGCGATGGCGCGCAACAGGCCCTCCCGCGTCGCAGCCTGATAGGGTGGCTGGAGACAGAGCAACTGGTACATCACCACGCCGAGCGAATAGATATCCGTGCGGTGGTCCATGCCGATCCGCCCGGCGGCAACCTGCTCGGGGCTCATGTACAGCGGCGTGCCCATCAGCTCGCCGGTGAGGGTGATGCTTTCTTCATCCATGATCCGGGCCAGGCCGAAATCCGTCAGGTGTAGTTGTCCCTTTTGATCCAGCAGCAGGTTGTCCGGCTTGATGTCGCGGTGAATCACCCCCCGGCCGTGGGCATAGTGCAGCGCCCGGGCGATGTCCCGCATCATGGCCGCGATCTGGCGGATATACGCGGGCTTGCGGGCGATATTCGATTCGACCGGCCGGGTATCACCGGTGTCTACGGTTGACGGTTTCGGCTGATCGCCGATGACGGTCTTGGCCTCGGTATCGATCGGCTGGGTTTCCGGGCCAAGTTGATTGATCGCTTCCAGAAAGGCCTCCGGCGGCTCGCGTAGCCTCGGCAGCCATTGCAGGACGCGCGACAGCGGCCAGCCCTCGATGTATTCCATCGCGTAATAGCAAAGATCCTCGTCGGAGTGGATGTGCCGGACGGCCACGATATGGGGGTGATCGAGTCGGGCGGCGGATTCGGCCTCGCGGAGGAAACGCTGGCGGGTCTTTTCCCGGGTCATGACCGCCGAGAATACCTTGAGGGCCACCATCCCGCCGGAGGCCGTCTCTCGGGCCAGATAGACCACGCCCATCCCGCCGGCCCCGATCCGCCGGACAACCTCGAACTCGCCGATCCGATCACCTGCCTTGGGCGTCAGCATGAACCATCCGTTACGAGCAAAAAAGCCAGTATCCAGTCTCCCACGCCACCCAGTGTAATGATCGGCAAACCACAATGCGAGAGCGAGAATAGATTATGGTGCTTGGCATAGGCTGGCGCGATCTGGTGCTGGGTGGCATGGGCAGGCTCGGAAGCCGCGGATTGGGTGGCATGGGCAGGTTCGGAGTCCACGGGTTGGGTGGCATGGGCAGGTTCGGAGTCCACGGGTTGGGTGGCATGGGCAGGTTCGGAGTCCGCTGATAAGCGGATTCTGAATCTGCCCGTGCGTATCCGTGCAACCTTTCGCTCCTGGTCATGCATGGCACCACGAATCCCGGCATCACGGAATACGTGCGTTTTCTTGCGTATGATAGACAACCCCGCAACCGCACGGGCAAACCCGGCGTGCTTTGCCGAGCACGCTGGTCCTGCCCATGCCACCCAACGCCGGAATGCGTGCGTTTTCTTGCGTATGATAGACAACCCCGCAACCGCACGGGCATACCCGGCGTGCTTTGCCAAGCACGTCGGGCCTGCCCATGCCACCCAGCGTCGGGCTTGCCCATGCTGCCCGGCTAAGCGCATTGAGCCTATCTACGTGTTCGTATCCACGCACGAGCTCAGACAAGCCATCAATGTTATCGAATGTTTTCATGCCGCGTTGCGTATAAGGGCACATACTGCAAAGCTACCTAACGCAATGGACAACCCGGTGGTTGACCATCCATCTCCAGAAGAACATTATCCAAGCCCGCGTACCATCGAGCACTGGACCAAGGCCAATCCGTTGGACAGGCGGCCAATTCGCGACGAACCGGATTGGCATGAATGTATTGCACCGTCGCCCAGGCCGTCTTCGCTTGAACAATATTCCGATCGTATCCTCCTCCCTGCTGCCAGAAACGATGCTCCACGCGACCGTTTGATCGTACGACCCGCAGACGCTTCAACCACGGTGGCGCGTGCCGATGAAGATAAGATACCGCTTGCTGGGCCACCGGCTGCTTGATGGCCCGTAAGATGGAGGATAGCTGGTAATCAACTTGGCGTGGACATATAAGCAGATGGACGTGATCGGGCATGATGACATAAGCCCATAGCTCGAAATCCCACCTGCGCTGCGCCCGCTTCAGGGCATCCAACAACCATTGTCGGCTGCGATCCGCATTCAACAAGGGATAACGTTTATAACAGGTGAAGGTCAATTCATGAGCCACGCCGGGATCGTTGTGGCTGCGCCGGAATTTACGAACGGAACCATCGCGCAGATACATGACTCGATTATAAACATAACACCTCTATTTTGCATGGGCAGATTCAGAGTCCGCGGATTGGGTGGCATGGGCAGGTTCGGAGTCCGCTTGCCAGCGGACTCCGAATCTGCCCGTGCGAATCCGTGCAGCCTTTCGCTCCCGATCAAACATGACACCACGAGCCCGGCACACCGGGGTTCGTGCATTATCTCGTGTACAGTAGACAACCTCGCAACCGCACGGGCAAACCCAACGTGCTTTGTTAAGCACGTCGGGCCTGCCCATGCCACCCGGCGTCGGGCCTCCTCATGCAATCCGTTACCGCCGCTCGCTTTCCTCAAATTCGGCCTTGATCCCTTCCTTGACGATCACTCCGTTGTATATCTCATAAATATCCAGCGTCTCGCGGGCCAGTTGCGGGTTCGGCCGCAGGACCAGGTCGAAGGTCTCGAAGGGCTCGACCTCTCCGTCAAGACCCTCGATATGAATGTCGATTGTATTATATCCCTTTCTTTCCTCGGCCTTACCTATTCTATATTCTCTTCCCGCAACGCGAGCATAAACGTCAGCCAATATGTTCACTGGCACAATAGGTGGCACTTGGTCAGTTTCCGAAGTGCACCAACCAGTGTATTTCCTTTTTCTCCGGTCATCTCTCCATTTGTCAGGCTTAAAAGTGATTTTCTCAACAAAAACATTGGCTCGTAAATTCTCGGCCAGTGAGTCATCATTAACCAGCTTGATGTAATCCGGCGGCTCTTCGGGCAGGATTTCTGTAAATGCCTCCAAATCAAAAGTCGAGTCGTAAATTGGATTACCCCAGATTTTCAATCGTCCCGAAATATCGCCGTATCCGCATGACACATTGCCTTGGACCGGTAAACAAGGATAATAAAATAATCGTACTCGAACACGGCTGAAGACCCGATGCCGACCAGGAGATGGGCATTGCAGGGTATACCCCCAACCCCAACCACCCGTTCCACTCGAGGTTTCGCAAGCTTTCTCAAAAGGCGATTTCCGGGATTCCTCGCCAACAGTGAATTCCTCGCTGGTCAGGATCATTCGCATCGGTATACCCCATTTCAACTGATAATAGAGCTGGCAGGGTAATGGATCGCCGAGCACGACGCGCGGGCGGACTTTCAGGTCCAGTTTCAGACCTTGTTCCAGGAAGCGGGTTGCCTGTTGCTCGGTCAGGTTGTTACTTAGAAAACTCTGGCCCAGGTAACCAATCAAATTGCTACTTATTCCCCCTTGCTTGCCGGCCGCCTGTGTGTCCAGGCAGATACTAATCAGACGATTGTGTTGCCGTTCCGAGAGCGGCTGGCGGGCCATCCGGTTTTGCAACTCGGTCCAGGCCCGATTCGCGAGGGTTTGATTATTCGACTTGAGATCGGAAATCACCCACGCCGTCGGCTTGTAGCTATACCAATCCACCCCGAGAAAAGGGACCAGAAGAGATGAAAACGCAAAGGCCAGCAGCAGGCCACCAATGACCGCGGACCGTGGCCGCCGCCGCAACTCGCCGTGAACGATGGCCCCCGGCTCTTCAAGGAACGCCCCACATTCGGAACAGCGCGCGCTGACCCGCCCGGTAAGGTTGTAATCGCACTTCGCACAATAGGGCGTCTCGCCTACCCGGTAAGTCAATAACCCGCGAATCAGCAGGACAAACCCGAGCAATCCCACCAGAAGAACCCCGATAACAAACATGCCAATACCAACGACCATAAGTCACTTCCCCGTAACACGTCTACTCAACAAACTGGAACGCATACAGCTTGCAGTCCCGCATGGTCAGACGCATCTTGATCGGTTTGCCGGCCAG
>CAZXSA010000170.1:6585-11217 GCA_964642815.1 uncultured Planctomycetales bacterium | reverse complement strand
AAAATACCGATCCCGGCGGCACCAACGGCGGCAGTGTCGAATTAATCGCCAAGGGTGACATCACCATTGACACCTTGGCCATCCTGACCTGTGGCTCCGGCGGTTCAGGCGCGGACGGCGACTGGGGTGGGGCCGCGGGTAAGGGAGGCGATCTGGTCCTCGACGCCGGCGGCACGCTGACCATGAGAGGCAGCGTCTATATCGGTAATGGCGGAAATGCGGGTATGGCCGCCCCCACGGTCGAGACCATTCAATCACTGGATCCTGATCAGGAGTTTTCATTTGGCGCCACCGGCGGCAGCTCGGGATTTCTCTTTCTTCGAGCCGGACAGGTTGATTGGCCGACCTATGATGCGGCCACCCACTCGCTGGATTATTTGGGCGACTTGCATCTCAGCGGCGGATATCCCGGCAATGCCAGCTCGATCAACATCATAGGCGAAGCTGCCTACGAGATCATGAAAAGATCGAGACAAACGATCTACGAGGCATCCGCGCCCATGCATATTTGTACCGGGACGAACTGCACATTTCGGGCCCCCGACGGCGTGGACAGTTTTATTCTCGGTGGGTTGGGAGGCAGTATCACCGTTGAAATCAAACAACTGGAAGCCGATCAGTGGGACGCGCCGTCCGTCATCGTCTATGCCGGCAACGGAGGAAACCTGGTGCAGCCGCCCAGCTACAAATACAAGGATGTTCTGGCCGTCCTCATGCGCAACGGCTGGGCCGGGGCCGGCGGAAACGCGGCGGCCGTGGCCCCTGCCGGTCATAATGGTGACGTATCAAGAATGGATGCGGGTCACGGCGGCAGCGCGACAGCCTTTGGCGGCAACGGCGGTTCGGCGGCCCACATCACCTACTCCCCCCAGCATGGCGGAAAAGGCGGATTCGCCATCGCGACCGGGGGTTCGGGTGGTTGGGGCTATACGGATTACAACTGCATCCAGGCCGGCGGAAATGGCGGCAATGGCGGTAGCGCCTATGCTTACGGGGGCGATGGTGGGAATGGTTGGTACGCGGGTCAAGGCGGCGATGCCATGGCGAATGGGGGCATGGGCGGTTCCGGTGCCGTGGCCATGTCGCCAACCAAGGGTGGCAAGGGCGGGAGTGCCAACGCCTACGTTGGTCAAATGGGAAAATACAACACCGACGCTCTCGGCGACGATGAAACCATGGCCGATGAGGAACCCCACGCAACTTCAACTAACGGGCTCGACGGTCCCGACGGTGTTGCGTGCGAACCGTAGCGATCACGGTGGGATCCATGGTTGAATCCCGCCGAGCTCAATGGCGGCCGCGGCGGGCTGGTGGGCAATAGCCCGTCTTGGGAACCCCTCCAACGCCTCGGCGCCTAATTGCCTGACAGTCTGACAGCCTAATAGTCCAATCCCCGCCCGTCGGGACTCCTTCTGCGGAAAAAAATGTAAAAACCACGAATTTCCATTTGACAACCATACCTAGACGGGTTATATATATACATAGACGCCTTAGGCAAAGGAGCACGAACGTGGATTCCCGACTGCTATGGGGTACGGTGGAGATGCTGATTCTCGAAGTGATCTCCCACGGGCCGACCTACGGATACCAGATCGCCCAGGAAGTCCTGGACCGCTCGAAGGGCTATTTCGAGCTGAAAGAGGGCAGCCTTTATCCGGCCCTGCACCGGATGGAGCGGCAGATGTTCCTGGCCGCCCATTGGGAGGAGACGGCCGAGGGCCGCCGGCGGAAGTTCTACAAGCTCACGCCTGCCGGACGGGGTGTATTGAACGAGAAACGGCGGGAGTGGGAGCGTTTCGCCGCCGGGGTCAACGGGGTGATGGGAGGCGCTTGTGAACTGGCCTGAGGTCATCGGCCGCGGGTTCCCCGCCCCGCACGAGCGGGAACCGGTCCATCTGCGCCGGGACATCACCGACGAATTGAACGACCATCTGCTATGCGCCATGCGGCGGGAGCTGCGCCGCAACCCGGATGAAATCCAGGCCGAACGGGCCGTGCTGGACCGTTTCGGCAATCCGAAAAAGCTCGCGTATCGACTCTGGTGGGAAGCCATGAAGGAGATTGTCATGAAAGACCGAATCATGCTGGGGGTTATCGTCGTTCTGGCCGTGGCCGTCGTGGCCATGTCCGTTTTTGTCTGGCTGGGTTATCAACAATCGCAGAGCTTTAATCAGACCATCCTGGCCCAGATGAAGGCGATGATGGATCGAGGTAATACCGAGAGCAAACCCATGGATTGGGTTTCGCTGCAAGTGAAACTGGTGGAGGATAATGAGAACGGCAAGCCCATTCCCGGGGCCACCATACAATTAGATGGATCTCCGTTCGATGGTGCGAAAAACACTACTCTTACTGCCGACACAAACGAGCAGGGCCTGGCTGAATTCGGTCCCATAAAACCCGGGGAGTATACAATAAGCGTATACAATATGCCTTCTGGTTATCACCATGATGGCTCACAAAAGATTGTACTTTATCCTGGTATGAATACGATGCATACCATAATTTGTCCCAAGGAAGCGAACATGCCCAAGGCCACCGTACGTTTCAACATCGAGTGGCCTGAAAACCTGGATACGAAATCACTGGTGGTGTCTAACAATTTCATCCCGATAAGCATTGACGCTCTTGGTAATCGATGGATCGCATGGTCTCCCCTCGAAGGTCCATTAATGGGTGATGGTACTATTATCCCAGTCGATGAGAGCAACGGTGTACTTCGATTGTTAAACGTGCAAACGGAAGAAATCACATGGTCTTGTGGCTCATACCAATTGGAAAGCATTGCCATCTATTCCAATCATGAGTCCATCGCTCGCCGTAGCGAGGACCAGGAGGGGTCATACAATCCCGATCAATATTTTCGCGTGGCTGATTTTGAGTACCCAGAAAACGAACGGCCTGTTGTGCGAATCGAACCCGGCCAGGTCAATACGATCACGATCAAGCCGCCGCAGGCGATGATTGACGAACTGCGCAAAGCCCTGTCCGAGGCGGAAGCCGAGGCCAGGACCGAGGCAACGCAGACCAATCCTTCATAGAGAACTTGGCTCGATCGCAGTGGCCATTGGCGCATATAGGGAAGCAACCGACGCATGAATGGTCAAGCTGGTGCGAGAATCCCCCCTTAAGCTGGTGCGAGAATCCCTTCTCGCACCCACGGAGTCGCGAATCCTTTCGCGCCTGCATCCGCGGGATGGGAATCCCGATGAGGTTTGTGTCGAGATGGGAATCTCGACACAGCAGGGTGGCGAGTGACTCATTCCTATCAGGCATGCTCCTTCCACATCATAAATGTTGCCGGTATTCAGTGCGTTACACAGCTCCGGCCCGTCGCTCCCGCTCCGGGTTCTGATTACATGGTTGCTAAACACATACGAAGACGTGGGCTACCCGAAAGAGCATACAGCTATCTGTTTTCAGTCGTCAGGATGCTCCGGTCGACGTGTTCGTCCTTCCCTATCTCCCCCTCCCCTCGTCTCCCCCTCTCCCCATCGTGTCACCGTATCCGGCTGGCTGCGGTTGGTGGATTTAATCCAGGTCGAGCAGTTTGTTGACAATGGTGCAAGCGGCCTGCGGGCGGGCGAGGCGTCGGACGTTGGCTTTCATGGTGGACAAGCGCTCCGGATCATCGAGCAACTGGTCGATCTTGTAGGCGAGGACGGGCAGGTTGTTGCAACGAATGGCCGTGCCCTGTTCGAGCAGATGATCGGAGTTACGTTCCTCCTGGCCGGGGATGGGATTGACGATCGCGAACACCAGGCCTCGGGCCAAAGCCTCGGAGGTGGTCAGGCCGCCGGGCTTGCCGACCACGATATCGGCCGCGGCCATGTATTCGTCCATCTCGTGGGTGTAACCGACCACTTTAACGGTGACGTTTTGTCTTACCGGTTGTCGGTTAACCAGTTCATCGAGCTTTTCCTTGAGCTGCGTACTCCGTCCGCAGATGGCCACGATCTGGGCCGGATGGCGCAGGCGCAGCAGGGCGGTCATCAGGTGTTCGATCGGGCCGACGCCGAACCCGCCGGCCGAGATCAATAGCGTGGTGCGGTCGGGATCGAGGCCGAATTTCAAACGCATCTGCCGCTGGTCCTTGGGCTCGGCGAAAACCGGATCGATAGGGATGCCGCTGACGGTGATCTTGTCGGCCGGGATGCCCAGCATTTGAAGATGTTCGCGGGTTTCATCGAGAGCGACGAAATAATGTTCATAGTGATGACACAGCCACATGGCATGCACGTCCAGGTCGGTGACCACGATGGCCTGTCGGCAGGCGATGCGCTCCTTGGCCTTGAGCCAGGAAATAATCTCGGCCGGCAGGAAGTGGGTGCAGACGGCGATGTCCGGCTGGTATTGTTGGAGCATCTTGACGAAGGGGCGGGTGTTCAGTCGGTCGAGGGCCAGGCGGCGGCGTTCGTTTTTCCAGGGTTTGTCCAGTTGGTCGTACAACCACCCGAGTAAATCCGGCGCGCTGTTGACCAGTTCGATGTAGGCCTTGGAGTACAGGTTGCGAAAAAGCTTATTCGTGTATTCCAGGGCGTCGATGTGGCGGATTTCGCGGGCCGCGCCGAGATTGGTGAAGGCCCGCTCGATCGCCTGGGCCGCGCGGAGATGCCCGGCGCCCGCGGAGGC
>CAZXSA010000170.1:0-6485 GCA_964642815.1 uncultured Planctomycetales bacterium | reverse complement strand
TGAAGGCCCGCTCGATCGCCTGGGCCGCGCGGAGATGCCCGGCGCCCGCGGAGGCTGACAGTACCAGTACTTTTTCGAACATGGTGAACTCCAAACAGCATGTTGATAAATACCCCATTGCGTACGCGGATGATTAAGCTGGCGCGAGAATCCCTTCTCGCACCCCCGCATTGGGGAATCCTTTCCCCTGTAACGCGGGATGGGAATCCCGATGAGGTTTGTGTCGAGTTGGGAATCTCGACATGGCAGATAAACACCCGATCGCGTACGCGGACTATCTTGGGTGAAAGATGGCCGGGCGTCAATTGCTGTTTGTTCCGGTGATTCCCGTAGAGTTCATTCAGGGAAAGGTGGCACAGGGGATTCCGGTTCGCTTGGGAATGTTCGGGTGATACTCCGCGGCCGAAAATGCACGGGCAAACCCTTATCCCGCTCTCGCGTGACAAGGGCCTGCCCATGCCACCCAGCAGCGTGACAAGGGCCTGTGCATGTCACTCTGTAGCGTGACAAGGATCTGTGCATGCAACTCTGCCGATCGTCGTCGATCATCGCTCCCCCACGTCTGAAGACGTGGGCCACCCGGCCATGCCAACCGGCGGGTTTATGCGACGCACCACACAATTCTTTGGAATGCTGGGTTGGGAGAAGGGCGGCGGTGTTTTGATTCTAATCCGCGCAGTTTGGATCGGCCGGAGTGTTTTCGCCGCTGAGGCATTTTTGCATTACGCCGAAATCCGACATATCAACGTCGCCGTCCATGTCAAAGTCCGCCTTCGCGGCTATCGCGAGTGTTGCGGATCGGCTCAGGATCTGGCCGCAAGAAGCACGAACCAGCACCTCATAGGTGCCGGCATCGGCCCGACCGGCCTTGGGAATACGGAAAGAGGCCTTGTCTGCTCCGGGCAGGGGTACACCATCCTTTTGCCATTGATATCGGATGGATGGGCTACCGATGGCGGTCACCGCGAAAACCGCGTCGCTGCCTTCGGCGACCAACGTGTTCACCGGTTCCTCCAGAAGACGCAGGCCGGGGGCGAATTCCCAGGTGTTCCCCAGAGAGCCGCTACTGTTCGAGCCGCCGAACAGCACGATCGTCGCACGGGTCTTGTCGTAGGTCATGGCGTGCACGTTCCGCGCCGGTGGGGCGGGCGTGATTGGACGCCGTGTCCACTCGGTCCCGTTCCACTCCCATGTGTCCGCGAGATAAGTGGATTGGGAGAGGCCACCGAAGAGCACGGTGACGCCTCTATCACCGTCGTAGGCCATCGCATGGGACATCCGCGGTGGAGGGATGGTGCTTGGGTTTCTTTGGGTCCAGTTGACGCCGTTCCATTCCCAGGTGTCCGCGAGACATCCGGTGGCGCCCACCCCGCCGAAAAGTACGGTCACTCCTCGGGTGATGTCATAGGCCATGGCATGCGTGCCGCGGGCCGAAGGCACCTTGGCCGGGGTTCGTTTCGTCCAGTTAATCCCATTCCATTCCCATGTTTCGGACCCGATATTCCCGATGCCGGATCCGCCAAATAGGACGGTGACGTTCCGAGCCGTGTCATACGCCATGGCATGTCCGTAGCGCGCCGCGGGAGTGGTGGCCGGCGTTCTTTGGGTCCAATTAGTCCCGTCCCATTCCCAGGTGCCGTTCAGGTAGTTACCGTTATAGCCGCCGAAAAGGACCATCACGTTGCGGGCGGTATCATACGCGGCCGCGGGCGCAAAGCAGGCCGGCGGAGATGATGCGGGAGTCAATTGTACCCAGCCGACGCCGTCCCATTCCCAGGTGTCGCGCAAGAAGATACCCGAATCAATGCCCCCGAAAGTAACGGCCACGCCGCGGCGAATATCGAAGACCATGCAGTTACCGTAACGTCGGGGCGGCGTGTCCAGGTTGGTCACCTGGCTCCAGGCCGGCTCGCACTCGGCGGATGTCGTGGATAATGCGGACGGTGGAAGGATAAGAAATGGGATCGCAAGAGAGATGTAATAGCGCGGTATCCATCGGATAATCATGAGTTGCATCCTGACGGGACTCGATTGCTCCGCATTCGCGGTACGCCGACCGCTTGCTAAGAATTCATAGCATGGACGCCGCACGGATTTCTTAAAGAGGCTAGACTCACTCCGCTTGAGTATATTGTAATATTATCGGCCTCGTGGTCAAACCAACATGAATCCGCGGCTCGTGAGGCGAGGGGGGGCGGCGACCCCGTCGGTCGCGTCGAGAATATCGAGTGTAGTGAGAGTGAGATTCGGCAAGCGGGTTACACTATGTTGGCCGGTGGATTACGCCAAAAAGGCCGATAAGCGTGAAAGAACAAGCTTCAACATGTTTGGATTCGAGGTTTCTTCCGGTAGTGCCGCGAATGGAAGTAGAGTAGGGAAGCTCTGCTCAGTCCTGGTTTTGATGGTCATGATAGCCGTATCGTCGTAACATCTTGTTTTTTAAGGAATTGCAAATCGGGGTATTTTTTTGGAGGGCTTGGGGATTTTTCTTGACTTTCGGTGCGGGTCGGCTTAGAATGTCAGGTTAGATGGAGGTACTGTGTATTTGTAAAGAGGTGAAAGGCGATAAAAACCCGTCAAGTTTCTTTTCGCCAAAAGCTCATCAACATATCAGGAAAGCGGAGGATGGGACTATGAGAAAAGCGTTCGTCAGTATGGTTCTTGTGGCTTTGACATCGACAGTGGCCTCGGGTTACACGATCACCCAGACACAAAACTACGGCGGAATTCCGGACTACAACCAGGTTCTGACCTTCAATCAATTCGACGATATGGGCGGTACACGAACGCTCCAGTCGGTATATGTTGAGGTGAACCTGACCGCCAACGGCGGGGCGCTCCGGTGCGATAATGACGCGGTTACGCCGGCCAGCGGGGCCATCGAGTTTGGTGCCCAGGTGGCGGTGTCTTCCTCGGTTTCGATGATCGATGCCTTGTTTCAGCCGATCTTCCAGGCCGGCGACGTCAAGGCTACCGGTGGAACGAGCATGAATCTCGCCGCCGATGACGGCGACGGTGAAGTTGGAGGCACCCCTAATTTTAGCTATACGGGGCCGGACTATGATGAGTACCTCGGCGGCGCTGTTTCGGATGGTGACAGTGGAATCGTGAATCCCGTGGTCTACTTCCAATACATCGGGCTCGGTACCTTCACGGTCACGTTGGACTCCTCGCAAGTCGCGAACTACGGTTCCTTGGGTGGTGTCCAGGCAATGATCGATCCACTTACGACCACCGGTACCGTGAAAATCATTTACACTTATGTTCCGGAACCGGCGGCTTTGGGTCTACTGGCCGCGGGTGGCCTGATGATCATCCGTCGTCGCCGGTTGGCGTAAGAAGATATTGAGTGGGGGGGACATCCCACTCCGCTGATCCATACATTCACGAGCAGAAGCAGGTGCGAGCTTGCTTCTGCTCGTTTTTTATGCTTATCCGGTGGGATCGAACGTGCTGATTGGATATTGAGAGGCATATCCTCGCGGGCGTTGCATTACACGGGTGCTACTCTCTATCGCCCCTGTTGACGAATACAGGGGGCGGGTACGTCTTTTGCGTATCGGTTCGTTATGGCCGAGCCGATTGGTATTAAACGTCAGGGCTTGGGACGCGCGAGTGTTTTTGCAACGCCTTCCACCAATCCCCCAAAGACCCTTCCTCGGCCGCTTTGCGGAAATACTCGACTTCTTCCTCAGGGGAGAGGTCTTTAATTCGCTCGTAGATCCTGGCTTGAGCCTGTCGCTTGAACTCAACGCAATCGAAGTTCTTTTTCACTTCAGTCGTCTTCATCAATCCGCACCTCCTGAGGTGAAACGATCGATAACAAACCGAAACCCGTTTGCAGGTTGACCTGATTATAGGCGCGCATCTTATCGACCCGGACGATGTGTTTGAAATTCCACGAAACGATAGCATCGGCACGGGTGACAGTAGCCGCGGCCACATGCGTGGCGTCGTCCATAAACCGAGGGCTCACGATCCCGGCGGCAATATAGGCATTACGCAACTCAATGATCACCGGCGTCAGGTCAACGGGGGTGACGGACTCAACGGGCAAGGACCGGAACAAGTCGCGCACCTGGGCAGGTGCTTCGGCCAGTTCGTCGATCACCACCTGGCTGACGAGCACCACGACTCGTCCCATTCGGACAAGATCGAAAAATCGGTTCGATTCCGCGGCGAATTCAGGGTCAAAACATCCGCCGAAGACCGAGGTGTCAACGTAAACCCTCAGTGGTCTCACACCGTTACTCCATCGACCTATTACACCAATCCCAGAGGATGGATAAGAAAACCGGAACCAGAATCCTATCCTTACCTTTATTCTAATCGGCTTCAATTCGCTCGACAAGTTGAGAAAACACAGGCCATACTCATGCCTTGGGACGCTCTACCGGGCAAAAAACAGAGAGGAATCCTCATCGAATATTTCTTGTTTTCTGTCACAAGAAACTTATCCGCGCATTTATATAATGGAATCGTCAACCGGTTGAATCTAAACGCTTGACAAAGCGGAGGTTTCATGGACGTTGGACCGGCCGAGGCCGAAATACCGCGAGAACAATCCGTAAACGGGTCGCCCGCAGGGGGAGCATTGGATCAGTTGGGGGCCTCGTTCGAGGAGTATTACGCCCTCGTTTACCGGTATCTGGTTCATCGCCTGTTCGACAGGGAACTGGCCGACGAACTGACCGCCGAGACTTTTTATCAGGCCGCTCGATCGATCGGGAAAATGAACGGCGATATGGCCGGGCTGCGAAACTGGCTGCTGCGTATCGCGGTGAACGTAGCCAACACCCATTACCGGCGGG
This sequence comes from uncultured Planctomycetales bacterium, assembly GCA_964642815.1. Classification (GTDB taxonomy): domain Bacteria; phylum Planctomycetota; class Phycisphaerae; order UBA1845; family PWPN01; genus JAAYCU01. Next base: position 1,674 of record CAZXSA010000170.1, on the reverse strand, counting down.
CGAGCTTGCGGCGGGTTTTATTGCCCTGGATTGCAGCAGAAAAGGGTGGATTGACCGACGACGCGGTGCAGATGATGGATGCCGCCGACAATGTGGAGCAAGTGCGGACGGCCATCAAGGATTTAGCCCCCAAGTATCAGTCGGTGGTCGTATTGCGTTATTACCTGGAAATGTCCTTTAGCGAGATCGCCGGGATTGAAGGATGTCGCGAGGATGCGGTCCGTGCCCGCCTGAGCCGGGCGATCAAGCAGATCCGCCGGCGGTTGGAGGCTGGGGAGGTTTGATGGTGCAGGAGAATTTGGTACTCGGCAGCGGAAACGGGAAGGAGCATGAAGGGAGAGGAGGGGACCGGGGGATGGGGAGAAAGCGATGAAAGTCGATCTTGCTGGGCAGGATTATTGCGATGCATTGATATCGGCAGGAGGTTATGACCATGTTGATCGATGAAGACAAGATGCGGGAAGTGATCAAAAGTGCCGGCGTGGATGATGATCCGAATTCGCTGAAGATGCAGGCGACGAAGGACAGGATGTTGTTCTTGGCTCGGAAAGCGGCGAGAACGATGAGCGGCTATCGCATGATGGGGATTGGAGCCTGTCTGCTGGTCGGGGTATCGGCCGTCGGACTGGCGGCCACGGAGACGGGGCGTAACCTGGTACGCTGGGTATTTACGCCGGTCGAAACCAGACATTATATTTTCCATGAACCTGAGAAAATTGATAGTAGCAGCATTACACCCGTTTCGTATGTTACTGGTCGAGATCAATCACCAACAGAGGTAGAGGAAGAAATCATAAAATCTGAAATTGACGAAATTGAACGAATCAGACAGAACGGTGGTGGTAAATTGATCGGATTACTCGAAGGGCCGGAACAGGAAGGGATATATCCTGTATATAGAATAGAGTATACCCTGGGCAACGGTAAGACTCTTGCGGTAAACTGGAATAAACCAGAGGGTAAACAGGCTGAGAATATGCGAATAGATGAAATCATGAAACTCCGCGATTCAGGTGCGGGAGAAGTGATTTCAAAAGAGTATTCTCGTCTTGGCATGGGGAAATACATACTGAGATTTGACATGCCTGATGGACGAACCGTTGATCTGGAAACATATTATCCACCGGGTACACGCGAAGAGCGCGAGGCCATTTTTGCCGAAACCCGCCTATTAAAGGAACAACGTCGCTTCAAGGTGCTTAAGGCAAGCAGAGATCCTGATGGAAAGATACTCGGTTTACTCCAATATACATTGTTCGATGGACGACCGATCGGCATTAATGAGCATGACCTGCCGGAAGATATCATTTCCATCGACGGTCAGTATGTGGTGATGCCGGAGACACAGGCCCAGGAATAGCGAGGACGCGGCTGTTGTCCGCTGTGATTGGGGAAGAACGGCCGACCATGGCCTTATTATTTTCCGGTAGTCCTGCAGCCGGGCCATGTTCTGTCGCCCCCCCAGGGGGCTTTTGAGGGTTTTGTGGTTTCAATCCCCCGGGTTCCGCTCTGCTGCACCCGGGGCTACATTCCTCGGCCCGGTCAGGGCCCAATATGATCCACGAACATGGATCGGAAGACAATTAGTCATCCCGGCGCGCCGGGATGCTCTACCGGCTACTGGCGGATGGATTTGTTTTGGGGATACAATCACGGGCATGAATACCTTGGATT
>CAZXSA010000169.1:0-11443 GCA_964642815.1 uncultured Planctomycetales bacterium | reverse complement strand
AGTGCGTGCCGCTGCTTGAGATCGCAAGGCGAAGAGGATTCATCGACGACTCACGGCACGCCGAACTCTGCAAATCCCTCGCTGAAATCGCCAAAATGCTCTCCGGCCTCATGAATGGTCTGGACCGGCGAAAGAGGTGACCGGTATTGATACATTGCAAAGTCACGGCGTATTTTTGCATAGCAATGTATATCCTTTAACAATCAAGCACGATTTTGTTGAATCAATCTTGCCTTGCCTCTTACCTATGCCCGGCAGCCCTGGCTTGCTCTGGAATCAAGATGGCTCGGGCGGTGTTCAGAAATTTGACGGATTTTACTTGGCGAAACGGCTGCTTTTTGATAAGATTTTATTGATTGGATCAAGGTCGCTGGAGGTAATTACGAAATAAGAGCCGGCTCGAGCGTGTTGGCTTGCCCTCAAGGTTTAGCTCTCTTCGGAGGACTCGGAAATGCGAAAGCTAGCGGTGTCCAGTGCGGTGCTGGTGATGTTCACTTGCGGATTGGCTACGGTCGACGCGGCGACGGTAACAGTTTATACCGACAAGACGGCATGGGAGAACGCCCTGGGTGGGCCGTTCGTAACAGAGGAATTTGCTGACGAGGAACTGAACCTTGGGGTGAGTTTCGAGTCAACGGAATCCGGTCATATCAACCCGACGCATGAATATTACCAGGATGTCTTGGCTTCCCAAAGCCAGAATGAACCCATGACGACCTGGAGCTTTGTCCCTCAGATAACCGCATACGGCGGGAACTGGGTTTTGGGCGGTCCAGGCGGTTCCGGGAACAGCCTGCTGGTTTACATCGTCGACTTCCCCCTTTATGTGGGGGCGATCTCCAACAGCTACGGTGGCGAATTCTGGGGTTTTATCTCTGACACTCCCTTCACCTCGGTCAGACTGGTTGGAGGAGCGGGTACCAATCAACAGAACTACAGCCTGGACAATATGGTTTATTCCCCGGTTCCCGAACCCGCCGCGCTGGGCCTGCTGGCCACGGGCGGTTTGGTTCTGGGCCGCCGCAGGCGATTGGCCTGAAGAAGGTTTGCCGCCTGACCGTGCGGATTGACGAAGGATTTCCTCGCGGCTATTGTTTCCTCGTCGACCAATTGAATCGCGTCGCCCTTTCGATTGCGACCAACCTGGCCGTGGGAAACGGCCGCTTCACCAAGCCCGACAGAAAAAACTTCTTCACGATCGCAAGAGGTTCCGCACAAGAATGCATACTCTTAATCGAGATCGCCTGTATACTCTCCGGCCTCATGAATGGCCTGGAAAAGCGAAAGACGTGAACGTATCGGCGACTTCCTTTGTGGAAGGCTCCTCGGTGCTGAATTTGGACAAGATACTCAATAGGCCGCTTCAGCGGTCTTGCCCGAAGGGTCGATAGGCCAGTTGTTTACAACTGGTTAAGTGTACCATATACCTCTATAGTCTAGCCCGTTTTAACGGGCTTGTTGATAGAGGGTAAGCCCGTTGGAAACGGGCTGGGATGATGGAGAGGCGGAAATTTTCGTCGCCTTGGCCAACCGGTCGTAAAACGGCCGGCCTACATATCCGCCCGTGGCGGGGAAACCCCCTGAATGGGATTGAGCGTTACGCCTTTTCCGCAGGCCGCCAAAACGGTTACGGATGCACACTCGATAGCCCGATGTCTGGGTGCTTGCATTAAGGATGCCGTCGCAAGACAATCGGCTTTGTTCGGGGACGGTCCCCGGGAACGCCGAGATGGCCGGCTTGATCGTACCCTTCGGAATTCCGTTATATTATTTGTTCTACACGGTATACACCCGATCGCATGTTGCGACCTCTCACGGGAGTCCTAATGATGGCCCCACAAGCGATTGTTGTACTGCTGATTGTTATTGCGCTGCCCATTGGCTGGCTCGCGTCTGAATTCGGAAAGCGCCGATATCTTCGAATCATACTTGGAACCGCTTCCATCGCTTCCGCGATCGGAGTCGCGTTCATTGACGGGAGCCTGGCACGATTGAGTTACAACGCCTGGTATGGCCATGCATCCAAAGACCTCGTGGATACGATGATCACTCAGATCGAGGATGGAAACCTTGATCGCGTTATGAAGGTGCTGCGCCGCCTCAACCTGGATTATCAACCTACATATGAAAATCGGGCGCACTATGACGAACTGGTCAACGAAGCGGTTATGCAAATGAAGGCGGAGCATGATCTGGCCGGCAGCAAATGGGATATGTCGCCATTCACTGCTGAGGCCTGGCTCGGACACTGGGAAGACGATACTGGCTTCTGGATGGTCATTACCGAGGGCATCGACCAGCTCAAGATCGTGCGTTCCGGTGACAACCCGCCCGCCATTCGCGACGTTAAACTCTCGGAAGATAGCCGCACGCTCACATTCAACGAAGGGGATCGATGGCATCACGAAATGACCATGGAGAATAAATACGGTGCCACGCACATTTGGCGCGAAGCAAACACTGAAAATATTTGGCAAACAGACCATCTGCACAAACTTGTCAGGGCTACACCCGAACAGAAGCGGTTTACTCAACAGACGCCCGCGAACTGAATTGAATATGCCATAGAATGACCATAAAAAACAATGAACGCCGGACCACTGTCAATTCGTATATCAAAGGAAAACCAGCCGAGCAACCCACCCTGATTATATTATTTTCGTATAAAGGTCGAGCGGAGCATTTCATAGGATTCCTTCGCCTTATCCTCTGCACCCGGCGGGTGGCCATGCCGATGCTTTTTCCCGAATTGCACCTTATAATTCATCACGGACGTGCCGCCCAAATCCGGGATCGCGACGGAGTCCGCGGAACCGGATGGATCGTATGGCGGCACAAAAGGCAAACCAAGGTTCATTCATAAAGGGAATGGTATGATCACTGGTTATCGCGAACACAAAAGAGGCCTTCGATACGGTTGGATATGCATGACGGCGGCGGCCGTTCTGCTGAGTGGGGCGGCGTTCGCCGCGGAAAAGGTTTTCGAGGTCAAGCCGACGGCTGAAATTCAGCCGACCACGCCGGTGCAGGACGCCGACGATGCCTGCATCTGGATTCATCCGACCGACCCGTCGCTGAGCACGGTCATCGGCACGGACAAGGAAGGCCAGGCGTGGATTGTTTACGACCTGGCCGGCCGGGAGATTCAGCACGTCAAGATTGGGCCGGTGAACAACATCGATCTGCGTTACGATTTCCCGCTCGGCGGGAAGAAAGTCGCCCTGGTTACCGGAAAACTCGCCCTTGAAAGTCCCGCCGGTGGCACAAAAAAGGACCAGGCCATCGTCATGTACATGGTGGACCCGGAAACACGCAAGCTGGTGGATGTGACCGCCGAGCCCATCAAAACGAAGATGGAGTTTGCCTATGGTTCCTGCATGTACCGAAGCTCGCGCACGGGGAAGTATTATGCGATCGTGAATTCCTACGAAGGCCACGTCGAGCAGTATGAACTTTTCGATAACGGCCAGGGCAAAGTAGCCGGCAAGCTGGTCCGCGCGTTCCAAGTCGGCAGCCGCACGGAAGGCTGCGTGGCCGACGACGAGTACGGCGTGCTCTATATCGGCGAGGAAAATGTCGGAATCTGGAAATATGCGGCCGAGCCGGACGAGAACTGGAAACCCTGCATACGCAAGCTGGTCGCGGTCCTGGGGCCGAAGGGGCCGATCTCCGACGACCTGAACGATGACATCGAGGGATTGACGATCTATTATTGCAACGACGGCACGGGCTATCTGATCGCCTCCTGTCAAGGCAACGCGACCTTCGCGGTCTTCAAGCGCGAAGGGGAAAACGATTACGTGGCCTCCTTCCGGATCGTGGATGGCAATGGCATCGACGGCGTATCCAATACCGACGGGATTGACGTAACGAATTTCGATCTCGGGCCGGCCTTCCCCAAGGGCCTCTTCGTACCCCATGACGGCAGCAACAAGGGCGGAGATTCGACGAATTTCAAGTACGTCTGCTGGGAAGCCATCGCCAAGGCGATCCAGCCGCCGCTGAAGATCGACACCACGTGGGACCCGCGTAAGCCACCCCAGCAGCGAACGTATAAACCGTAATTTGACGTGAAAAGCCGCGCGATACTCAGGTCATCGCCGGATTTTGCGTAGGAGCTGATCCAAGCTCGCCGTGCAGAGTCAGAGCGGTGGCCGCCGTGATCCGGACGGTGACCAGCTCGCCGATCAGACTTTCGGGGCCGGTAAAGACGACGATCTCATCGGTACGGGTTCGACCAACCAGTTGATCGCCGCGCTTCCAAGTGACGTGATGGTCGCGTTCCTGCTCGGCCTCCTGAGCCTTGACCGCTGCCTTGCTGAAACCCTCGACAAGGATTTCGACGGCCCGGCCGACAAATCCCTGATGATGGGCGAGTCCGATCCGTTTCTGATATTCGACCAGATCCTGATGACGGCGTTTCTTGACCGCCTCGGGCACGTCGTCCGGCAGGGTGCGGACGGCCACCGTCGCCGGCCGCGGCGAATACTTGAACATGAAGATGTTCTTGTAACCCACCCGCTCGATCAGGGCGAGGGTTTCCTCGTGTTCCGCGTCGGTTTCCCCGCAAAAGCCGACGATGAAGTCGCTCGCCAGGCTGATGCCGGGGACGGTTTCCCGAGCCCGCTCGATCAATTCAATGTATTGCTCGACCGTATATTTGCGACGCATGCGCTTCAAGACGGCGTTTGAGCCGCTCTGGGCCGGCAGGTGCAGGTATTCGCAGACCTTGGGCAGGTTACGCATGGCTTGCAGGACATCGTCGGTAAAATCGCCGGGATAACTGGTCACGAAGCGCAGACGCCGCAAACCCTCGATCCCCTGTACCCGTTCGAGCAGGTCGGCCAGCCGGACGGTCTTTCCGCTGTCGGCGTAGGCGTAGCTGTTGATCGTCTGGCCGAGCAGGGTGATTTCCTTGGCCCCCAGATCGACGAGACGGCGAGCCTCGGTGACGATGTTTTCCGGTGGCCGGTTGCGTTCCGGACCGCGGGTGAAAGGCACCACGCAGAAGGAGCAGAATTTGTCGCAACCGCGCTGGACGCGAACATAGGCTTGCAGCGTGCGGCCACCCGGCGGCGGGCGTCGCGACATATCTAGTTCTTCGAGACTATTGTACAGCAGGGTCCGCTCGGCCGAGGGCAGACGGCGGGAGTGGTCGTGCTCCAAGGCGATCGCCGGTTGGCGGGTTTCCTCGACCGCGGCGATCAGGGCGGGGATTTCGTTGAGGTTTCCCGGCCCGCAGAGCAGATCGACGTGCGGGCAGCGCTGCCGGATGCCTTCATGATCTCGTTCGGGCATGCACCCGATGACCCCGATGATCATGTTCGGCCGCTCCTTTTTTACTCGGGCGATCGCGAACAGCCGACTGTAGGCTTTTTCCTCGGCGCGTTGCCGCACGCTGCACGTGTTGATCAGTACGAGGTCCGCCTCACGGTAGTCGTGGGTTTGCGTATAACCCAAGGCGCAGAGTTGGCCGAGGACGAGCGCGCTGTCCAGCACGTTCATCTGGCATCCCATCGTTTCGAGATAGACCCGTTTTGTAGCCATCGTTGATTCGTCGGGAGCGCCCCCCCTGAAGTATATCCCTGCGGGTTCATCGTTTCCATCAGCCGCTTGTTCGCGAAAACGCTCCCGGCCGTTTTACGCTTTCGGACGCTCGAACTGGGGGACGAGCAGTTGTTCACCCTGTTTGAGGGCCGACTGGTTGGCGACAATACCCGGCACGGTCATCGCCAGCGAATCGTACAAATCGCATTCCGGCTCGCGGTTTTCGAGCAGGGCGTTGATAAACTCGGCGGAGATGAAGATCGCCGACCCGCCGTGTCCGGAATCGTGGCGCATTGATTCGGGGAGCATGTCCGTTTTCCAGTATTGTGGGATATTCACCTCTCCGCCGGGCTCCTGGTAGTCGCCGTGCAGGCGACCCTTGGACATATACAGCGAGGCCTTTTCGCCGAACCACTGGGCTCGCTCGCCGCCGGCGTTGATTCTCCAGAACACGTTGCAGCGACACATGTGCCCCTTGTCCGTCTGCATGCAGGCGAACTGGTTCCAGAACGGGTTGTTATAACGATTGTCCTTGAGTACCGGGCTGTCGGCGTTGCCCCAGCCCAGACACGAAACCCGGGTGATCCGCTCGCCGGTCACGCCGACCACGTAACCGAGCGAATGCGTGGGGTACAACATCGGGGTCAGTCCCCATCGCCAGGTCCGCGAGCCGTCGGCGTTGACGAACAGCGTGCCCTTGGCTTCGGGCGTCGTGTGCATGTCCGCAAAATTGTGATAGTACTCGACCTCGGAATAAAACAACTCGCCGAATCCTCCCGCGCGGAACAGGTTGCGGGCGTAGATACATGCCTGGTTGTAGTAGCTGGATTCGGCCATCATGTACCGCAGGCCGGTGCGTTCCTTGATATCCTTGAGGGTTTGGGCGCCTTCCAGATCCATGCAGGCCGGCACGGCGCTGACCACGTGCAGGCCGCGTTCCATGCACATTTTCGTATGCTTGACGTGATCCGGCCCGCCGGAAAAGACGGCCACCGCGTCGATGTCCTTGGCTTTTTTAAGCATCTCCTCGAGCGAATCGTAGACCTGATCGCACTTGTAAGACTTGCGCAGCCGTTCGCGCCGCTCGGGATGCAGGTCGGTGACGCCGGTCACCACGCAATTAGGATGTTCATGCCAGTGGAAAGTCGCTCCGAACCCGCCGCCGACCACGCCCATGCGGATTTTCTTGTCGGTCTGAGCGGGATAAGCCCGCCCGACCTGGGCGAACATGCCGGCCGTCGCCCCGAGCACGGCCGCTCCTGAAGTCTCGAGAAACAACCGCCGGGACATGGCCGAGTCGGTCTTTTTCGAGGTTTTGTTCTGATTGATGTCGCCCATGTGTTTTCTCCTTTTCTGGTTTACGTATGGTAATCGGCATTGATCGCGATATATTCGCGCGAAAGATCGCAGGTTAGGACGCGATCCGCGCATCGGCCGGCCGCCAGATCGACGGTGATGGTCACATGTTTGCGCCGCATGACCTGGGCCAGTTTTTTCGGATTCAGCCCTTTGGCGGGAGCTCCATGCGTGAACAGGGTCGCGTTCCCCAGCTGTACGATGACCTTTTCAGGCCGATAGGTTACGTCCGTCGCCCCCAGGGCCTGCACGATACGTCCCCAGTTCGGATCGCCGCCGTGTACCGCCGTCTTGACCAGCGGGCTGACCGCGATGGCCCGGGCGGCGACGTGAGCGTCATGGGCGGTTTTCGCGCCGCTTACCTTGACTTCCAGCACGCGGGTTGCGCCCTCGCCGTCGGCGGCGATTTGGTATGCCAATGATGCGCATACGTCGCGCAAGGCCGCGGCAAACGAAGTCGTTGCTCGTTTGGAGCCCAGCCCGCCCGCCGCTCCGCTGGCCAGGATCGTCACCGTATCGCTCGTGGAAGGACATTCATCGACCGTGACGCGGTTGAACGTCGGCTCGACGGCCTCGGCCAGCATCCGTTTCAAATCGCGGGCGGCCACCTTCGCATCCGTGGTCAGGAACGCCAGCATGGTGGCCATGTTCGGGGCAATCATCCCGCTGCCCTTGCAGCAGCCGGCCAGGGTGATCGTCGATTTGCCGATCCGCACCCGGGCGCAGGCCTGCTTGGGTTTCAAGTCCGTGGTCATGATCGCTCGGGCAAACTTGCGGCCGGCCGCCGCCGATTTTGACAGATTTGAGATGGCCGTCTCGATTCCCCGCCGCATTTTTTCCATGGGTAAAAATACGCCGATGATCCCCGTGCTGGCCGGGAGGATGTCGGTAGGGCGGGCTTCAATGGCGTCGGCCACCCAGACGCAGGTTTTTTCAGCGTCGGCCACGCCGCGCTTACCCGTGGCCACGTTGCTGCATCCGCTGTTGACCAGAATGGCTTGCAGGCGCCCGTCGCGCAGATGTTCGCGGCCGACGATCACCGGCGAGCCGCGGAAACGGTTGCGGGTGAACATCGCGGCGGCCGTGCAGACTTCGTCGGCCACCAGCACACCCAGATCCAACTTGCCGCTGACTTTAATCCCGCAGGCCGCGGTTCCACACCGAAAACCCAGAGGAGCCGTAATGGTTTCGTTGTTCATTTTATAGTACTCAGTACTCAGCATTCAGCGATAAGCCATCAGCTATCAGCCGTCAGTATTCGTCGCGTATATGCCAGTCGCTCGCGACCAGGACTTCGAACCTGGGGCCGATCACTGACTACTGACCGCTGACCGCTTCATCTCAATCCCGTTCGTTCGTCCAGTCCGAACATCAGGTTCATATTCTGCACGGCCTGGCCAGCCGCGCCTTTAACCATGTTGTCGATGGCCGACAGTGCCACGACTCGCCCCTTGGCCACCCGCGCGCTGATATCGCAAAAGTTTGTGCGGGCGACCTCGGCGGTTCGCGGCGGATAACGTCGCAGCCGAATAAAAGGCTCGCCTTCGTACGCTTCCGCGAAAACCTGTTGCACGTGTTCCAGCGAAAGCGGCTGAAGCGGTTTTAGATAAATCGTACACAGGATGCCCCGCTCCATGGGTACGAGGTGGGGTACGAAAAGCACTTGGGATTTACCCCGGGGCACGTGACCGTCGCAAGTCCGTTCAATCTCGACCTGGTGACGGTGATCTCCGACCTTGTAGGCCTCGAAATTCTCATGGCGTTCGGGGAAATGGTGCTCCGGCTTCGGCTCGCGACCGGCCCCGCTGATTCCACTGGCCGCGTTGACGATAATCTCGCGCGGGTCGATCAAATGCTGCCGCAGGAGCGGCACGATTCCCAGCGCAGCGGCCGTCGGATAACAACCGGGGTTGGCGACAACCCGGGCGTCGCGAATCTTGGAGCGATACAATTCCGGCAGCCCATACACCGCGTGTTCGAGATTGGCCAGATCGGTATGCTCCTTGTTGTACCACTGGGCGTAGTCGGCTGGTTCTTTCAGGCGGTAGTCCGCGGAAAAGTCGATGACCCGCAGGCCGGCGTCCAAGAGGCCCGGCACCATTCCCATGGCCAGCCCGTTCGGCAGACAAAGCAAAGCCACGTCGGCCCGTCCTTTCAGCGCGGGCGGGTCGATGGGTTCGCAGGTCATGGACAGGCGCCCGGCGAACTCGGGAAAAATCTCCTCGATGGCCGGTTGCGGTTCGCGCCGTGAACAAAGGGCGGTGATCCGAACCTGGGGGTGGTTCAACAAGAGGCGAATGGTCTCCCGCGAGGTATAGGCGGTCGCCCCGACGATGGCCACGCGAATAGTACTCTGTTCCGACATCGCATTCCTACCTTCCGGCCCCTGTTCGTTCGGGGGATAGTGCTTGTTTACCGCTTCCACCGCGACCTAACATAACCAAAAAAAACACCCCGGCAAAGGCTCGCCGGGGTGGTTGATGTTCCATTTTTTTCGGCGATCGTTTACCGCTTGGAGAACTGGAAGCTGCGGCGAGCACCGGACTTGCCGTACTTCTTGCGTTCGACTTTCCGGCTGTCCCGGGTGAGGTAGCCGCCGGCCCGCAAAGCTGGTTCATACTCGCTGTTGGCCAGTTTCAGGGCGCGGGCTACGCCGAGCATGATTGCTCCGGCCTGACCCGCCAGGCCGCCGCCCTTGACGTTAACGAAGACATCGACCTTGCCGAGGGTCTGGGTGGCCTTTAGGGGGGCGATGACATCCTGGCGATCCCGGTCTTCGGTGAAATATTTAACATAGTCCTTGGTATTCACCTCGAACTTACCGGCCCCGGCTCGTAAACGAACTCGGGCTACCGCCGTCTTGCGCCGACCGGTACCCCAGAAATAATGTTTCTTCAGGTCCGGGGCCGGGATTGTCGCCGAACTGATGGCTTCCGCTGCTTTGCTATCCTCTGGCACGTCTTGCGTCCTCAAAGAACTTCCACTGTTCACAAACCACGAACCCGCCGGCCGAACACGGTCCGGTCAAGGGTCAAATGTATTTCAAATCGATCGGTTGCGGCTGCTGGGCCTGGTGCGGATGCTCCGTTCCGGCGTAGATTTTCAGCCGACTGAGCATATCCCGACCGAGCTTGTTCTTCGGCAACATGCGCCGGACCGCCATGCGAATGACCCGATCCGGATGGGTGCGCATAACCTTGGCGATGGGCTCGATTTTACGACCGCTGTTGTAATAGGTGTAATGTTCGTATTGCTTCTGTTCCATTTTGCGGCCGGTGAGCCTGATTTTTTCAGCGTTGAGGACCACCACGAAATCACCGGTCAACACATAGGGGGTATATGTCGGCCGATGCTTGCCCATCAAGATGGTGGCCAATTGCGTGGCCAAACGCCCCAGAACCTGACCTTCGGCGTCCACCAAGTGCCACTGGCCGCCGGCCTGTCCCGGTTTCGCCAAATATGATTTCATTGCCGCGCTACGCATGACTACCGTCAACTCCGCTTGGGTTTGTCGTCCGTCAATAAAAAACACTCGGCCGACATCAGCCGAGCCCTTTATGATAACGCCTAACTCAACCTAGTCAAGTAATGGCATGAGAATATGCCACCGCGGTGGATCGAAGCGTTCTTTTTGTCTTAAGCCATTTATAGGAAAGGACTTAGGGATGGCTTGACCCGGCATCCGGCTATCTTGTTCCATTCGATTGACCTAACTGACCGGCGAACCGGGTGGAATATCCGCTTCCGTGGTCAACAAAATCACCTGGGCGTGGTTGGCCGTCGAGGCGGCCAGCAGCATGCCGTTACTCTCCACTCCCCGCATCATCCGGGGGGCGAGATTGGTCACGACCACGATATTCCGACCCACCAGGGCGTCGGCCTGGTAATGCCCCCGCAGCCCGGCGCAAAGCTGCCGCTGCTCGTCGCCCAGGTCAACTTTCAGGACGATCAGCTTGTCCGCGTTCGGGTGGTCGTGGGCCTCCAGAACCTTACCGACTCGCAACTTGACCTTGAGAAAATCCTCAAATTGAATGACTTCCGTCGTCTCGCTCATCGTTTTAACTCCTCAAAAATATCGGGGGTATCTTGTGCGGTATTATAACACGGGAGTCGCAGGGGTAAATTTTTTCCTAAAGAGCGATCGTGAGTATCTTTGTATGATTGACGAAACCGGGTTGCCGGGGTTCCAATAAACAACCATGTGCGGGCGTTACACGATTGTCGATCCCCAACAGGCGGCCGAGATGCTGGAGCCCGAGGAGATTGAGGCCGACATGACACGGCCACGGTACAACGTCGCTCCGACCCAGAACGTGCCGGTTCTTCTGGCGCGGAACGGGCGGCGGGTGCTGGCCGACATGCAGTGGGGATTGGTACCGGCCTGGTCCCGGGATAAAACCATCGGCGCTCGCCTGATTAACGCCCGGGCGGAGACGCTTGCCGAGAAGCCCGCCTTCCGAAATGCCCTTTGCAAGAGCCGCTGCTTGATCCCGGCCGACGGTTTTTACGAATGGCGGAAAGCTGGTTCACGCAAGATCCC
>CAZXSA010000168.1:0-11460 GCA_964642815.1 uncultured Planctomycetales bacterium | reverse complement strand
TGTTGTCGGACGTGTTATTATCGATCGCCATTCGCCAGGTAACCTGGTAGGTATCCGCAGGCAAGGTATTAAGGTACGGCCCATAGGTGAGATACCCGGCCGCATCCTGGGCGACATTCGCCGAGCGGGCGCTGCCGTCCGTCCGCCCAATCTGTTTGGATATTTGTTCGTCATATTCCGGCTGATAGCAACGCACCATGGGATCAATTCCGCCGATTTGCGTAAACACGTTAGCGGCGGCGGTCGTTTCCACGCTGTCGAACTGATTGAACAGTCGGCCATAGGCATCGCGCATGTCGAAACTGCGGTACGGATACGGCGCCCAGGCCCCGTTGTGCAGACACCAGCCGCCGGCCTCGGCCAACTTGGCTCCTCCGCAATCCCGATAATAATCCGTGGGCTGCGGATCATAGGAGCTATGCTCGTAGTCCCGGTTGAAAGGTTCCTGCATGTGTACGGGGATGCGAAAACCTCGCTGATTCATCCAGGTGATATACTGTTTCACTGTCGCCAGCGTCTGGGCCGAACAACCCTGACTACGGCACAGGTGCGGACAGGTAAAATCACCCTTGCCGATGCGATAAAAATCCTCCAGATCGTCGGCGTCGGTCGGTACCCGTGAAGCCGTGCATAAACGGGTCGGATCAATCGCCCTGATGGCGGTGACGATCTGACCCATATACGGATAGGACAGGAAGCGGTTAGCGACGTCCGATTCGTTGGCGAGATCGAAATAGACGTTTCGATAAGGCAAGAGATGGTTGGTCAGGGTCATCCAGACATCCATGAGTTGCTGGTCGGTGTCCACGCGTCCCCGACTCATGGTGACATCCACGATCATACCCCGATTGTTGCATTCGGTGAGGAGCGTCTTCAGCCGGGTCATGTACGGCTCGCGGACGGTTCCGTTTTTTTCCACCACCGCATAGTCGGTCCCATCATCCACGTTGTACCACCGAGCCCAAGCGCGAATCCAGTTGAAACCCCGGGCTTGCATGTCATCCAAATCCTGGGTCCGGAAACTGGCCGTGGAGATTGACTGGGCCCCGTAATAGCTGACTCCGAGCAGATAGGTTGGCTCGCCATCGATCGTGAAATATTTGCCGTCCGCACTGATCCCCAACGTAACCGCCCAAGCCGAGGAAACCGATAGGCCCAGTAAGCTGACCAACAGACCAAGACCGACAATCAAGGCGCGTTTCATCTTACTATTCCTTATTCGTGACCCGATATTCATCAGTCAATCATTCATCCAGGGTTCTGCTGCTTCATTACGCCTATTACCCGTCAACGGGCTTCATTTCGCATCACTCATCAACACCCGGGTGGTCGATCCGCACCGCCAAAGCAGGTCTTCAACATGTCGAAATCGGTCTGATCCACATCATTGTCACCATCGAGGTTGGCGGCCTCGCAACCGGTGGCTGGGGCCACGCCACTGCCGCTATAGCAGCGCTGCAGATAACCGAAGTCGTCCAAATCCACATCACCGTCGGAATCGAAATCACCCGGGGCCACCTGGACAGTGAATTGCCAAACGTCACCAGTGGTTACACCTGTATCATTGCGCTCATCGATCCGCCAATAGTAAGTTTGAGTCCGATTCATTTGACCGGGATCAAAAGTCGTACCCGTCTGATTGACCTGAAAAGTCGGCGGGTTGATGGTGCCGAAATACACGTCGTGCGAGGTGGCTCTATTACCGGCGGTCCAGCTTAGGTCCGCATTCCGATCGACATTTATCGCCTGATGGGCCGGGTTCGGATTGCTCGCCTTACCCGGCAGTAAGCCGCCGGATGGAGTACCCATGATGCGCACGTTGTCGATACGCCCCGTATCCGCGACCGTGTTAAACTGCCAGACAAATCGCACGGCGAAGTTTGCATTGTTTTCAGCGCTGGATACGCCGGTCAGATCGATACTCTGGGTGGTCCAGTCGCTGGATAAATCGACGCCTTCCACAAGCTGCTGAGCCTTGATCCACGGCCCCCCGACACCCGTGGTGCTATAATAAACCACCAGTTGATCCGCGCAACTCCCTTCCAGCACCACGGAGGGACACCCCCCCGTGCAATCCGTGCCGGGTGATACGTTAAGAGCTGCTTGCACGTCATACTGTATGGAAATGGAATAGCGATCGGTGGTGGGAAAGGCTTTGGTCAGTTGTACACCCTCGCGTGTACAACTGTCGGTACCGTTGGTCGCTCCGCTGCCGGAGCAGCGAAGGTGTCCGCCCGGATGACCCAGTAAGCCAGACCATTCGACCACGGCCGGATCATAGGATCCCGCGGCCCAGGTCTGCGTCGTCCAGCCTTCCACGGCGCCGTTAAACGCGTCCAGATCCAAAACGTCCTCCGGCAAATCGCTCACGCTGACCTGCCAGCTTTCCGTATCGTTACCCGACGAGTTGGTGGCCCGCACGGAGATCGATTGAGTACCGGCCGCAAGCGGCGTCCATCCTTTCACGAACCCGTTACTATTAACGCTCAAGCCGGCCGGCCCGTTCGTGACTGTCCAGGTCGGCAACGGATAGCCTTGGGTCAGCGACAATGCGCGGGCATACTCGACCCCGACCATGCCCGCATCCGGATCGGGAGCCACTTCGGCGATCACCGGCGCGACGTTTTTGCTCCATATCTCGTTTACGTTAGTGGCCGAGACGGGCGCCCCGCTCGCCCACAGGCCGTTCCAATGCGCCGAACGCTCCGTCCAGTCCACCGTCAGATTGTTGAAAATAATGTTCGAGGCATTGGTGAACTCAAACAAATAATGCATATCGGTCTTGCTGGTACGCGGGGTCACGGTCATCCTTACGTTTTCGAAGGTGATCCCGGTAATCTTGTAGGAAGCCGTACTCTCGATCGGGCAATAATAGGGCGCTCGACAGGTCACATTCTCGACCCGGGCGTTCTGAATCGTGCTGTAGCCGTCGCGTGGTCTGATCGAGAACCGAAAGGGTTCGCCGCTCATGTCCTCGCCGGACATCTCCACCAGTTCCATCCGGATATCCCGCCAGGTGATTCCGGAGATCGTACCCCCGTCGCGAGCCCAAATGGCCAGTCCGCGGGAGCTTTGCACGCAATCGATATTCTCGAAAAGCACGTTGCTGATGTTCGCCCGGGTTTCCGTGCCGATCTTCAGGCTGGTTTTGCGGGTAAGGATCACCGAATCACGGACGGTGATATTGTAGGATGAACGAAGCAAGCCGGAATTGTTCGTGGCCTTGACCGCGATCGCGTCATCGCCGCTGTAGCAGAAATATCGCTCAACGGTCAGATTCCGTGTCGAGTCCGGATCGATCCCGTCGGCATTATCCACCGACCAATCGGTGATGATTTTCAGATCCTCAACGATGACGGTATCGCAATAGAGGATGTGCAACGTCCAGGAGGCCGGATTACGCAGGACGACTCCCTCGATCTGGATATTGGTGCTGTTGGTGGCATCGATGATCTGAACAGGGCGATTGTAGGTATTACGCAGGACACGCCCATTTCCATCAAGCACACCCCGACCGCTCAGGCGGGACTGACTGGCTCCGTCAAACATCAACAGGCGGCTGAAACTGTGGGTGCGGCCGTCGGTTCCCGTTTCGGTTTGGTCCGCCGGAAAAGCGTTGGGATCACTGATTGCCTGCAGAATGGCCCCGCCGGCCAGATAGAGATTCGTCCGGTTACGAATCCGCAGAGTACCGGTGTAGTATTTACCGGGTGGCACGTAGACCGTACCACCGCTGGGTAAAGCGGCACAATCGTTAAGGGCCTGTTGAATCTTGGTCGTCTGGGCCACCGGATCCTGGGTTACCCCGTAATCCAGGATATTGAGCACATCCGGATTCGCGGGATTGGGCACATCGGTCTCGACCGGCTCGGCGATCACGAACAACTTGGCCAATGAGGAACCATTGACTTTGATGAACACCAGTCGGGGGCCAATACCCTCGGCCAGGAACTCCACGGATTGACTATTGATAACCAGACCGTTGACCAATCGATCCGGTTTGACTTCGGCGGTCAAGGTGCCCGTCGAATGCACCGCCACGCTGATAGCGGCTGTCTGTGGACCGGAAAAACGGGCGTAATACACCGGCGAAGTCTGTCCGACACGTTCCAGGGGAACCCGTACGCCGTTGGCATAAACCGTATACGGGGCCGCGGAGCCTTCCGAGGGGTCTACGGGATGAACAATAACGTCCGAGGCACCAGCCGGTAAAGACGTTAACAACAGTAGGCAGCCCCATGGAACGAATAATCTAAGCAATGATATCTCCTTGTCTACATTTTAGCATCCCGGCATACGGTCTGCGCCCCCGAAACATTCCCTGAACTTGGCAAAATCGGTCTGATCGACATCGTTATCGCCGTCCCAGTCGGCGTCCCCGCAACCGCTGGCAGGGGCCACGCCGCTGCCCGAGTAACAGGCTTGCAGATGCCCAAAATCCTGTAAATCAACGTCGTTATCATTGTCGAAGTCGGGGACAATCACGTTGACATACCAGCTTTCGGTGTCGAAACCCGCGCTGTTCTGGGCTTTAATTTCAAAGTATTGTGGCGTGCCGACCAGACTTCCGCTCGGCGTCCAGCCCTTGACCAGACCGGCGCCATCCACGACCACGCCGGCCGGAGCACTCACCACCGACCAGGTGATCGGGGTAATACCCTGTATCAGGGTCAAGGCCCGTTGGTATTCGATTTTCGCCTTGGCTGAGTCGGGATCGGGACTGACCTCGCCAATCACCGGCTCATTGCTGATCTGCGGCCGCACGTCCACGTAGTCAAGTTTGAGGTAGGCCGTATCCAGCCAATAGGTACGGAACTCCAAACGCTGGCCGGTCGTGGCATAATTGAAGGACATCACGAAATTCTGATAAACGTTGGCGGAAGCAAATTGCTGTCGGGTAACGGTTTGCGAAGCCAGAACCTGGGATGTATCCGTATTATATACATCGAGGGTAACGATCGACGCGTTGTCCGCGGTATTGTTATCGATCAACATCCGCCAAGTCACCTGATACGCGCCCACGGGCAACCGGGTCAGATAAGGCCCATACGTAAGATACCCTGTCGCATCAAGGGCAACGGTAGCCGATCGACCCGCGCCGTCCCGACGGCCCACCTGCTTGGCCATTTGCTCATCATATTCGGGTTGATAACGGAGCGCGAACATTTCATTACCGGCGATGTGCCCGGTCAGTTCATTGGTCACGTATACCTCCACGCTGTCCCACTGGGCGTATAAACGGCCTTGAGCGTCGCTCATCAGAAAAGAACGATAAGGCGCGCCCGTGCCATTGGCCCCGTTATGCAAGCACCAACCGGCGGCCCCGGCCAGCTTGCCGCCGTTGCAGTCGCGAAGAAAATCGTCCTCCACCGGGTTGTAGGAGGTGTAACCCCGCCGAAACGGCTCCTGCAGATGAATCGGGATTCGCCAGCCCAGATTGGTCATCCAGGTGTTGTACGTATTGACGGTGGTAATGGTCTGCGCCGAACACCCTGAACTCCGGCACAGGTGCGGAGTAATGAATTGCAGTTTGCCGACATTCCGAAAATTGGCCAGGTCCGTCTGGGAACTGGGAACGCCCGAGGCCGTACACAGCCGGTCGGCATCGATAGCGTGAATGGCATCGATCAATTGCCCGCATTCCGACAGACTGACATAGCGATCGTCACCCACGTCCCGCTCGTTGGCAACGTCAATATAAACATTGCGATAGGGAAGCAACTGGGTCGCCAGAGTCTGCACGCAGGCAAGGTGGTTAGCCTGGGTACGGGCTCCCACCCAGTCGCCGTTTCCATCGCGGTTCAGGGAAACGTCCACGATGATGCCGCGACTGTTACATTCCGTAATGAGCGCTTTCAAGCGGGTCATGTACGGCTCGCGAACCTGCCCGTTGTAGGTGAGTACCGAAACATCCTCACCCGTACCTGTCGGCCATTGCCAATGCCCCCATACGCGGATCCAGTTAAATCCGTCGGCCACCATGTCGTCCAGATCCGAGGTTCGAAAACTGGCCGTCGTAATCGACGTCGCTCCATAGTAACTGACCCCGTTAAGGTAAGTGGGCACTCCATCAATCGTGAAATACCGCCCGTCGGCGCTGATGCCGATGGTCACCGCATGAGCGGAGGAACACAGGACGCCCACTAAACCGACCCATGCACAAAGACCGACAATCGTTTCGCGTTTCATCATTATTCCCTCTTTTGTAAGCTGGTACCTGACCGCTCGAATCCCTCGTCACCAATGAACACGCGTCACTCATTTTACCTATCGATCTTGACCGATCCTACGCTTCATCCTCTATCGTTTTTCAGCATCCCGGCGGTCGATCCGCGCCGCCGAAGCAATTCTTGAATGCGTTGAAGTCGGCCTGGTCCACGTCGTTATCGCCGTCGAGATCGGCATTGCCACAGCCGCTGGCCGGGGCCACGCCGCTGCCGCTGTAGCAGCGTTGCAGATAGCCAAAATCGATCAGGTCCACGTCGCCGTCTTCGTCGAAATCACCAAACGCCGATCCCGTGGTAAACGTCCACGGATCACCGGTGGTGGTACCGTTGGCGTTGACTTCGTCGATCCGCCAGTAATGCAGAGTCATCCGATTCATCGGGCCCGGATTGTAGGAAGTCCCGGCCTGCTCTCCTTGATAAGCCGGAGGATTACTCGTTCCAAAATAGACCTTGTGGGTGATTGCCCCGCCGCCGGCCGTCCAGCTTAAGCTGGACGACGTACGCACCTTCGTCGCTCCGTTAGCCGGGTTGGGATTACTCGCTTTCTCCGGCGGCGCGGTGCCGGCGTTGAACGTCACGGTTTGATTCGCCGACACGTTACTCTGGGTAAGGGTCAGGCCATTCAGGAAGGTCACCTGTACATCCACGGTCGTACGGCTGCCGACACCGAAGTGCAGGACGGGATCATTCTGACCGAGATAGCCTTCGTTGCTGCGAGCCTCACGAAAGGAAATCATGGCCGACGGATTGCCGGCCTGCCCGGCCGTATAGGTTCTGACCTTGGCGCCGAATGCGCCGGCCTGATTGTTCGGAGAAATTAATCGCACCTTGAACCAGTTGCCGCCGTCGCTCAGGTCGTTGCGAATCATCCGGTTATAATACCGCTTCTGGGCGTAGAAGAAATCCATATCGCCGTCGTTGTCGATATCCGCGAAAGCCACGCAACGCGGATCCTTGGTCATGTCCGTACCGGGATTGAAGCTGGCGGAAGCGGTGAACGTACCGCTCCCATCGTTCAGGTACACCTTGTTATCGCCCGGGTAAACCATGTCCCAGTCGCCATCGTTATCCAGATCCTCGAAGCCGGCCATGAAACCAGGTCCGGTGGGCACCGACACTTCCGTAAAGGTTCCGTTCTTATTGTTGATGAACAGCTTGGCCGTGCCGATTCCCAGGTAAGTACTGTTCATGCTATGCACATCGAGCCAGCCGTCATTGTTCACGTCGCAGAAGGTCGCACCGTCCTGGCGCGGGGAGGTGGAGGCGAACGGCGACAACTGCGTGAAGGTGCCGTTATCGTTACGCATCAGCAGCAAGGGACCGTTGCCGTAGCGGCAAAGAAGAATATCGAGATCTCCATCATTGTCGAAATCGCCTTCGGTCGCGCCCTGGGCGCCGAGGGTCGAGCCGCCCAACCCATTGTTGGTGATGGAGGTGAATTGCCAGTTGCCGTCATTCCGGTAGAGCTCGTTGGCCTCGCCATTGGGTTCCCAGTTATTGCAGAATACATCCAGATCGCCGTCCTTGTCGTAATCAAAGGCCAAGGTGCCGCGGGTACCGAGATTGACATTCAGGAAGCCACAAGTCGTGGTCCGATCGGTAAAATATCCGCTACCGTTGTTTTCATAGGCGCGGTTTCGCTCGTAGGAGCCGTTGACCAAATCATAATCACCGTCATTGTCCAAGTCGGCCCACACGCCGCCGTGACTGCCGCTATCGTAGTTGTAAATACCGCGGGCGTCAGCCTCCTCGGCAAAGGTACCGCCGTTGATATTGCGGTAGAACAATTCGCCCATGTTCGTATCGAAGTTCATGGTCACGTAGAAGTCCGGACGGTCGTCGCCGGTCACGTCCGCCCACTCGACGCCGTGCCCGCCGAACCAGCTTGGCCCGCCGGTTCCCGACGAACTGGTGATGTCGGTGAAAGCGATCGTCGCCCCTGGCAGCGGGATAGCCAGGACGGCTACCCCGACCACGATCAGGCTCGCGCTCACTTTATCTCTTGCTCTCATCGTATTCCTCGCTTGCGTTCTGACTCAGCATCCCGGCGGTCGATCCGCGCCGCCGAAGCAATTCTTGAATGCGTTGAAGTCGGCCTGGTCCACGTCGTTATCGCCGTCGAGATCGGCATTGCCACAGCCGCTGGCCGGGGCCACGCCGCTGCCACTATAACAGCCTTGCAGATAGCCGAAGTTGGTTAAATCCACGTCGCCGTCGGCGTCGAAATCGGCCTTGAGGCGCACGGTAACCTGCCAGGATTCCTCATCATTGCCCACTGAGTTACTCGCCCGAACGGTAATGGTGAAGGTCTGGCCAATCTGAGCGGAGGTCGGGATCCAGCCGGAGATGTAGCCGCTGCCGCTGACCTGCAACCCGGACGGTCCTTCAACAATGCTCCATGTCGGAGTTGGACTGGGGGTATTGCACAGGTTCAACTGCTTGATGTATGCGCCGCCGACCGAGGCAGTATCCGGATCGGGCGAAACCTCGCATATCACCGGGGCAACGTTACTACCGCTTCGCGGCGGAGTGGCCGCATCACCAATATCCACCTTGTAGATACGGATCAGTGAATAGCGGCAGCCCGGAACGCCGCCGCTGTAACCGGTTCGATAGGCCCGGAACGTCGAGCCAAGCTGGATATGCAGGGTCTGCGGATTCCAGGTACCGCTATAGCTGAACTGTCCCGGGGGAACCAGCTCAGTCAGCGTGTTGCCGGGAATCCCTCGATACCAGCGCATTTTCCCATTGCCCCAGGTGATGCGATAGCGATAGTTCGTCGTCCCGTTCCACTCCAGTACGTTGGTGCGGTCCTCGAAAAGCATGCTATCGCACTTAGCCGTTGGCTTCATCTTGTCGATATGCTGGGGGTTGGACGGCTCGTTCAACTTACGCTGCTGGGTGTAATAAAGGCTGTCGTAGAACGTGCCGTTGCTAAAGGCGGGGTTCGTACTCAGCCCGTAACTGTCGCAGATGGCGACGAGTTCATTCCATTCGGGACAGCTTTGGGAACTCAGGCCGTACAAATCCCATTCAATGGAACCGGTCGCCCAGGATCCTCCAGCCACCGATCTTGCCATCTCGTAATAGACGAAGTCGCCGCTGCGCGGATTGCCCGTTACCGAGCAGTTGGAGACCGATTGAGTGAGCGTGTATCCGTCCGTGGAAAAACTCCCGCTACCGCGCTGCCCGGTGATCTTACTGCTATTTACCAAAGTATCCTCAAAGACCAGCGAGGCCAGGTTATTCTGCACGGTGACATTCCAGCTTTCGTCATCCGAACCCTGGGAATTCGTCGCCCGGATGGTGATCGTTATGCTCTGCCCTTCTTGATCAGCCGTCGGCGACCAGCCGTAAACCTGCCCGCTGCCGCTGACCTGTAAACCGGACGGGCCGGTAACGACACTCCAGGTCGGTGTCGGATAGCCCTGAGCCAGGGTTAATGCCTTGATGTATTCCACGCTAACCGTAGCCGTGTCGGGGTCCGGGGTGACTTCGACGATAACCGGGGCGGCGTTGCCGTCGGGGAAGATATCCACCCGGTCCTGGTCCAGTTGGGCATTACCCAAATAGTAGGTACGGAACTCGATACGGTGTCCGCCGCCCGGATTAGTGAAAGTCAACTCAAAGGGCTGATAGACATTAGCTGCCGTCCATTGCTGTCGGGTAATGGTCACCGGGCCGGCCAGCACCGCGCCGTCGGCATCGTTCACGTCAATCCGGCAAATATTCGCGTTGTTGGTCGTGTTGTTGTCCACCCGCAGCCAGAATCGGGCCTTGAGCGGACCACCCAACAACGAGGTCGTGTACGGTCCGTAGGTACTATAAGTGTTCGGATTAGCCGTGGTGATCCGCCAACCGCCGGAAATCAAACTTCCGGCCTGATGGCCCATGCCCGCGCCCTCGGCCTCGAACGTGGCCAACGGGGCCACGCTGACTTTGACCGACCAGGTTTCCGTATCGCTGCCCTGGCTGTTAGTGGCCTGAACCTGGAACGCAATCGTCTGTCCGTCCTGGCCGGCGGTCGGAATCCATCCACTGATCCGTCCACTACCATCGATTACCGCACCGGCCGGTCCCTGGATAATGGTCCAGGAAGGTAGCGGCCGGCCCTGGGCCAAGGTCAACTGATAGACATACTCCGTGTCCACGTAGGCCGCGTCCGGGTTCCAGCCGACCGTGCCGATGATGGGGGCAACGTCCAGCAGCGAGACGTTGGATACGCTTACCTCGTTCAAATAGAAGGTAGTCCCGCTCGTACAGGCGATGCGGAAGTCGGCCCCGTTGTTCTGCCGGTTACCGAAGTAGGCATTAGTCACATGGAATTCATATTTCTTCCACGTGTTGGAATTGTTCAGGGTAATGGCACCGCCGGTGGTATAGGCGGCGCTCGCCGAGTCATACTGGAGGGTCAAGGAACCGGTACCGGTATCGAAATATTCGACCATGATGTAACAATCGGGGCGATACCCGGCGTACATATAGGCGTCGGTCACGCCGAAGTACATGTAGTTGTCGTCGCCCGCCACCGCGTTCCTGCGACAATTTATTCCACCGACATCGGCGGCAGTGGTATCACCGTCGGACGGCTGCACGTTATACATCCCCTGCTCTGTATCCGTGGTGCCCAGATCGACTGATACCTGCTTGTAGTCGTAAGGGGTCGCGCTGGCCTGCACGCCGGAAGCATAATGATATTCATCGTCCCGGGCGAAAGCCGTGTAATAATATGTCGCCCCCGCGTTCAAACCCGAATGGATGTAAGTGTGACTGGTGCCGGGCAGATTGGCCAGATTCGCCACCAACTCGCCGTCGGTCGCCGAAGCCGGATACCCCGTGGTCTTGCAGCGGACCACCGTGGCGATGAAGTCGGAACTGGACGGGTTGGTCCAGACCAGCTTGTTACCGTACTCGCCGGGGGTCACGGTGAAGGACGAAACCGCCGCAGGGGGTGTATCATCGACATCCCGACAGACATAAAGCACCCAGTCGCTGCTGTCCGGCGGGGTCATGGTCCGCACTCCGCCCGGGGTAACGGCAAACGGCGAACCGAACACACCGGTGCGTGGATTGAACCAACGGCCAGTGAGCGCGGCGGATGCGGACGACAGATTCAAGGTAAAGCTGCCGCTCATGGTGTAGGCCACGTACCAGTAATCGGTCTTGGCCAGGCAGTTGCCCGTGCTGGCCAGGCCGGGCTGCAAGGACATCCGCCAGAAAGGAACGGATTCGA
>CAZXSA010000167.1:0-11566 GCA_964642815.1 uncultured Planctomycetales bacterium | reverse complement strand
AGCCGGAACGGGTCACGCCGTAATCCACTTCCCAAACACCTTCCTCGCCGGCCTTAACGAACCGTTTGTAATACACCGTACGGTTCCCTTGAAGCTGGACCGTGGAGCCCATATATTGAGTGATCTTCCCATATTTGCCCCAGCTACGCCCTACACTGGGAATGTTGTTTTCGACCCAGAGCAGGCCGCCATCGTAAACGTTCAGGGCATAACCCGGATCATTCGCGATCCGCTGGACTTCCCACAATCGCATCGTGCCGTAAAGATCAACAATGGCGCCGTTGTTGTGATACAGAAACCCGGCCGCGACTTGTCCCTCGGGCTCTATTTTCAGATAGGCAGCCTCCGCATTGATACTGAGCTGCTGATCGGCCCCCGCGAAGGACGGCCCCATGATCAGACTCGCCCCGGACTCGACCATCACCTTCTGTTCTCTTTCCCAAACCAAAGCGCCGGTCATCTGCAGTGTTTTGTTCTCATCCACCGTTAGGGTTGCGATATAGGTGGCCGGGTTCGTGGCACCATAGTTATACAACGTTCCCCCTTGGGTAACGGCATCCGCGGTGACATGAATGTCATAATTGCCACCGTAATTTTTGTTAACCTTCCATCCATTGGTTGGATTGGGCGGGAACATGGGTTCGTCCCAATTCGCTTCGTTATTAAAATTCCCATCGTTGCCGCCACCGGTCCAGTTCGCGGACCCATAGCTCGCGCCGGCCATGCCCAGAAGAGCCAGCAAACAAACCAGTGTTCTCAACATCTCTTTTCCTCCTTCAATAAGAAAACGATTCCCAAAAAGGTCGCTCGACCGAATGAATACGTCAATCGGTTTTTTCTTCTTGGGAGCCAGGAACTAACCTTGAACGCCGGGGAATCGGTTGCCGATCAATAGTGCATAATGAACGATTATTTGCATGGCCACCGTAGCTGAAGATGCACCGCTGCCTTGCCGCCATTTGCCTTACCCTCTCCCGAGCACGTGGACTCGTATAATAAAAAAAGGGAGAAACTCCCCGCTGAATAAGCACTTTGAAATATAACGCAAATTCACCAGGGTGTCAAGATATTTCAACCAATAGACACTGAAAATCCAAAAAAGGGTGCAGTGAATTATTAATATTTCATGTAGTCAAGTTTAAATAAATATAGCGGGATTTAGGATTTGTCGGCCAACGAAGGCTTTATTCGTCAGGATGAACCCCCGCCGGGCAAAAAAGAACCTGGGTGGCCTGCCGCTTGGACAAGCCACCCAGGTCGTAAGTCAAACCATCAGGCTCGTGGATTACTCCGTACCTTCGCTGAGCCCGATATTGTCCACGTAGATCACGTCATCCACCGTATTGACCTGCGTCTGGAACTTCAACACGAAGTTCGCGTTGTTGTTCGCCGCGGCGGGCAACTTGATCTGCCGAGGCAGGTAAACGCCCCCGTTCACATCCACGGCATAAATCTGCTCAAGCAGGGTCCACGTTGTACCGCCGTCCGTGCTGCAATACGCGACCAGCTTGTCATCGCAGTCGCCTTCCAGCCAATTACTGGAGCAGGCCGTGCAACCGGGATAACCGGTCCAGCGCAATCGGCAGGCGAAATTCGCATCGTAATGCAGCCACAGATTGCTCTTACCGCTGGTATCGATGGCTTTCTGAATGATGCTCCCCTCGCGGGTGCAACCATCGCTGCCGTTCGTGGTACCGGCACCGAGCGCTTTGACACTGCCCGGCGGGTTGCCGATGGTACTGATCCAGGTGGTGGTACCGGGGCCACTGGTGCCCGCCACCCACGTGCTGGCGGTCCAACTGTCCAGACCGCCGTTGAAGCCACTGACCACATACGGCGTACCCGGTTGACCCGAAATGCCGGAAACCTTCAGCAACTCCACCTTATCCAGATCCAACTGGGCGTTGCCATAATAAACCACCCGGAACTCCGCCTTGAATCCACTGCCCGGATTGGTGAAGTTGACATCAAATCGCTGCCATGCGTCGGCCGCCACGAAATCCGACCGCGTGTAGGTGAACGGGCCGGCCAGAATCCCGCCCTGCGGGCTGTAAACATCGACCGCGACAATATTGTCGTCATCGCCGGCGATATCGTCGATCCGCAAGTAGAGCCGGGCGGTATATTCGCCGGCATCCAGGACGATGTAAGGCCCGTAGCTCATGAAGCATTCCGTATTCTCACCCAGATCGGCGGGAACACAACGCCAATCGTCGGTATCCAGCAACGAGCCGCACAGGTGGCCCAGCGCGCCGTCATTGGCTTCCCAACTGCCCGCCATCAAGGCCGCGCAACCCGGGGCCGTCGTCCCGTTCACCGGGATCCCCGGGCCGGTCGCGCAAGCGGTAAACGCGGCGAAATCGACCGCGTCAATGGTGCCGCTCGTGTTGACATCAAAACAGCCGCAGTTTTCCGGCGAAGTGGGATAAGTATCCGTGCCACTGTAGCAGACCTGGAACTGGGCGAAATCGTCCTGATCCACGTCGCCGTCGCCGTCCGCGTCCGACGGAAGATCGGTGTTACATACCGGTTCAGGTATTTCGGCGACACAGGTCACCACCGTGTAGCCGCCGACGATCTCGGCCGTAAGCACGCCTTCCTTGGCCACCACCTTGTTCCGGAAGTCCGCCAGGTGATTGCCGGTCATCTCGACCGTGGAGCCGATATACATGCCGATGACTCCGGGATCACCTTCGGCCCATACGGTGTAGGGAACCACGCCGGCGACCGTAACCTTTCCACCATCATAGACGTTGAACAACCAACCGGGATCGACGGCGATCCGGCTGATCGTCCAGATCCAGAGGTCGCCATAGACATGTAACTTGGTGCCATTGTCGTGACGCAGGGTGCTGACCAGCATTTCGCCATCGGCCTCGATAATCGTAATTGTGTCGGCTCTCTCAATGGTGAGCTGGCCATACCGCATGTCGTACGTCGCCCCGTCCTCGATGGTCAAGGTGCCTGCTGATTTGAAATCCAGACCTCCGGAAGAGGTCAAGGTTACACCCGTAGGCACCGTAAGGTCGACATACGAACCAGACAAATTACTGGGATTGATAGACCCGCCTCCGATGGTCCAAGCAGGGCTTTGGTCAACGAGGATGTTCCAGGTTGCGCCCGAGCTTTTATTTACAGTCCAGGTCTCGCCCGCTTGCGGCGGCACATTCTCCGGGTCATCCCAGTTATTGCCGTCGCTCCAAGTGGTACCATCACCTCCGCCATCCCAGTCATTGGACGCATAGGCCGCGCTGACCATGCCCAGAATAGCGAACAAACAAACCAGTTTTTTTAACATCCTTTTCCTCCTTCTAAGACAACAGTTCCTAAAACGTAACATTCCTCTAAATGATTCCACCATCCGGTTTAAATTTTCCGGGAACAAGGAACGAACCTTGAGCTTCCGACAAGAATCCGACGACCAATACCACGTGAAAAAGTACTCCCCGCGCATTATTGGAGGACGTTGAAAGGATAAATTCCCGCCTTGCGGACATTCGCTTTTACCCTCGCCCACATACTTCCGGACACGGACACGAGTCGCCAGAGAATCCTCGACTCTGAATAAGTACATATCATTCTATTAGTATTTCCCAAGGCTGTCAATTTATGTTTAAGATAGGCAAAATTAAACGTAAAACTTTGCGATGCCGTCTCGAACCCGCTATGCGATAATCAGGCTTTAATATTTATTTTTTTACATCGAAACCGACAACATGCGCAATGACTGAAAACATGATATAACTCTATTATTTATAAATATTTGCAAGACATGATGCCAAGAATTAACGTATCGACAGTGCCACTGAATTTAAAAATTGTCGTAAATCGCATTCATTCATGAATTTTGGATGAATGTGACATTTTATTGTTTAGAAGCGTAACAATCGGGGTTTGGCCTATCGCGGATATGCCCGGAGTTCGGGCCGACGATATCGACATTCGTTACGAACAGGGTCTGCTGACCTTGCAAGGCCGGGTCGAGCCGCGTCAGCAAGAGGCGTCGACGAATTACCTGCTGAGGGAGTATGGCGTGGGCGATTTCTATCGTTCGTTCAGGGTCGGGGAAGGCATCGATCCAGACAAGATTCAGGCCGAATTGAACGACGGCGTGATGAAACTTCACCTACCCAAGGCCGAGGCCGCCAAGCCAAAGAAAATTCCGGTACGCAGTCAATGACGGAGTGGTTTTAAGGCAATAAAGGAAACGGGAAAATCGGTTACTAGAAAGGAGTTTCGGGAGTTTCCAGCGGACCGTGCAGTTACCCGCTTCGGCCGACGCGGACCAGGTGGACGCGAAGTATCGTAACGGATTGCTGACCATTACCGTCGCGAAACACCCGGAGGCCAAACCGAAACGGATCACGGTCAAGCAGGAGTAAGGTGATTTTACCACGGAGGCACGGCTCCGCCCCGGCGCAGGCGTGCCTCCGTGGTGAACCATGCGAACTATTTTCGTTTCAGGATCGCTCGCCAGCCGGTGGGCGGAACGGCACCGCGATAGTTGTGCAGATTAGCCGAGCGGACATCCTCGACGGTCGCGAACACGTCGGGATCGATGTTGCGGGCTACCTTGATAACCGTGGGCGTATCCCGGCGAGGCACCACCACGAAAGAAATCGAAACGGTTCCCTCCAGGCCGTGCCCCTTGATCTCGGTCACTCCGAAACCCGCCAGCCGCAGGCCGGCCGCCACCGCCGCGCTTTTCGTGCGCGAGATCAAGCGCAAGGCCTGCATGCCGATGGCCAGCTTTTGTTCAAGGATGATGCCCGCCGCGTTACCGGCGGCAAAGCCACTTGCGTAGGCGACGACGTTGTACCAGCGGTCGAGATGGGTGATGACGCCGGAGATAGCCAGAAGCCAGATGCTTACCTCGAAGAAACCCAGAATCGGGGCCAGGACGCGCGAGCCGCGAACGACCATGATGGTTCGAATGGTCCCCAGGGATACATCCGTGAGTCGCGCACAGAAGATGAAGATCGGCCAGATATACGGATATGCATCCATCCAATTCATAAAACTGGTCATGACGTCACACTTCCCACCGGTAAGGTAATTGAATCCCGCGCAAATCACAAACCAACGGTGGCCGACCGGTTTCTTGAGTTGGCTTGAATGGCGGCTCGCGGGTAGGCTGAAGGTGGCCGCGCGGCCGGAAAAGCGAGGTGTCCCACGAGACGTTCCGATCGACTGCTCAAAGTGCTTGAAAAGTACGGCCGGGTGTTGATGGTGGCCCACAATAATCCCGACCCGGACGCCATCGCGACCGGTTGGGCGCTTTGCGAGCTGATCGCCGCGCGGCTGGGTAAGCCGGGGCGGATCATTGCCGGCGGGGCCATCTCCCGGGCGGAGAACCGGCGGATGGTCGAGTTGCTCAAGCCGCCACTGGAGATGGTGGATAACCTCGATCCCGATCCGGCCGACGCCATTGTGCTGGTGGATTGCAATCCGTTGGCGAACAATCATCTCTTGCAGAACACCGCGATCAAGCCGGTGGCCGTGATCGATCATCATGGCGCGGATTCTGGGTCGTTCCGCGTATTGTTTCGCGATCTTCGCCCCCGGACGGCGGCATCGGCCACCATCGCCGCCCAATACTTGCGCGAGCAACAGGTTGAGCCGGGCACGGACCTGGCTACCGCGATGATCTACGCCCTGCGCACGGATACGCGCATGGAGCAACCCGCCCTTTCCCGGCTGGATAAGGGCGCGATCGCCTGGCTGACCCCCAAGGCCGACCATGAGAAGCTGGCCGGTATCGAAAACGCTCCCCTGCCGCGGAGTTATTACGCGGACATGTTGTTGGCTATGGAAAACACGTTTCTTCACGACGGGGCGGCCATCTGTTTTCTCCCGCAGGCCGGCGGGCCGGAGATCGTCGCGGAGATCGCGGACTTGCTGATTCGTTGCGAGGGTATGCGGCGGGTCCTCTGTGTCGCGATGGTGGAAGGCGATGTCTATCTCTCCGCTCGAACGTCGCCACAGGGCGGTGATGCCAACGCTCTGCTGCAAGTTGTTCTCAAGGGACTCGGGCGCGGCGGCGGGCATGGGCATCGGTCCGGCGGCAAGATACCGGCGGCGGCCTGCAGTGGGATGAGCGGTACCGATATAAACAACGAGCTACGCAACCGCTGGCTGGCCGCCTGCAAGATCGAACAGCAGCGTGGCACCCGCCTCGTTCCCCGTCGGGATATCCTCGAGAATCTATGAGGTGTTTTTACCACGGAGGCCCGGACTCGTGCTACGTAGCGAGCTACTTCGCAGAGTAGCAGACACGGAGAAGAAAACAGTTTTATTATTGCGTCGTGGTTGAAGACATCAGGAGGAAACCAGTGGGATGGTCAGTCTGAAACAGGCCCCGTCCGGCGTTGTTCGATCAAGTTCCAATTCGCCACCGAGCCGGCGGGCAAGCTGGCGGCTCAAGGCCAAACCCAGCCCCACGCCGGGGGCGCTGTGGGCGGCCTCATGAGCGGATTTGGAGAACGGTCGAAACAATCGGCCGGCCATATCCGCGGATAAGCCGGGGCCGTGATCGCGCAAACGTAACACCGCCCGTTCGCCCTGACGGGCGGCCCGAAGATGAATACGCCGATCCGTCGCTTCGGCCGCGTATTTGCAGGCGTTGTCCACCAGGTTGAGCAGTATCTGTTCCACGATCGAGGTATCCACGCGGAGACGGGCTTCGGGACATTCATTTCCCCACGCGAGTTCCATGCCGCCGCGGGCGGCCACCTCCTCGAGCCGATCCTTGATCCGCTCAAACAACGTCGCCATATTCAGCAGTTCCATGTGTCGTACGTCGCGGCCACGCTCGAGTTGGGCGTAGGCCAGCACATTCTGGATCAGATGGCCGAGCCGATCCGCCTCGCTGCGCAGCCGCCCTAAAGCACGGCGGCGTTTTTCCTCGTCGTGGAATTTGTCCTCGGCCAGCAAATCCGCATAAAGCCTGAAGGTGGTCAACGGCGTACGCAGCTCATGGGTGACGGCCGAAACGAACGCGCCCCGTCGTTCGCTCAGCGAAATGGCCCCTTTCAAAAGAATCAGGGCCGCGACGGCGGCCAGCAGAAAACCGATCCAGGCGAACAGCAAGGCCATGCGGATCGGTGAGGTCGCCGCGGCATCGATCACTGGAATGGGGCCGGGGACTAGTTTAACCGGCAACGTCGCTAATTGCAGAGCGGCCGGTTGCGGACCCCATACGGGAGCCGGATCCAGTTGTGCGTTCGGCAGCAGATCAGCTATTTCCTGCTGCAACCAGGACTCGATCGCCGACCAGTTCATCCGGCAACCTTGCAGGTAAGCATCGCCGTTGACGACAACGCGGCGGACCAACAGGAGAGTGTCGGCATACCAACCCGGCTGCATCATGCCCTCAAGGAAATCGCCCGTCGGAGTTTCGGCCTTTTGCTGGGCCATGTTGCTGACAACAGAACGCTGTTGCTCGGCACGCCTTCCCGCGTCCGCTTCGAGGATATTGTTGAACGTTTGTTTGTTTGCAAGCTGCTGCGCGAACGGTGCGGCATCGCCAAAACCCTCTTCAATCTGTTGCCCCACGAAATGCTTTTTCTGCAAGAGAAAATGAAGGTCGACGCGCTTTTCCAGGGCGGCCAGTTGCTCCACCGATTTTTGTATGAACTCCGCGCTGGTGTATCGGCTTTCCGCCAGGTCGCGCATGTTACCGAGCGGTACCTGCGGCGAAGTTAATTGACCATTCGGCCCCAACTGAAAATGCAGCACGATGTAGGGTGAAGAAAACGTCAGCAGTGGCGAAGGGAGCAGCAGCTCTTTCGCCTGGATTTCGGCGAACATGCGCGTGTAAGCGCGGGTAGGAGAGTAGAAGGATTGATAGTGAAAGTAAGGCCGGGCGTTTTCCTGGGCGACGATGGGCGCAAGGGCCGATTCCATACGCCACAAGGCCAGGCGGACCCGCTCCTCGTAGGCCGCCTGCCGCCGGGCGGCGGCTTCGTCGCGGTCCAGCCGAATGATCGTCGCACTGATCCAGCCCATCGCGGTCAAGCCGACGATCAGGCAGAGCAGAAACACCGACCAGATGACCCAGGGGCGGTTCATGATTCCTCCGGTGCGGCGAACATGTACCCGCGGCCACGAACGGTGACGATGACCGCAGGCTCGGCGGCCGTATCGCCCAGCTTCTCCCGCAACCGGGCCACATGCACGTCGATTGTGCGGGTTTCGATACCTTTGGGATCCAACCGCCAGACCCGGGCGAGAATTTCCTCGCGAGAGATCGTCCGCCCGGCGTTCCGGGCCAGGTAGCGCAGAAGTTCGACCTCGCGCTCTGAAAGCTCAACGCTACGGCCGTCGTCGAAACAGACCTGATTGCGGGCCAGTTGCACCCGCCCGCCCGGCACGGCCACTTCGTTGATATCCAGCGGGCGTTCCGGTGAGCGACGTAACACGGCCTCGACTCGGGCGAGCAATTCCTTCACGCTGAACGGCTTGACCATATAATCGTCGGCC
The DNA here is from genome assembly GCA_964642815.1 of uncultured Planctomycetales bacterium. Classification (GTDB taxonomy): domain Bacteria; phylum Planctomycetota; class Phycisphaerae; order UBA1845; family PWPN01; genus JAAYCU01. Next base: position 3,085 of record CAZXSA010000167.1, on the reverse strand, counting down.
CCCAGCTTGAGGCCCTGCACGCGATCCCGCTCCTCGCCCCGGGCGGTCAGGATGATGACCGGCAGCGTCGGACGGGTGATCCGCACTTCACGCAGTATGTCCAGCCCGTCGCGGCCGGGAAGGATCAGATCGAGCAGCAGCAGATCGCAATCGACCTCCACGGCCATTTCCAGGCCCTTGTTTCCATTCGCGGCCGCCAGCGTGCGAAAACCTTCGCACTCCAGGGCGTCGATAATGCCTTCGCGAATACCGGGATCGTCTTCAATCACCAGAATGGCGGGCCGTTCTGCCATAGACGTTCCTTATAATATGTCGTAATGTACGCGGCAACTCGTACAACATTTCGTCGCTGGCCAACCAAGCTACGAGGTGGGCCACCCCACTCCGCCGTATGGCCATCAGCCCCGGATATAAACCTGATACTTGTATGACAACTTCCGTTCCTCGCCGGGTTTCAGTTCGATCTCCCAGGTCAGCACGTGCTTCGGATTAACCTGCCGGAGCCCCTTGGCTGTTTTTTCATCTTTGGCATCCGGCGAGACTTCGAGCACCTCGCCCGACAACTCTTTGATGATTTCCACCTTAACCGGCTGGTCCAGCCTGCTCCGCAATTTCAGCTCACCTTGTACGGTAACCAGATCGTGATCATATCCATAAAACCGCCCGGCGTTTCGACTGCGTTTTACCTCGCCCTCCGCCTGTTCCGCCAGCACATTCATGGCCCGGTTGATACGGATGGTGGTTTCCGCGCCGGGCGCGGTGTAGTAACAGATATCCTGCCCGGTGAACGCGCCGTCTTTCACAAATTCCGCGGCGGCGGTGGTCAGCGGCATCTTGAGGTTGCTCATCAGGCGACAGCTATGCCAAACCTCTTCGGACGGTCTGCTTTCGGCTCGATCTCTTTCGTTGCGATAGCGGTCGTCGCTATCCACAAAGTCCTCGATTTTCCAGGTGTAAATGTGCTTGTAGGGCATCTCGGCGGTGAATAATGGCAGCCATGCGGTTTCCCCCTTCTTCAGGCTGAATTCTTTCACGGGATAAAGAAAGAGGTCTTCAGACACCATGCCCTGGGTTGCGGAGGCGTAACCTGGAGTTAACGGAGTTTCAAATTCGTCATAAAAAGCCACATTACTCACCATGGCGACCTGCTGCTGGGTCATCATGCCACGTCTTGCGTCGCGCTCACGATCTGTTCGCCCCATGGTCAACGAATTCAAAAAATCGGCAAGGTTCTGACTCATCGCGATCGGGCTGGGCACTTCACTGAATTTGATGTTGGGAAAGCCGGTAATCAGTTCAAGATTCACCTTCTTGAAATCCATCAGCTCGTTGATAACGAGGGCATGGGCGCTGAACCGGGCGGTTTTCGCGTCGGACAGATCGATGAGATAACCGGGGGACCAGGTGACACCCCGGGTTAGATAGCTGATGAACACTTTTTCGCGCCCGGCGGGTTGATCGAGTTCCATTCTTATGCCGGGCCGTTTCTGTTTTACCGATGCCGGATGGATCGCGTCATCGCCTTCAAAATCGGCCCGGGTGATGGAATGGATATTCAAGGCAACAATCCCTTTATCCGTTTTGATCTGCACAATGTTCGTCGGAGCTACGTCGACAACCGACCGGCCGTGGCCCTCCTGTCGCCGGCGAGTATCCATAAAATACGGGCCGGCCGGTTCGCGAAATTCCGTTTCCGCGGGTCCAGCCAGGATCATTCCTTCCACGACGTCTTTCTCGCCGGTCCCGGTGCGCAGGATCACCTTCCGCCCCACGTTCGCATGGAGAAGCTGGCCCACATTCTGGGCCGGGACGTTTTCGTCCACGTCCTCCATGGAGGCCACGAGGCCGCACACTTTCAAATTTTTCGTGTATCCGACCCAGAAAGTACCGAAGGTCGGAACCGGAAGCTGGCCGAATCTTACGGTAGCAGCATCCTGGGGCAGAGTGGCCGTCGAAGTAATATAGCCCAGACCATTCTTGAACAGGGCCACCTTTTCGACTTCCAGTTTGGCATCCTGAATACCGCCCCCCGCCGCGGAAGTGATTTGTAGTGAGCAGGCCAGGCCACACATAACACCCAGGACCACAATCTGTGTTGTTCCCAACATTTGTCTCATGGAACTTGCTCCTTTGTTCGTGTCTTCTCTTGGTCTATCAAACAGGGCCGCAACACGTCATCGCTCCCCCACCTCGGGACAAGGTGGGCCACCCGACTGTCCTCAGTCCGCGGCGGGCAATACTTCTCTGCGAAGTAGCTTCGCTACGAAGCACGAGAGCCCGCCCTACGGGGTTTCATCAATCGCCGGCCGGGGCTTTAACCAGGACCGGCTGGTTGTCCACCACCATGAGAATATCCCCGCGCAGGGAGATCATTCCCGGGCGGCCTTCGGCGGCCAGGCGGGCGGCCAGTTGCCGGAAATCGTCCGAGCCGAATTCGATGACCCGGCTCGGTTGCGCCTCGGCCGACTGGTTAACGATCCGGCTGTCGATCCAGCGTCCGCCCTTTCGATAGAAAGCCCGGTCGTTGATCTGCTGCACCTGGGTGACGGATACACGGTTCATGTTTTCGTCGAAAAAGGCATTGGAAGGGTTCACCACACTCTGTTCTTTCATGAAGACGTTATTCGTCGCCTGATTGACGCCGCCCAAGCCGGAGCGGGTGTTCATGGCTCGCTGTTGAAATTTCGTACTTGCCTCAGAGAGTTGACGTTCGCGTTGCGACAGATCAGTGCCCTCGCGGGCAAGAAAGGCGGTGTATTCGGTGAGGATCCCGAACTCGGTGCTGAGCCGCACGATCTCCTCGATAAGTTCCTTGACCTTCGGATCATGAACGGATGGTCCGGTCGCAACTAAAGGATCGCCGTTGGCCCCAAGTTGACGGATGGCGTCGACCAGAACGGCGATCTTGCGGCTGGCCCACAGGCGGGGCACGAAGGAATTGCGCGTGGTGGCCTTGTCGAGGGCGAAAGTAAACTCGAAGGTCCGCTGACGGCCCAGATAGTTTCCGCTCAGGCGGAAGCCCAGCGGCTCATCGCCGAGATACTGGCCGAGCAGAACGAGTTGGTCGCCCTCAAAGAGGTCGGGC
>CAZXSA010000166.1:2369-11624 GCA_964642815.1 uncultured Planctomycetales bacterium | reverse complement strand
TGCTGATTGAACCTTTTGAACGCGGTTTTGGAACCACGGTGGGCAACAGTCTCCGGCGGATTCTGTTGTCCAGTCTGGAAGGGGCGGCGGTCACCAAGGTACGTATCGGCGGGGTCAATCATGAGTTCATGAGCCTGCCCGGCGTACTGGAGGATGTGACCGATATTATTCTCAACATCAAGCGGCTCGTTCTGCGCCTGGACGGCGAGGGCGAGAAGACGATGCGTCTGGTGCGCCGCGGCCCCGGCGAGGTTTTCGCGCGGGACATCGAGGCGGACCCGGCGATCACCATCGTTAATCAGGGACAGTTGATCGCGACCCTGACCGAGGAAGTGGATTTCTCCATCGACTTCTGGGTGGATGCGGGACGTGGCTATCGTACCTCCGAGGAGAACCAGGTCGGGATCGAGGAGCTGGGCATCATCGCGGTTGATTCCATCTTCTCCCCGGTCACCCGGGTGCGTTACAAGACCGAGGAGACCCGTGTCGGTCAACGGACCAACTACGATCGTCTGATCATGGAAATCTGGACCAACGGAACCCTTCGTCCGGAAGATGCCTTGGTCGAGGCCGCCAAGATTCTCCGCAAGCACCTCAATCCGTTCGTGCAGTACCATGAGCTTGGCGAGCAAATGGTCAGCAGCGAGGTTAAGCCGGTCGAGACCGAGGGCATGTTGGACAAGGCCCTGCAGGATCGCCTGTCCATGCCTATTGCTCAACTGGATTTATCCGTGCGGGCCAGCAACTGCTTGGAATCGGCCAAGGTGGCCACCGTCGGCGAACTGGTCCGCATGACCGAGCCCGATTTGCTCAAGGTACGCAGCTTCGGGCGGACCTCCCTGCGTGAAGTCAAACGAAAACTGGCCGATCTCGGACTGAGTCTGGGCATGGCCCTTCCCGGCGAGCCGGCGCGCCCGGGAGCGGAAAGCGGGATTGATTTGTCGGGTGGCGAGTCCGGCGGTTTTAGCGCGGCTTCCACCGGCGGTGCCGGCTCCATGCCGGCCGATGTGAATCTGGGATAACCTAGCTTGCCGATCGAGTTGATTCGATGGGCGGATGATATGAAGACGAGGAGTTAGTTATGCGGCATCGTGTTGCCCGACGAAAACTGAATCGCACGAGTGAGCACCGGGAGGCGCTTCGTCGCAACATGGCCCAGAGTCTCTTTGAGCATGGGCAGATTACGACGACGCTGCCCAAGGCGAAAGATCTTCGGCCTTTTGCGGAACGGCTGATTACCCTGGCCCGCAAGGCCCACCAGGGCAGCTTGGCCGCGCGGCAACGGCTGACCGCGTTGCTCGGCGATCGAGCCATGATTCCTGAAGAATTTCAGGAACAGTATGAGGATATGTCCGATGCGGCGCGGGCTCGGGTTCTACGTTCGCGCAGCGGGCGGCGTCACCGTCTAGGTCAGGCCCGGGGGGGCATGAAGTTTACCGCCACCTCCATCGTGCATCATCTGATTGCGAATGTGGCTCCGAATTATCTGGATCGCCCCGGCGGCTATACGCGGGTTATTACCCTGGGTAAGGTTCAAAAAGGCGACAGTACACCCAAGGCCGTGCTCCAGTTGGTGGGCCAGGAGGAATCGCCGGGGACCGTGACCCGTCCGGAGAAGACCGCGCGACGGCGTCGTACCGAGCGGCGTTACGCGATGGCCGCCAAGGCAATCAAGAAACGGTCGCGTTCCGAATCGAGCGGGGCGACGGAAAAACCCGCCCAGCAGGAAAACGCCGAGCAGAGCGAGTGAGTCCTTACAAATAGAGATCGTCGCTATCGGCCGCGGGCTGACGAACGACGGTTTATTCAGGCATGTTCACTCGTTGATCGAGTGGCGATATGACGCGCGACGGCCGACCCATGTCGGCCGTTGTGCCTTTATCGGGGAGGTAGCGGCTTATGCGCGACTCCACTTGCGTGTTCTGTAAAATCGTTGAAGGTCAAATCCCCGCCATGCGGGTATACGAGGATGATGCGGTCCTGGCTTTTCTGGACATTGGACCGCTGGCCGAGGGGCATCTGGTTTTAATTCCCAGGGATCATTATGTGCGCCTGGAGGATATGCCCGACGAATTACTTGCCCGCGTCGCCCCCATTTTTTCCAGGTTGGCCCGGGCGGTCCAAAAAGTGAGCGGCGCGGATGCCTATAATCTGTTGCAGAACAACGGGCGGGCCGCGGGGCAGGAAGTGATGCATGTTCACTTCCATATTATTCCGCGAAAACCCGCCGATGGGCTGGGTTTTCGCTGGAAGGCCTCGAAATACGAAGGCGATCGAGGTCGCCAGATTGCCGAGCAGTTGATCGCGGCCATGAAATCGTGACTCTTGACCGGTTAGGTATTACTTGTCAACATAGGTTATACGTGACCTCAACCGTCCGGATCGGTCCGGGGCGGAAATACCCGGGGGAAGGTTACTTAGCCACCCATGCTGGAAAGAATCTTCAGCCATGATCTGTTGCGTGACGGCTTTTTAGCCGTGTACCTGCTGGTGCTGGGGCTGGTCTGCTTTTACGGCCTGCATCGCTACCAGTTGGTTCATCTGTACTACAAGTATCGTCGTAATACGCCGAAAATCAGGGCTTGTTTTCTTGAACGTCCGCGGATCACCGTGCAATTGCCCATGTTCAACGAAAGCGCGGTGGCCCGACGCCTGATCGACGCCACCTGCCGGATCGATTACCCCCGCGACCGTCTGCAGATCCAGGTGCTTGACGATTCGACCGACGAGACGGTGGCGATCGTGGCCGAGGCTGTTCGGTACTGGCGGACGCAGGGGTTCGAGATTCTGCACCTGCATCGTACCGACCGCCGCGGCTACAAGGCGGGGGCTCTGGCCGAGGGACTCAAAACCGCGACCGGCGAGCTCATCCTGATTTTCGACGCCGATTTCATTCCTCCGGCGGACATCCTGACTCGTACCGTCGATTATTTTACCGATCCGCGCGTGGGGATGGTCCAGGCCCGCTGGGAGCATATTAACCGGCAACAATCCCTGCTGACTCGGACGCAGGCCATTCTTCTGGACGGTCATTTCGTGATCGAGCACGCGGCCCGCAATCGATCCGGGCGTTTCATGAGTTTCAACGGGACGGCCGGCATGTGGCGGCGGACCTGCATCGACGACGCGGGCGGCTGGCAGCATGACACGCTGACCGAGGATCTCGATTTATCCTATCGGGCTCAGATGAAAGGGTGGAAGTTCATCTTTCTGCCTGACCTGACCTCACCGGCCGAGCTCCCGCCCGACATGGCCTGCTTTAAACAGCAGCAATATCGCTGGGCCAAGGGCGGGGCCCAAACCTGTCGAAAATTGCTGCCCACGATCCTGCGCTCGCGCCTGCCCAAGCGCATCAAGCTGGAGGCCTTTTTTCACCTGACCAGTTGCACGGTATACCTCTATATGGTTCTTCTGACCCTCATGCTTTATCCCGTGGTCTATCTGAAAGTGCATGTGTTCGCCGAGGGCTGGGTTCGTTACGTGTTCGATTTTTCCGTACTGCTGATCGCGACTTTTTCGGCCAGCACGTTTTATGTCGCCAGCCAGCGCGAATTGTTCCGCGGTTGGGCGGACAGCCTCAAGTATATACCCTTCCTGATGGCCTTGGGGCTCGGAATCTCGCTCAATAACGCCCGGGCCGTCCTCGCCGGCTTCTTCGGCGAGCCGGGCGAGTTCGTACGCACGGAGAAATTCGGCGTCGGCCGCCGGGGCGGGCGCTGGAAGGATAAGGCGGCGAGGATCCGCCGGGACAATCGCAAGATCAAACTTCAGCCCTTCCTGGAATTGGCCGTCGGACTGTATCTCCTGGCCTGCCTGATACTTTGTTTCGGAACCTTGCGGGTCACCATCGGCGTGCCTTTCCTCTGTTTGTTCATGGTTGGTTATCTATATGTGCCGCTGACCACGTGGTTTGGCCACCGGCTCGGCGGGTTGGCCGAGGATGTACAAGCGGAGGAACTGGCCCCTGTTCCCCTTGCCGAATCGGCTGCCCTGGGAGGATGTGGCGAGCCCCAGCGCATGCCAATCGGCTCGACCGCCTACTCCGCCATCCCCCGGTCGATCAACGAGTACCCAAAAGATCAAACCCTGAATCAGAAATAGAGATCGCGATCGTCGGTGGAATCGATTTTCCGTAAAATTTCTCGTAACCGGGTTTTCTGGGTTTCGTTGTCCATCTTCGCTATTTCGCTCTCGATCATCCGCAACCCCGCCGCCCGTGTATCCGGCGAGGCGTAGTCGGTCAGGTATTCCATGAGCGTACTCAGGGCGTTGGGGGTGCAATAACGCTTAATGAAGCCGGGGATCGCGAACTCCATGAAATGTTCGCCCGTCCTACCGAGTCGATAGCAGGCGGTACAGAAGCTGGGGATATATCCGTCCACCAGTAATTCGCGCATGACCTCGTCGAGCGGGCGAATGTCCCCCAGTCGAAACTGCTCGCGTTCCATGCACTGCGCATCTCCGGCCTCGGTGTATCCGCCGATTTCAATACGACTACCGGCGTCGATCTGGGACACTCCGAATTCCATCACCTCACGGCGTAAAGCGGGTTGTTCGCGGGCGGTAAGGATCAGCCCGGTGTAGGGCACCGCCAGCCGCAACGTCGCGATCAGCCGCTTGAAATCGTGGTCGTTGACGAGGTATGGTTGGTCCAGTTGCACGCCCGCCGCGGGTTGCAGGCGCGGAAAGCTGATCGTGTGCGGCCCGACTCCGTATCGTTCCTGCAGAAACAGAGCGTGGGCGACCAGTCCCAGCACCTCGAACCGCCAATCGTAAAGTCCAAACAACACACCGATGCCCACGTCGTCGATGCCCGCCTCCATCGCGCGACTCAGGGCGTCCAGCCGGTAGGCGTAATTCCCTTTACGGGTGTTGACCGGGTGGAAGCGGGCATAGGTTGGATGGTGATAGGTTTCCTGGAAAACCTGGTATGTGCCGATCCCCGCTTCCTTGACCGTGCGATAACCGACCTGATCGAGCGGGGCGGCGTTGATATTCACCCGACGGATCCGGCCGTGCTTGACACGCACATCGTAAACCGCTCGCACGCAGTCAGCGATGAAATCCGCGTCGTAGCGGGGATGTTCGCCGAATACCAGAATCAGCCGCTTATGCCCCTGGTTTTCCAGGGCCTCGACCTGCTCGCGCAGTTCATGTTCCATCAGGGTCCGTCGAATCGCGTTGGGGTTCGACCGCTTGAACGCACAATATTGGCAATCGTTTACGCAGTCGTTACCGATGTACAGCGGAGCGAAAAGAACAATACGGTTGCCGTATACGTCGCGTTTAAGTTGTCGAGCGGCCTGGAAAATACGCTCGACGAGTTCCGGTTGGTCGGCGCTTAGCAGAACGGCGGTTTCCTCGACGCTTAGGGCCTGCTTGGCCAGGCTTTTATCGATGATGGCCCGTACCCGGCCCTCATCCGGAGGCGATGATTGCAGCAAGTCGCGCAGGCGTTCATCGTCGATGAAGTCGGTTGCGTGTTCGCTTAAGGTCATGGAGGCCATGGCGCCCATATCCGCTCCTCGTAAATATCCTCTCTATGTATAGGCGTGCGGTTGACGAAAGACCATGCGGTAAAATACCCCAAGAACAGGTATTTCAGTCGGTTCCACGGGTTGACGTTCGGCAAAGACGGGTCGATCGTCCGAATCGTGACCACGAAGGGTCAGACGCCAATGGTATTTTCGGTCGTAGCCGCCACCGGCTCGCCGCCGCCCAGCTTACGTTTCAGACGCACCGTAAATGTGCTTCCGACGCCCGGTTCGCTGCGCACGATCGCATCGCCACCGTAGAGGAGGGCCAGCTTTTTGACAATCGATAACCCCAGGCCGCTGCCCATGATCCGCTTGGTTTTTTCGTTCTTGATCCGCACGAAATCGCGGAAAAGCCGAGCGGCTTCCTCGGTGGTCATGCCGATACCCGTGTCCGTTACGGTCAACACCGCCTCCTCGCCGGTGGCCGATATGGTGGCCTCGACTCGTCCGCCTTCGGTGTTGTATTTGACCGCGTTGCTCAGCAGATTATTCGCGATGATTTCGATTTCGCCCTGATCGGCGATCATGTTGACCGGTCCGTCCGTGTGCAGTTCGATGCATACGTTGCGTTCGGTCGCCTGCGGAGTCAGCGTTTCAACCGATTTGCGGACTACCTCGACGATATCCAAATCGACCAGTTCGCGCCGCTTCGCCCCGGACTCGATCCGGGTCAGGTCGAGCAGGTCGTTGATCATCTTGCGCATGCCCTCGGTACGCACCAGGCAGCGCCCGATCATCTGGCCACAAGCGTCGTCGTTCGCCCGTACCTGCGGATTCGTCAATGCCTGCAAGAATCCTTCGATCGCCCCGAGCGGCGCTTTCAGCTCGTGGGCCAATACGCTGATAAACTGGAAACGAACCTGCCGCTTCTCCTGAGCGAGTTTGCGGGCCTGCCGCTGCATCATCAGGTGAGCAGCCGCCTTGCGGACCGTGTCCTTCAACTCGGCCGGGGTGAACGGCTTGGCGATGAAGTCGAAGGCGCCGCGCTTGGTGGCCACCACCGCCGTCTCCAGCGAGGCATAGGCCGTCACCATCACGGTCAGCATTTCGTGTTCCTGCTTGGAGAGCTGATCGAGAACCTCCAGCCCGGTCATTCCGCCCATCTTGTAGTCCAGGAGCAGGATATCCGGAGGCTGGGCGGCGATTTTTTCCAGGGCTTGTTCGCCGCTCTCGGCCTGCTCGACGGCAAAGCAGACTTCCCCTTCCACATCGGGCAATATGACGTTAAACCGGGTCAGTGTCCGTTCCACCGCTCGGCGCATCTCCGCCTCGTCGTCGGTAACCAATACCCGCAACGTGTCCATGCCGATCATTCCTTCAATAATTTGCCGATCTCGCGACGGAGTTGCTCGAACCGTACCGGCTTATCCAGTAAGGCATCCGCCTTGATCCAGGATCGCTCCTCCTTGGTCGAGGCATCGAAGTCGAGCCCCGTTTCGCCCGCGACCCCGGTGACCAGGATCACCGGTATGCTGGCGTCGCGAGCCTTGATGTCGTGGCACAAGGTAAAACCGTCATCCATGTGCTCCATCATCAGATCCACGACCGCCAGGTCGGGGCGACGTTGGTCGAGAATTTCCTTCGCTTGTCCTACGTTATCGGCGGTCAAAACCTCGAAGCCGGCGGCCAACAACTGAATCTCCAGTTGAGCCAGATAGTCGGCATCGTCGTCCACTGCCAGTACCGTTTTAGCCATGAACAGTCCCTTTCCGTGTTAACCCGTCACCGGGGGTGTTTCCTGGCGGCCGCGACGTGGCAGGATCACCGTGAAGGTTGTCCCCGTCGGCCCCTTGGCGGCATCCGCGTTGGATTCCACCTCGATATTCCCATGATGCATTTTGACAATTCCGTAGGTCACCGCCAAGCCCAGGCCGGTGCCCTTACCTACTTCCTTCGTGGTGAAGAACGGATCGAAAATTTTCATCCGGTTCTCTTCCGGAATGCCGATGCCGGTATCGGCCACCGCGATCCGCGCGTATTCGCCGTCTCCGGTGGTCCGCACGGTCAGGGTTCCGCCGTTAGGCATGGCCGCCTGCGCGTTACTGATCAGGTTATTCAAAATCTGCACCAGTTGATCCCGGTCCACGTCCGCGGTCAAGTCCTGTTGCCCGTGCTCGACCCGCAAGGTGATTTTAGCCGGCAAGGTCACGATCTTGAGAGCGTGATCCACCAGGGCCCGCACGTCGGTGGTTTCGAGGCTCACCTTGTTCTGTCGGGCAAAATGCAGCAGTCCGGATACGATCTTCTTGCAGCGATCGGCGTTCTCCACGATCGTCAGTAAGTCCTTGCGGTAAGGATTCTCCGGCGGTAGCTCGTCCAGCAGAATATGGGCGAACATCAATACCACGCCCAGCGGGTTATTCACCTCATGGGCGATGCCGGCGGCCATCTGCCCCATGCTGGCGAGTTTCTCGGAATTATTCAGCGCTTCCTGCGTGCTGGCCAGTTCCTGCACCGTCTGGCGAAGTTGCTCGATAGTGTAGGGCAGGCACATCTCGCTTTCCGCCAACCCCTTGTATATCGCGATGGCATGTTCCCGGCAGCTTTCATAACCACAGGCCCCGCAATTCAACTCGTCTTCCGACCGGAGTTTGCCCATCTCCGCCAGAATCAACCGAACCGCGTCCTCCGAGGGAGCGGCGATTCGCCGGTCGTTTGCCTCGTAGGTCCGGCTCAGGTCCAGATCGGCGAAACGGATCATCTGCCCTTCCCAATCGCGATGATCCATCGCCCCCATCCGTCGGCGCACGAATTGGCTGACCCGGCTGCGGCGATGAAACAGAGGCATATTGCAGGTCATGCCCGCGCCCATGATGCAGCCGTTGCAACACAACACTTCCAGTAAACGGGCGTCCAGATCGCCCGCCTCGAATTCGCGAATCGCCTCCACGAAATCGCTGCGTCCGTCGGCGGCCACCACGATTCCCGCCGCTAGGTCTTCACTGATCTGGGCGGCTTGCAACATACCTCGGCTGATCGGGAACAAGGCCCCGGCCCCGGCGTGGGGCGGATCGAATTCGTCCGTATCGGCCGTATCCGGCGAGAGTTGACGCTCCGCGAACAGCCGACGCAGCTCCGTGAAAGTCAACGCTCCGTCCACGTCCCCCGCGATTTTCCGAGTCACCGCCTCGCCTTTCTTGGCGATGCAAGGACCGATGAAAACGACTTTCAGTGATTGGCCGTGAATCCGGCGCAAGGCCCGGGCCGTTGCCACCATCGGCGAGACAATCGGAGCCAAGGAATTCACCAGGTCGGGATGGTAACGTTCCACGTACCCCACGATGGCCGGACAACTGGTGGCCACGTACCGCTTGTTCCCGTTTTCCTCAAGGAGCTTGCGGTATCGGTCCGCCACCAAATCCGCGCCGAAACCGACCTCGGTCACGTAATCGAACCCCAGGGATCGGATCATGCCGACCAGTTTGGTATAGGGTATTTCCTCGAACTCCGCCGGGAAGCTGGGGGCCACGCAGGCGGCGACTTTATGCTCGCTGGCCAGAAGGGCCTCCACTTCCTCGATACCGCTTAAAATCTGTTTGGCATGTTGGCTGCATACCCGCACGCAATTCCCGCAACCGATGCACCGCTCGACCAGCACTTCCGCCTGGCCGTCCGAAATACGAATGGCCTTGGCCGGGCACTCCCGGACGCAGGTATAGCATACCCGGCAGCGCTCCTTGATCGTCGTGACCAACGGAATGTCCGCGGGATGTCGCAT